>CALRTF020000162.1:0-9378 GCA_943370985.1 Paenacidovorax caeni
GACCATTGTGCGCAAGGGGCTGATCGACCATTCGGATTCGCTGGGCGCCACCGCGCGTTTCGGCGGCGGCGACGTGCAGTGGCTGACCGCCGGCAAGGGCATCGTGCATGCCGAGATGTTTCCGCTGCTCGATGAAAAGAATGACAACCCGCTGGAGCTGTTCCAGATCTGGCTGAACCTGCCGGCGCGCAGCAAGATGAGCGACCCGCACTTCACCATGTTCTGGTCGCAGGACATTCCACGCATGACGGCCACCGACGAGGCGGGCCGCAACACCGAGGTCGCGGTGATCGCCGGTCGGCTGCAGGATGCCGGCGCGCCGCTGCCGCCGCCGCCCGATTCCTGGGCCGCGCAGCTTGAGGCCGACGTGGCGATCTGGACCATCCGCATGGCGCCGGGCGCGCGCTGGACCCTGCCGGCGGCCGCGGGCGCAGGCACGCGGCGCCAGCTCTACTTCTTCAAGGGCGCCCAGGTCCATATCGACGGCCAGGCCGTCAGCAGCCCGTCGGCGATTGAAGTGCGCGCCGATACGGCAGTAGAGCTGCGCAACGGCGAGGTCGAAGCCGAGTTTTTGCTGCTGCAGGGCAAACCGATTGCCGAACCGGTGGCGCAATACGGCCCCTTCGTGATGAACACGCAGGCCGAGATCGCGCAGACCATGGCCGAGTACCGGCGCACGCAGTTCGGCGGCTGGTCGTTCGACAGCGACACGCCGGTGCACGGGCGCGACCCGGCGCGTTTTGCGGTGCACCCGGGCGGGCGCGAGGAACGCCCGGCGCCGGTTCGAGCTTCGGCCGGCTGATCCGGCCGGCGCAAGCAGCGCGCGGCCCAATTGGCGATACTGGCAACATGACGGAAAAGCTGCTTTATCTGCTGCAGCGCGTGATGCGCCAGACCTGGGTGCGCTGCGTGCTGTTTTCGCTGGTGGGGATCCTGGCCGTCGGGCTGGCTATGGTGCTGGGCCCGGCCATCCCCGAGGACGTGGCGGTCAAGCTCGGTTCGGACGCGATCGGCAGCATGCTCAACATCATCGCCACCAGCATGCTGACCGTGGCCATTTTTTCGGCCAGCACCATGGTGTCGTCGTTCACCGCGGTGGCCGGCAGCGCCACGCCCCGCGCATCGCAGCTGATGATCGAGGACACCACCATCCAGAACACGCTGGCCACCTTCATCGGCGCTTTCCTCTACAGCGTCATCGCGCTGATCGGCCTGAACGCACAGATCTATGGCGGTGGCGGCCGGCTGGTGCTGTTCGGCTTCACCGTCGCGATCCTGCTGGTGGTGGTGATAGTGCTCCTGAGGTGGATCGACTACCTGTCGGTGCTCGGCAGGATGGGCGAGACCCTGAGGCGGGTCGAGGAGGCCACCACCAGGGCCATGGACCAGCGCCTGTCCCGGCCCTGCCTGGGCGGCAGGCCCCTGCGCCCGGGCACGCAAGGCCCTCACACCCTGCGCTCATCGGAAACCGGCTTTGTGCAGCACGTGTCCATGGACATTCTGCAGAGGCTTGCCGGGGAGCACGACGACAGCCTGCAGGTCCATGTGTTGCCGGGTGCCTTTGTCGAGCCTTCCACGCTGATTATCAGCAGCGACAAGGCGATCGACGAAGCCCGCGGCCAAGCCCTGCGCGATGCGGTGCTGATCGGCGCCTCGCGGACCTTTGACCACGATCCGCGCTTCGGCTTGGTGGTGCTCGGGGAAATCGCCACGCGGGCCCTGTCACCCGGTGTCAATGATCCGGGGACGGCCATGGATGTGATGGGGAGCGCCGTGCGGACCCTGGCGCACTGGGTGCACCACCTGCATTCGGATGCAGGGGCTGAAGAGCGTCTGTTTGACCGCGTGAGCGCTCCCGCGATCGATGAGGCCGGCATGCTGGACGATGTGTTTTTGCCATTGGCCCGTTATGGGGCCGGCGCGGCGGAGGTCGGCCTGCAGTTGCAGCGCTCGCTGGCCGCGATCGGCCGCCTGCGTCACCCCGCGTTCGATGTGGCCGTACAGCGGCTGTCGCAGGAGGCCATCACACGCGCCGTGCATGCGGATTTGTTCGGGGCCGATGTGTGCGCGCTGCGCGAAGCTGCGCAGGAAGTACGGCTGCTCACATCCGCCTGAAAATCCGGCGCCCGGGCAGACCCTCTGGCAAGACCGCACGGCCCGCCTGCCAATACCGGTGCAAGTAAACTGACCAGGCCCCCTGTGGGTGGCGCGGATGACAATCACCGTGGCCGATGTCACAAGAGGTGCGTATGGCGATTGGATGGATGGCGGTGTTGCAGATGGTCCCCTGGTCGGACGTGATCAAGAACGCGCCCAAGGTCGCCGACGGCGCCAAAAAACTCTGGAGCACCGTCGGCAAGAAACCGCCGCCGGCGCCGCCCGCCAACAGCGGCACCGGTGTGCAGCTCTCGCCCGAAGGCCAGGCCATCGCCGCGCTGCAGGCCCATGTGCTGGCGCTCGAAGGCGCCACCCAGGAGCTGCACGAGCAGATGCTGGCCTCGTCGGAACTGATCAAGGCCCTGGCCGAGCAGAACACCCAGCTGATCCGCCGCGCCGAGGTCAACCGCGTCCGCCTGCTGCTGCTGGCCGGCGTCACGGCGCTGGTGGCTGTCACCGCCGTGGCGGGCCTGGCGTTGGCGCTGGCACACTGAACCATGGACGGGCCTGCGGCGCTGGCGCCGCTCACCCTCACCGGCAAACACATCCGGCTCGAGCCCCTGGCGCTGGCGCATGTACCGGCGCTGGCGCGCGCCGGCCTGTTTGCAGAACTCTGGCAGCTGCAGCCCGCGCCCCTCCACACCGAGGCCGACATGTCTGCCTATGTCAGCGCCGCGCTGGCCGACCAGCAGCGCGGTTGGGGACTGCCCTTTGCCATCGTGCGCCAGCACGACGGCGAAGTGATGGGCAGCACGCGTTACATGGACATCGCGCTGCCGCACCGCCGGCTGGAGATCGGCGCGACCTGGCTGTCGCCGGCGCACCAGCGCAGCGGCGCCAACACCGAGGCCAAGCTGCTGCTGCTCGCCCACGCGTTTGAGACCCTGGCGATGATCCGGGTGGTCTTCAAGACCGAGGCGCTCAATGCGCAGTCACGCCGCGCGCTGGCCCGCATCGGCGCGGTCGAGGAAGGCATCTTCCGCCAGCACCTGATTGCCGCCTCGGGGCGCAGGCGCGACATGGTTTACTTTTCCATCCTGGACAGCGAGTGGCCGGTGGTCAAGGCTGCGCTGGCAGCCCGGTTGCGCTGAAGAATCATCCGTCCAACGCTATTGTATTGATAGCTGCTGGATCAAGCCAGCCGGGGGCCGCAGCCCCATTGGACCCAAAAACCGGTAGCGCTTTTGATCTGCTCAGGCCGGCGGCTTGTCAGCCGGCTTGACCCGCCGCTTTCGCACAGCCGTCACCGGCGCAGGGACCTCCCGCATCACCTGCAGAATGGCCTCGCTCTTGTGTTTCAAATGCGTTTTCAGGATGCTCGCCATCGCGTCGGCATCGCGGCGTTGCAGGGCGTTCATCATGCCGTCGTGTTCGGCCATGGCGCGGGCCCAGATCGCCGGTGACATCGGCGAGTCGAAACGGATGCGGCGGATGCGCGCGTTGAGGATCGCGTATTGCGCCGCCAGCACCGGGTTGCGGGCGGCGCGCACGATGGCCTCGTGGATCTGGCGGTTGCAGTCGTAGTAGGGCGCGAGTTCGTGCATCGCGAAGGCCGCCCGCATGCGGCTGTGCAGGTCGGCGAGCTGCACCAGCTCGTCAGCCGTGACACGCTCGCAGGCCTGCTCGCCGGCCAGGGCCTCAAGGGCACCGGCCACCGCGAACAGGCCTTCGACCACTTCGAGTGACATCTCCGGCACCATCGCGCCACGATTGGGCAGCAGCTCCACCTGGCCCTCGGCGGCCAGCACCTTGAGCGCCTCGCGCAGCGGCGTGCGCGACACGCCAAAACGCTCACACAACTCACGCTCAGGCACCTTGTGGCCGGGCAGCACCTCGCCGCGGATAAAAACTTCGCGCAACTCTTCCAGCAGGCTGGTGTGGACAAATTCCTTGGACATGGCGCAATTATGAATTCATTTTTGGCAAATAACGGCGATTTCGATCCAATTTTTAGAAAAATCCAGTTCTTTGAATGCAAAACAGTTGACAACTGATTTTGACGCTCCTAAAGTCAAGTGCATTCATTCACGGATGAATAAGCGCAATTCAACGCCATATCTATCGACAGGAATCAAATAATGAATGCATTTCAGCAGGGGATCCGGGAAATTGAAGGATCCACCCATGACAGCCAGCGCTACGTCAATGCCCTCGGCCCGCGTGGCGTCATCGGCGTGATGACGCCGGGCCCCAACGTCAATGTCGAAAACGAAATGATGGACATGCGGCCCAAGGGCGTGATCAACGCGATCGACCGTTATTACGTGCCCAACCAGATCATTGCCAAGGACGAGGACTGGTCCGTCATCATGCGCAACGTCACCGCCAACCTCGACGACTCGGTGCGCCGCCTGAACGAGGCGCTGATCGACCACCTGATCCTCGGCATGTCGTCCCAGAGCTACATGGGCGGCGAAAAGGGCAGCTTTGCGCTGCAGGAGCACCTGGAAAAGACCTCCGGCGTCGAAGTGACCATGGGCGCGCAGTCGGCCGAGCAGGCCTTCAAGCTGTGCGGCGCCAAACGTATTGCGCTGCTGACGCCGTATTACCCGGTGATCGAAACCAATGCCATCAACTACTTCACGGCTCGCGGCTTCGAGGTCGTGCATGTCGAAGGCCTGAAGTGCAAGAGCATCATCCACGTCGCCTCGCAAACCTATGAGCAGCTGGCCGACGCCACCATGCGCTGCGAAGCCGCCAAGCCCGACGCCATCCTGCAGCTGGGCACCAACCTGGCCTATGCCAAAGTCGCCAACGACGCCGAGAAGTGGCTGAAAAAACCCGTCTTCGCCTCGGGCCCGGTGATCTACTGGTCGGCCCTGCGCAAGATGGGCATCAAGGACCAGTTCAGCGGCTTTGGCAGCCTGACCGAATTCCACTAACCCCTCATGGAGGAGACAAACATGACAATACGCAAAACGCTGTTCGCAGCCGCCCTCGCTTTCACGGCAATCGCTGTCAGCGCACAGGAGGCCTACCCGTCCAAACCCATCACCTTGCTGGTGGGCTTTTCGCCTGGCGGCGGCACTGATCTGATCGCGCGCGTGATCGCACCCAAACTCAGCGAGCTGCTCAAACAACCGGTGGTCGTCGAAAACCGTGCCGGCGCCAGCGGCACGATTGCGGCGGCAGCAGCCGCCAAGGCCAAAACCGACGGCTACACGCTGTTGATGGGCCACGTGAGCTCCAATGCGATGGTGCCCGCCATCACCCCGAAGATGCCCTATGCAGCCGAGAAGGACTTCAGCGCCATCACGCTGATCGGCAGCGTGCCGCAGGTGGTCGTCGTGCCGATGAACTCGCCCGCGAAGACGCTGCCGGAGTTCATCGCAATGGCCAGGTCCGGAAAGGGCAAACTCAACTACGCATCGTCCGGGCAGGGCACGCAGCAGCATTTTGCGGCCGAGATGTTCCAGCTCGCGACCCAGACCACCATGACGCACGTTCCCTACAAGGGCAGCGGTGCGGCGCTGACCGATCTGATCTCGGGCCAGGTCGATGTCAACTTTGACACCGTGCCGACGGTGCTGCAGCAAATCAAGGCCGGAAAACTGCGGGCGCTGGCGGTGACCACACGCAGCCGCATCGCTGCCTTGCCGGATGTACCGACGGTGATCGAGGCGGGCGTGCCCGACTATGAAATCAGCGCCTGGTACATGCTGATGGGCCCGGCCGGCCTGCCGAAAAACGTGCGCGACACGCTGGCTGCCGCCGTCAACAAGGCGCTGCAGTCGCCCGACACCCGCGAGAAACTCGCGGCCATGAGCACGGAGGTTGCCGGCGGTACCTCCGAGCAGGCCCAGGCCTACCTGACCAACGAAATCAGCAAGTGGGCCAAGGTCGCAGCCGACAAGAAGATTGTTGCGGAATAGGGCAGGGCTTCAGCCCGTGAACGCGGTGTTGTGCCGCAACACGGCGCTGCCCTCGCGCATCACGGCGTCGCCGGACTTCATGGCGCAGCGGCGGCCGGCCCCAGCAGCCACCAGGTGGACAGCGTGCCGCCGCCCTTGATGTCCAGCGCTTCGCGCGCACGGAACCCGAACGTCCCGCGCAGCTGCCGGTACACGGCCTCGGTCACTTGGATCTCGCCGGGGGCGCCTGTGCTTTCCATGCGGCTGGCGATATTGACCGTGTCGCCCCAGACATCGTAGAGAAAGCGCTTGACACCGATCACACCTGCGACGACCGGGCCGGCGTGTATGCCGATGCGCATGCCCAGCTCGGTCCCGTTGATGCGGTTGTAGTGCCGCAGCGCCTCGCCCATGTCCAGCGCGAACTGTGCCAGGCTGTCCAGCCGCTGGTCCGAGACCACCATGTAGGCGTCGCCTATGGTCTTGATTTTCTCCAGCGCGTGCCGCTCGACCAGTTCGTCGAAGGCGGAAAAAATGTCGTTGAGCACCAGCACCAGGGCGTCCGGCGGCAAGGCCCGCGAAAACCGCGTGAAGCCGGCGATGTCGGCAAACAGCACGCCCATGTTCTCGAACTTGAGCGCCTTGACCCGTCCGTCGCGCTTGAGCTCGTCGGCAATCACGGCCGGCAACACGTTGTAGAGCACCTTGTCGGCGCGCGCCCGCTCGGCTTCCGCGCGCTGGGTCTCGGTGTACAGCTCGAGGTTGCGGGCATGGGTGAACTTGTCGAGCTCGATACACAGCACCACGATGCAAAAGGGATTGGCCAGCGCGACCAGCACGGCGGCACTGTCCGGCGCGTTCAGGCCGGCCACGATGCTGAGTGCCATAAAACTCAGGATGTACATGGGCAGGCGCACCGGCCGCGGCGTGCACATGACGGCGGCCACGAAAGTCAGGCCGGCCGCATAGATGGACAGGTCGCTGCGCATGCGGCCGTCGGCAATACACAGCCAGGTGGCCAGCGCCACGGCGCCGGCACAGGCGGCATAAAGCGCCCATTCGCGCCTGCGCAATTGCGGCCACCAGTGGTCGGCCAGCACCACGCTGATGAAGAAAAGTTCGGCGCTGAGTTGCCAGGCCAGCAGCGCGGCCAGGCCGGGCGGCGGTGTATGCCAGTCGCCTGCGAGAAAGCGGGCGTGAACGGCCAACGCGCCCAGCGGCAGCAGCAGGGCCGCCGCCTTGCTGTAGCGCACACCCAGCGCCCAGCTCTTGCTGACCAGCCACTCCCGAAACGCCAGATCCTGCATGACGCCCCCCTGCGCCCGGCTGCATGGGCCCGGCATCGGGCAACCTTAAGTGCGCCGGGCGGGGCCGTCAATACAGCGATGGTTTGCCTTTTGGGCGCAGGCGTCGCGGAGACCGGCCGTCTGCCCACAAAAAAAAGCGCCCGCAGGCGCTTTTTTTGTGACCGGAGGACGCGATTATTTCGCTACAACGCGCACCATCTCCAGGCACTTGTTCGAGTAACCCCATTCGTTGTCATACCAGGCCACCACCTTGATGAAGGTGCTGTCCAGCGCGATGCTGGCGTCCGCGTCAAACACGCTGGTGCAGGTCTCGCCGCGGAAGTCGGTGGCCACCACCTTGTCTTCGGTGTAGCCGAGGATGCCCTTGAGCGCGCCTTCGCTTTGCGTCTTCATCTCGGCGCAGATTTCCTTGAGCGTGGCTTCCTTGCTCAGTTCGCAGGTCAGGTCGACCACCGACACGTCGGAGGTCGGCACGCGAAAGGACATGCCGGTCAGCTTCTTGTTGAGTTCGGGAATCACCACACCCACGGCCTTGGCCGCGCCGGTGCTCGACGGGATGATGTTTTCCAGGATGCCGCGGCCGCCGCGCCAGTCCTTGTTGCTCGGGCCGTCCACGGTTTTCTGCGTGGCCGTCGCTGCATGCACGGTGGTCATCAGGCCGCGCTTGATGCCCCATTTGTCGTGCAGCACCTTGGCGACAGGCGCCAGGCAGTTGGTGGTGCAGCTCGCGTTGGAAATGATGGCCTGGCCGGCATAGGTCTTGTCGTTGACGCCGTAGACAAACATCGGCGTGTCGTCTTTCGACGGGGCCGAGAAAATGACTTTTTTGGCGCCGGCGGCCAGGTGTTTTTCACCGGATGCCTTGTCGAGGAAGAGGCCGGTGGCTTCGAGCACGATGTCGGCGCCGATCTCGTTCCACTTGAGCGCCGCCGGGTCACGCTCCTGCGTCAGGCGGATTTTTTTGCCGTTGACGATCAGGGTATTGCCTTCGACCGAGACCTCGCCCTTGAAGCGGCCGTGCACCGAGTCGTACTGCAGCATGTACTTGAGGTAGTCGGGCTCGAGCAGGTCGTTGATGCCGACGATTTCGATGTCGCTGAAATTCTGCACGGCTGCGCGCAAGACATTGCGCCCGATGCGGCCGAAGCCGTTGATACCCAGTTTGATCGTCATCTTCTGTTGCTCCTGAAAAGTTAACTCGGGGATGGCCAGGCGGAATTCCGCCGAAACCGTCTTATTTCTTCAGCACCTTGCGCACGGTGTCGGCCACGTTGTCGGGCGTGAAGCCGAAATGCTTGAACAGCACCGGGGCCGGTGCCGACTCGCCGTAGCTGTCGATACCGACGACGGCGGCGCAGCCGTATTTCCACCAGCCGTCGGTCACACCCATCTCCACCGCGATGCGCGGCAGGCCTTCAGGCAGCACCTGCGACTTGTAGGCCATGGTCTGTTTGTCAAAGGTGGTGGTGCTGGGCATGGAGACCACACGCACGGCGATCTTGTGGCCGGCCAGCAGCTCCTGCGCCTTCAGCGCGAGCTGGACTTCGGAACCGGTGGCGATGATCACGGCCTGGGCCTTTTTGTTGAGGCCGACTTCGGCCGGCTCGGACAGCACATAAGCGCCGCGGCTGATCTCGCCGAGGTCGTTCTTGGGCGCGTAAGGCAGGTTCTGGCGGCTCAGCAGCAGGGCGGTCGGCTTGTTTTTGTTCTGCAGGGCCACGGCCCAGGCGACGGCGGTTTCGGCGGTGTCGCCCGGACGCCAGACGTCGAGGTTGGGGATCAGGCGCAGGCTGGCGGCGTGTTCGATCGACTGGTGCGTCGGGCCGTCTTCGCCGAGGCCGATGGAATCGTGGGTGAATACATGCACCACACGGATCTTCATCAGCGCGGCCATGCGAATGGCGTTGCGTGAGTAATCGCTGAAGGTCAGGAAGGTGCCACCGTAGGGGATGTAGCCGCCATGCAGGGCCACGCCGTTCATCACGGCGGCCATGCCGAACTCGCGCACGCCGTAGTTGATGTGTCGGCCACCATTACCCTTGCCCTCCGCGTCGAAGCGCAGG
>CALRTF020000163.1:0-9257 GCA_943370985.1 Paenacidovorax caeni
AAGGTCCATGGGCGCCGGGGCATGCGCCTGGACACGGGTGCGGGAACGAGCCATCAACAGTCTCCTGTGGCAGCGAAAACCGCCTTGCATGGAATGGTTTCATCCGGCGCGCCGCCGCCGTTTGCGCCATGTCAAGAAACGGCGCTGAACCCCGCCATGGCAGGCTTGCTCGAATTACCATGGGTTCATGTTGCCTGCCACCATGCTCGCCATGACTGTCGACCCGCAGGCCCGGCGCCTGGTATCGGTCCACAAGCCCCTGCCTCCGGTCGGCGACCAGGATCTGCTGGTGCGGGTGCTTGCCTGCGGCGTCTGCCGGACCGACCTCCACATCATCGATGGTGAACTACCGCCGCGGGCCCCTGCGGCGGTTCCCGGACATGAAATCGTTGGTCGCGTGGTTGCCGCCGGCGCGGGCGCCTCGCGTTTCAGCCTGGGCCAGCGTGTCGGCATCCCCTGGCTGGGCGGAACTTGCGCGCACTGCGCCTTCTGTGCAATGGGTCGGGAAAACCTCTGCGATGCACCGGTCTTCACCGGTTATGACCGGGATGGCGGCTTTGCCGAATTCGCCGCCGCAGACCAGCGTTTCTGTTTTGCCCTGCCCGACCTGTATGACGATGCCCATGCGGCACCCTTGCTGTGCGCCGGCCTGATCGGCTTTCGCGCCTGGCGTCTGGCGGGCGGTCCCCAGCCAGCGCGAATCGGGCTGTATGGCTTCGGTGCGGCAGCCCACATCATTTGCCAACTTGCGGCTGCCAGAGGCCAGGCGGTCCACGCCTTCACCCGCGCAGGCGACACGGCGGGTCAGGACTTCGCGCGGCGGCTCGGCGCAGTGTGGGCCGGCAGCGCGGACCAGGCGCCGCCCAACCCGCTGGACGCCGCGCTGATCTTCGCGCCCATCGGTGCACTGGTGCCGGCGGCGCTGGCGGTCACCCGCAAGGGCGGCACCGTTGTCTGTGCCGGCATCCACATGAGCGCCATACCAGCCTTCGACTACGCGCTGCTGTGGGGAGAGCGTGTACTGCGTTCCGTCGCCAACCTCACGCGCACCGACGGCGAGGAATTTTTTCGCGAGGTGGCTGCTGTCCCGCTGCAGACCCACGTGCAGGCGTTCAGCCTGGCCGACGCCGACGCCGCCGTGCAGGCGGTGCGCAACGGCGGGCTCCAGGGCGCGGCGGTGCTGCTGCCCTGAAGTCGCCGCGACGCCCCCGGACAACGAGGCACCCTGGCCCCGACGGGCCTTGCGATGGCGCGCGGCCGTTGCGCGGACAACTGCGGCACATCAAACACCCCGCGGCCAGCGTCGTGCAGTCATTGAGCAATGTCAATACACAACATGCAGGGGCGACTAAATTTGAATCCGTTGTTTCGCCATGCATCACCCACACGGAAAAGCCAGGAGAACCTCATGAAGACAGATGAACACCTCAAGACCGACGTCATGGAAGAACTCGCCTGGGATCCCGCCGTCAACGCGACAGCCGTCGGCGTGGCCTTGAGCAGCGGCGTCGTCACCCTGACGGGACACCTCGACACCTACGCCGAAAAACATGCCGTGGAACGGGCTGTGCAGCGGGTTGGCGGGGTACGCGGCATCGCGCTGGAACTCGATGTCAAGCTTGCGCCGGACCACAGGCGCAGTGATTCCGAGATTGCGCAGGCCGCAACCACCGCCCTGCAGCTCAACGCCTTGCTGCCGGTGGAGGGCATCCGCGTCGAGGTTGAGAACGGCCACATCACCTTGCGCGGTGAAGTCGACTGGAGCTACCAGCAGGTCAGCGCCGCGCACTCGGTGCGGCCGCTGGCTGGCGTGCGCGGCTTATCCAACCGGATCTCCCTGAAGTCACGCGCAAGCAGCAAGGACGTCGCTGCGCAGATCAACGCGGCCCTGGCCCGGCAGGCGTCGCGCGAGGCCAGACACCTCAGCGTCGACGTATCGGATGGTGTGGCCACGCTCCGGGGCAAAGTGCATTCGATGGCGGAACGCAAAGCCGCCGTCGGCGCGGCGTTCTCGGCGCGCGGCGTGTCGCGCGTCGTGGACAAACTCGAGGTGGGTGCCTGAACTGCAGAGGCACGTCCCCTCCATTTTCTTTAACCACCAAGGAGAGTCAACATGAGCAATCTTCGCGTTCTGGACCCCTCGTTCACGGATTCCTTCGAATCGGCCATGCGCCGCTTTTTTTCTCCGGGTGTTTTTGAAGCCGATCCTGCGGCGCTGAAAATGCGCATTGATGTCTCGGAGAAAGACAACACCTACCGCGTCAAGGCCGATATTCCCGGCGTCAAAAAGGAAGACATCAGCGTGCGCATCGATGGCAATGTCGTGCAGATCGACGCCGAGGTCAACCGCGAGAAGGAAATCAAGGGCAACGGCGACAAGGTCCTGCGCAGCGAGCGCTACTGGGGCAACATCTCGCGCACCTTCAGCCTGGCAGGGGATGTGGATGAGGGCAAGGTGCAGGCGAAATATGCCGACGGGGTACTGACACTGGAGTTACCCAAGAAGGCGTCGACGGCCACACGGAAAATCACGGTCCAGTAGGCGCCGACGAATGACCACGGCCCGGCAACCGGGCAGCCCGGTGCTGCGCATACGGTCGCTGTGCAAGACCTACGGTAGCGGCGAGACCGCTGTGCACGCGTTGCGCGACGTCGATCTCGATGTCTTCCGTGGCGAGTTCGTGGTACTGCTTGGCGCCTCCGGGAGCGGCAAGTCCACCCTGCTCAACATTCTGGGCGGGCTGGACGTGCCGACCCGCGGTGAAGTCCGCTTTGAGGACCGTGCCCTCAGCGGCGCCAGCGAGGCGGAACTGACGGCCTACCGGCGTGAGCACGTGGGTTTCGTCTTCCAGTTCTACAACCTGATCCCCAGTCTCAGCGTGCGCGAGAACCTCCTGCTGGTCACGGACATCGCCGACCAATACATGCCGGTCGACGAGGCCATTGATCTGGTGGGCCTGACCCCCCGGCGCGATCATTTCCCGGCCCAGCTCTCCGGTGGCGAGCAGCAGCGCGTCGCCATCGCGCGCGCCATCGTCAAGCGACCGGATATCCTGCTGTGCGACGAGCCGACGGGTGCGCTGGACTACCAGACCGGAAAACTGGTGCTGGAGGTAATCGCCCGCATCAACGAACAATTCGGCACCACGGCCATTGTGATCACCCACAACGCCGCCATTGCCGGCATGGCCGACCGTGTGGTCTATCTGGGCGATGGCCGCATCCAGAAAATAGACCGAAACGCGCACAAGATCAGGCCATCGGAGCTGTCCTGGTGAAAGCGCTCGACCGCAAGCTGCTCAGGGACCTGCGGCTGATGTGGAGCCAGGTGCTGACCATCGCCCTGGTGGTGGCCAGCGGCACCGGCGGCTTCATCACCAGCCTGTCGGCCGTGGATTCGCTGGCCCTGGCCCGCGACCGCTTCTATGCCGAAGGCCAGTTTGCGGACGTCTTTGCCTCCGTCAAGCGCGCGCCCCACGCAGCGGGCGCGATGCTGCGTGAACTGCCCGGCGTGGCCGACGTGCAAACCACGATTGAACAGGTGGTCCGGGTCGAGATCGAAGGCCAGTCCGATCCGATCATTGGCCAGTTGATCGGGGTCGACAAGCGCCAGCCTCTCCGCATGAACCGCATCACCGTGCGCAGCGGCCGCGGCCTGGACGGTGGCGCTGTCACCGACGACACCATCCCGGTTCTTGTCAATCACGGCTTCGCGCAGGCCCGCCAGCTTGCGCCAGGTGCGAGATTTCAGGCCCTGCTCAATGGCAAGCGCCGGACCCTGGTGATCGTCGGAACGGCCTTGTCCCCAGAATACATCTTTGCCGGCCTGGGCGGCATGCCTGACCAACGGGGCTTTGCCGTGTTCTGGCTGGACCGTGAAGTGCTGGCCGCCGCCTACGACATGGACGGTGCCTTCAACCGCCTTGCCATCAAGCTTGCACCGGGCGCCAGCGAAGAGGCCGTCATCGACAATCTGTCCAGGCGCCTGTCAAGGTATGGCGGGCGCGAGGCGCACGGCAGGCAGGACCAGGGGTCGCATGCCATGCTGGACAACGAAATCAGGGAGCAGCGCGTGCTGGGCACGGTGCTTCCGTCGATTTTTCTTGGTGTTGCAGCCTTTCTTCTCAATGTCGTTGTTTCCCGCCTGGTCGCAACGCAGCGCGAACAGATCGCCGCGATGAAGGCGCTGGGTTATGCCAGCCGGAGCGCGGCAGCGCACTACATCAAGCTGGTGCTGTCCATCGTGCTGCCGGGCATCGTGCTCGGTGTTCTCATGGGCGACTGGCTGGGGACCCTGCTGACCGGGCTGTATGCCGAGTTTTTCCATTTCCCTGCCTTTGAGCACCGGATTGCGCCCTGGCTGCTGCTGGTGAGCACCGGAGCCACCATGCTGACTGCGGTGCTGGGCACGCTCAGCGCCATTCTGGCGACCACGCGCCTGGCGCCTGCCGAGGCCATGCGGTCGCCTTCACCCGCACACTTCCGGCGCACCCTGGTCGAACGCCTGGGGCTGACGCACATCTCCCCGGCCATGCGCATGATCCTGCGCAACATGGAAAGGCGGCCCTGGCGCACCGCGCTGTCGATAGGCGGCATGGCGGCCGCAGTCGCCATTGTGGTGATGGGAAACTTCTTCAGGGATGCCATCGACTACATCGTCGATTCGTCATTCAACCTGGCCATGCGCGCGGACGTCATTGTCTGGATGGCGGAGGCGACCCATGACAGCGCGCGGCTGGAGATCGCCCGGCTGCCAGGCGCAATTCGCGTGGAGTCGGCAAGAAACGTCAGCGTCCGGTTTGTCAACGGCCACCTGCACGAACGCGGCATCATCCAGGGCTACGCCGCGCGTCCCGAGCTGCGGCGCATCATCGATGTGGACGGGCGCCAGACAAGGCCGCAAGGTCCGGGCCTGGTGCTGACGGACAGGTTGGCCGACAAGCTGGGGGTGCGTGTCGGCGACCGTCTCCTGGTGGAGGTGCTGGAAGGCCGACGCCGCATGCTGGCGATGCCGGTCGATGCCACCGTTCGCGAAATGATGGGGCTCAATGCCTACATGGAACGCACGGCCCTGAACCGCGCCCTCGGCGAAGGCGACGTCGCCAACCAGTTCGCCGTGAGCGTGGAGCGCGGCAGCGAGCCGCTGCTTCTACAGGCCAGCAAATCGCTGCCGCGCGTGGTGGGCGCCTTCAGCAAGGCCACGCTGCTGCGCAACATGCAGGAAGTAAGCGCCCGCAACATCCGCATCATGAGCACCATCCTGACGTTTTTTGCCACGATCATTGCCGTCGGTGTGGTCTACAACAACGCGCGCATCGCGCTGGCCGAACGCACCTGGGAACTGGCCAGCCTGCGCGTCCTCGGCTTCACGCGTGCCGAAGTGTCCGGTTTGCTGCTCGGCGAACTGGCCCTCGGCATCGCAGTGGCGTTGCCGCTGGGCATGGCGGCAGGCCACGGGCTGGTTCAGCTGATCGCCGTACTGCTCAAGTCGGACCAGTTTTTTTTCCCGGTGGTGGTGCAGCCGCGCACCTATGCCTGGGCCGGGCTGGCCGTGCTGTCAGCGGGAACGGCCAGTGCCCTGGTGGTGCGCCGGCGCATCGACAGGCTGGACATGGTCGCAGCACTCAAAACAAGGGAGTAGGACGTGCTCAACAGAAGAAAATTGGCCCTGATCGCTGGCGCGGCGCTGGCAGCAGCGTGGGTCGCCTGGGCCTTTTCACCGCGTCCTGTTGACGTGGAAGCGGCCACCGTAACGCGCGGGCGTTTCGACCTGACCATTGAGGAAGATGGACGGACACGCCTGGACGAGCGTTACACCATCTCAGCGCCGGTGGCAGCCCGCCTGGCCCGCATCACCCTGCGCGAGGGAGATCGGGTGGCGGCCGGCGACACCGTGGCCCGGTTGATGCCGGTGATGTCGGCCATGGTGGACGAACGCAGTTCGCGCGAGGCTACGGCACGGCTGAAGGCTGCGGTCGCCGGCGTCGACCGCGCGACCGCGGGCATGGAACGCGCAAAGCTTGCACAGGAAGAAGCCCGGCTCGAGCAGCAGCGGACCGAGCAGCTTGCCGCGCAGGGCTTCGTCGCCCCTTCCCGCCTGGACAGCACCGGGCTTGCACTGGCAGCGAGCCAGCGCGCGCTGGAAATGGCCGAAGCCGAGCGAAAGGCCGCGGTCCAGGAACAGGCCCGTGCGCTGGCAGCGTCGAGGCCGTCCACACCCGCAATGCCCGAAGGCTCGCTGCTCAACGTGCGCTCGCCCGTGGCAGGGGTGGTGCTGCGCATCAGCCTTGCCAGCGAGGCAACCATTGCCGCCGGCACCGCCCTGCTGGACATTGGTGACCCCTCGCGCATGGAGGTGCTGTGCGAACTGCTGACCACCGACGCCGTGCGGGCACGACCCGGAAGCCGCGTCCTGATCGAGGGCTGGGGCGGCCCTCCGGTGGACGGCCAGGTACGGCGCGTCGAACCTGCAGCCTTCACCAAGGTCTCGGCCCTGGGCGTTGAGGAGCAGCGCGTCAACGTCCTCATCACGGTCGCCGATGTCCCGGCGTCCTGGCACACCCTCGGTGACGGCTTTCGTGTGAGCGTGAAAATCGTCACGCAGCGCCAGGAGCAGGCCTTGATGGTGCCGGTGGCGGCAGTATTTCCCCACGGGCAGGGCATGGCCGTCTACCGGGTGGAAGGGCGCCGGGCCCGCCTCCAGGCCGTTGAACTGGGAGGGCGCAACACCAGCGAAGCCTGGGTGCGAAGCGGCCTGGAAGTCGGGCAGGCGGTGATTCTTTACCCGCCGTCCGCGGTGAAGGAAGGCGGGCGGATACGGGTGCGCACGCCGTGAGCGCCGCAAGGGCGGGCCCGGCGTTCAGTACATGTGCTGCCCGCCGTTGATCGACAGGTTCGCACCGGTCACAAATGCAGCGCGCTCGGAGGCCAGGTAGGCCACCATCTCCGCCACCTCGGGCGCCTCGCCCAGCCGCCCCACCGGAATTTGCGGAAGAATCCTCTCGCGCAACACCTGGGCCGGCACGGCCTCGACCATGCGCGTGCGCATGTAGCCGGGTGAAACCGTGTTGACGGTGATGTTCCTGGCGGCGAACTCCAGTGCCAGGGACTTCGTGAAGCCGTGAATCCCGGCCTTGGACGCCGCGTAGTTGGCCTGGCCAAAAGCCCCGCGCTGGCCGTTCACCGAGGAGATGTTGATGATGCGTCCCCAGGACAGGGCCACCATGTCCTCGATCACCTGCTTGGTCATGTTGAACATGGAATCGAGATTGGTACGCAGTACCGTGCTCCACGCCTCTTCGGTCATCTTGCGAAAGCCGGCGTCACGCGTCACGCCGGCATTGTTGACGAGTACCGACACCGGACCATGCGCCTGCCGGACGGCCTGCACGGCCGCCACGCAGGACGAGAACTGTGCAACGTCAACTGCGCCGGTGGCAAATGCATAGCCCTGCTGCTGCTGCGCCTCCCGCCAGGCCTGCACCCGGTCGTTGCCGGGAGAGTGCAGGGCCACCACCACAAATCCGTCATCGGCCAGGCGCCGGCACATGGCCTCGCCGAGACCGCCGGTTCCACCGGTGACCACGGCAACGCGCTGGCGCTTATCCACCAGGCCTTGCCGTTCGGGCTGCGGCATGCGTGCGTTCAGAGCGGCCATTCACGCAGCCTTCGGCGACAAAACCGCCGGACGCAAGGCAGGCACGCCCTCACTGCCCGCAGCTTGCAGGGCAAGACCGACGGCCTGGAGGTGGCTGGCGCAACTGCCGTCGTCCACTTCGCGTGCCGTGAAGGCCGTCGCAAAGAACGGCGTTCGGTCCATCAGCTGTGCGACCTCGGCAAGCGCGGCCGGCGCTCCCTGTGCGCCCATGACCGATACCACCGCCACCTGCGGCAGCCGCTGGCGCTGGCCGGTAACGAAGCTGCGCATGGGCCCGGCCAGGCGACCCGCCCAGATGGGCGACACCAGCACGACCATGTCAAACCCGGCTGGGTCCGGCCCCTCGTAGCGGATGAGGGGCCGACGGCGGAACAGCGAGTCCAGCACGCAACGCAGGGTACCCAGCCCGCCGACGCGCGGATAGCTTTCGAGCACGGTCCCGAGTTGCCAGCCGAACTGGCTGCACAACAGCTGGCTCAAACGGCGCGATGTCCCGGTATGGGAGTAAACGACAACCAGAATCCTGTCCATGACAAACTCCCGTAAGAACCCCATTGCGCGGACACCGCGACCGTCCTCACCTGTTGGCCCGCAACGCGCACAGCGACGACCCGCCCTCATGCGCTCGCCCATCAACTGGTACGGTTCCGCCGCGATTTCCCGGAAGGTGCAGGATCTTCATCACCGCCTCCCTTCAGAAACGAGCGGACCGAACAACACGATAACGACTGCCGGCCGCCGTGGTTTTGATGTGCATCAAGCAGTCGGTCCGGTCGACAAGCAGGGGGCCGCGGCACGGCGGCAAACCGCTCGCGACTTTTTTGCAGTGCCCGCGGGGCCGGGGCTTGATCAAGCTCAAGCGCCCGCGCGCGTGACGCCTTAGGCTGCACCCATGCATGCCGATCCCAGCGCCGAACTGGTGGATACCCTGGCCCGCTCGCTGCGCGCACAGGTGATCGAGACGCATATCTCCTGGGTGCTTCTGGTCGGCGACACGGCCTACAAGATCAAGAAGCCGCTGCGCCTGCCTTTTGTCGACTACAGCGCGCTGAAGGCGCGGCTGCATTTTTGCGAGGAGGAACTGCGGCTGAACCGACGGCTTGCGCCTTCGCTGTACCTCGGCATCAGCCGGATCACCGGCACGCGCGCGAAGCCGGACCTCGACGGCACCGGCCCGGTCCTGGAATATGCGGTCCGGATGCGCCGTTTTGCGCCCGGTGCGCTGTTCAGTGAACGGCTCGCGCAGGCCGATTTGCGCGGCGAAGAAGTCGATCAACTGGCCGAGACGATAGCGGCGTTCCACGAAGCGTCGCCCCGCGCCGGCCCGGACGCCGGTTTTGCGACGCCTGAAGGCCGGCGGTCTGCGGCCCTCGCCGCCCTGGACGGACTGCACCAGCTCGCGGGTCCGGAACAGTCCCGGGTGTTGCGCGACTGGCTGCAGGCCGAGGCCACCACACTCGTGCCGCTGTGGAGCACACGCCGGGCTGACGGCCACGTCCGGGAATGCCACGGCGACCTGCACCTGGCGAATGTGGTCAGTCACCAGGGCCAGGTGCTGGCGTTCGACTGCATCGAGTTCGACGCGGGCCTGCGCTGGATC
>CALRTF020000164.1:0-9214 GCA_943370985.1 Paenacidovorax caeni
TTTTTGCCGCGGCTGCCGTTCGACGCGGCAGCTTGCCCGCGGCCGCCGCGCGCAGCCCGGCCAGCGCTGGCGTCAGCACCGCCATGTCGGCATCGGCCGCATACACCGCATAGGCCGGGTATAAAAATTCCGGCGCGCCGGCGACCCGGTGCAGCCGTCCCTGCTGGATGTGGGGGCGCACCACGTTCTGCCGGAAGTAACCGGCGCCGCCCACCGCCAGCAAATACTCGAGGCCCAGGGGCCCGAGGCTGGACGACAGGCCGACGCTGGAGAGTTCGGGAAACGCCAGGCTGTGCTGCGCGGCAAATTCCTGCCCCCAGTCCACATAGACATAGTCGGCGGGCCGCGGTGCCGTGCGCGCCGGGGTGGTGCTGACCAGCACCAGTTTTTCCTCGATCAGCAGCTCGATGCGCAGGCCCGGGCGCTGGCGCGGCGCGTAGGCGATCACGATGTCCAGCGTGCCGTGCGCCACGCGTTCGAGCAGGTCTTCGGCCACGCCGACTTCGGTGCGCAGGGCCAGGTCCGGCGCCTTCGCACGCATCCACAGCAGCCAGTCCAGCAGCAGCGGGTGCCACAGGCTGATTTCGCAGCCCACAGTGACCAGCGCGCGGCGGTCCGGCGGCACGGCCATCTGCTGGCGCGCGCGCTCCCAGACCTGCACCAGCGTCATCGCGTGCCGCACAAACTGCTCGCCGGCCGGCGTCAGCGAGGCGCCGGCCTTGTTGCGCACAAACAGCTGCCGGCCCAGCAGGTCTTCCAGCGTCTTCACGCGTGCGCTGACGGCCGTCTGCGTCACATGCAGGCGTTCGGCCGCCTGCACAAAGCTGTGGCAGGCCACGATCTCGAGGAAGGTGCGCGCGAGGTTGATGTCCATCTTGTCTCCTGAAGCGCTTTTTTAGGGAAGGCTATCCAGCACTTTTTATGCACTCAAACGCAATATAAGTCGTTTTACTTTTATACTGGTAAACCCTATATTTGATGCATGACCCCTGAGCGGCAGCCTTGTACTGCCGACATGTCAATTCAAAGGAACCCCTCATGACCTCGACCACTTTTTTCTCCGGCTCCTCTCCTTCCCCCTCCGCCACGCGCGCTCCTGCCGCAGCGCGGGTCCAGGCCGCCCCGGCGGTTGCAGCACGCCGCTCCGTTGCTGCTGCCAGCCCGGTTTATGCCTGGATGACGCAGGCCATGCTGGCCGGCATGAGCCCGCGTGCCCGCCGCCTGCTGCGCGCCGACTACTGAAACACGACTGAGCCGTACCGCCTCTTCGTGTTCTGGATCAAGGGGCGCCGGCCCGTGCCGGCGCACACTGGCGTCGTCGGAATGTTCCCGCCGTAGCCGGCGCACGGCGCTCGCGACCCCTGCAGACTGCCCGCAAAAGGCGGCTGCTTTGCTTTCCTGTGCTGGCTTTGTCGTGGGCCCGGCCTCACACTGCGCAGATTCACAGGAAAGATCCCATGGCAAAAAACACCGGCTCCCTCAAGGCTGTTCTTTACGCGCTGGGCGCAAACGGCGGCATCGCGCTGGCCAAGGCCGTCGCCGCCTTTTTCACGGGCAGTGGCGCGATGCTGGCCGAAGCCCTGCACAGCTTTGCCGACTGCGCCAACCAGGTCCTGTTGCTCGTCGGCATGCGCCAGGCGAAGCAGGCACCGACACCGGACCACCCCATGGGTTATGGCCGCGTCGTGTACTTCTGGTCCATGATGGTCGGCGTTCTTCTTTTCAGCATCGGCGGCCTGTTTTCGGTCTGGCACGGGAGCCGGACCTTGTTGCACCCGGAGCCCGTGAAGTATCTGCTGCCGTCCCTGGGCGTGTTGCTGGTGGCCATGGTCCTCGAAACCGTGAGCCTGCGCGGTGCCTTGCAGGCGCTGGCGCCAGAACGCGGCGACAAGAGCCTGTGGCGCTGGTTCCGTGAAACCCGCCAATCGGAACTGCTGGTGATTGCCGGCGAGGACATCGCGGCCCTGGCCGGCCTGAGCCTGGCCTTTGTCGCGCTGCTGCTGACCGCCCTCACGGGCAACCCGATGTTTGATGCCCTCGGCTCGATCGCGGTCGGGCTGCTGCTGATCGGCGTTTCCTTCGCCGTCACCATCGAGGTCAAAAGCCTGATCACCGGCGAGTCCGCGTCGCCCGAGATGCGCAGCGCCATCGCCGAGTTTGTCGCCGCCCAGCCGGAGGTCGAGCGCATCGTCAATCTGATCACCTTCCAGCTCGGTGACGAGGTCGCCGTCGCGGTCAAGGCCAAGATGGCCCCGATGCCCAGCGCCGATGCGCTGGTGGCTGCCATCGATGAGGTGGAAGAGCGCATGCAGGCCCGTTTTCCGGGGCTGCGCTGGTCCTTCTTCGAGCCCGATGCCGGCAAACCCAAAGCGGCGCCGGCTGCCCTGTGACCTGCGTCGCCGGGAGCTGAGGGCGTCCAGACGCGTCTTCCTGTTCCAGATCAAACCGCGCAGGCCCGTGGCGGCGCACAATTTTCCGGAGTGCCCGGCACGCCTTGTCGAGGTGTTGCCGCAGGCCGTAGCCTGACGGCGCCAGGCCGTCTCAACACAGGAAGAAACGATATGCTGAAAAACAAGGTGGCCCTGGTCACGGGCGCTTCATCGGGGATTGGCCGCGCCGTCGCGCTGGCCTGGGCACGCGAAGGCGCCAGGGTGGTGGTGTCGGATGTCAATGTCGCCGGCGGCGAGGAAACCGCCGCCCTGGTGCGCGCCCAAGGTGGTGACGCGCTGTTTGTCGCCGCCGACGTCGGCAAGCCCGAAGACGGTGAGGCGCTGGTGGCGCAGACGCTGGCGCATTACGGCCGCCTCGACATCGCCTGCAACAACGCCGGCATCGGCGGTCCGCAGGCGCCCACTGCCGATTACCCGCTCGACGGCTGGGCCCAGGTCATCAACATCAACCTCTCGGGCGTGTTCTACGGCATGAAGTACCAGATCCCGGCCATGCTCAAAAGCGGCGGCGGCAGCATCATCAACATGGCCTCCATCCTCGGCGCGGTCGGTTTTGCCGGTGCGCCGGCCTACACCGCCGCCAAACACGGCGTGCTGGGCCTGACCCAGGCCGCCGCGATCGAGTACAGCGCGCACGGCGTGCGCATCAACGCCGTCGGCCCCGGCTTCATCCACACGCCCATGATCAGCGGCCTGGAGCAGGATACGGCGATTCAGGCCATGCTGGTCGCCGCCCACCCGATAGGCCGTCTCGGCCGTCCCGAGGAAGTGGCCGAGCTGGTGCTCTGGTTGTCCTCGGACCGCGCGTCCTTCGTCACCGGCAGCTATTACCCGGTGGACGGCGGCTTCCTCGCGCGCTGAGGGGGCACGGCCCAGCCGTGTGCAGCGGGCGACCGGTGCTGTCGATGCCGTCCTACACCGCAGCTGTGGCGGGCAGGCGAGATTGGGTCATGCCCGAATCGATTCGCCCTGTCCCTGCCGTCCTCGCTGTCCAATGCCGCTGTGGCCTCGCGATGTCATGAGCCGCACCATCCCCGACGGCACCCTGGACCTCACCGGCCGCTGGCTGCTGGCCAATCGCGACCATGCCTTCATCTGCATGGACCCGCGCGGCACCATCACCGCCTGGCTGGGCGCTGCCGAGGAAATCCTGGGCTACAGCGCCGCAGAAGCCATCGGCCACAACCTGGCCGCCATCTTCACGCCTGAAGACCAAGCGCGCGGCATCGACCAGTACGAACTTGCCGTCGCCAGCATGGACAGCCGTTCCGAAGACGACCGCTGGCATGTGCGCAAGGACGGTACCCGCATCTGGGCCACCGGCACGGTGTGTGCCGTGCGTGATGACGGCGGAAAGCTGGTCGGCTTCGTCAAGATCCTGCGTGACCGCACCGACCTGCGGGCCCAGCTCGAGTCGCTGGAAAGCGCGGTTGCTGCACAGCGCGAATCGCGCGAGCGCACCCACCAGTTCCTCAAGACCCTGGGCCACGAGCTGCGCAACCCGCTGGCGCCGCTGAGCACGGCCACCCACCTCATCCGGCGGCTGGCACCCGATGCGCGCGTCGACGGCGCGCTGCAGATCATCACGCGCCAGGTCGCTGCGCTGACGCGGCTGGCCGACGACCTGATGGACGTGACGCGGCTGGAGACCGGCAAGGTCGAACCGCAGCTGCAGCGCATGGACCTGTGCCGTTTCCTGCTGGAGGCGGTGGCCAGCCTGCAGGAAACCGCGGCCGACCGCCGGCTGGCGCTGGTGACCCTGTTTCCGGCCAGCGCGCTCGAAGTGGACATGGATGAAAGCCTGATGCAGCGGCTGGTGCTCAACCTGCTCGGCAATGCCATCAAGTACACGCCGGAAGGCGGCACCATCTGGGTCAAGGTGGTGCAGGAAGGCACGGACATCGTGTTTCGCGTGGAAGACACCGGCATCGGTATCGCGTCCGATGTGTTGCCGCGCATCTTCGAGCTGTTCACCCAGGAACGCGCGGCCAGCGACATGGTGCCCGGCGGCCTCGGTGTGGGCCTGGCCATGGTGCGCGAGATCGCCGAGCTGCATGGCGGCTCGGTGCAGGCCCGCAGCGCGGGGGAGGGGCACGGCTCGGAGTTCACGGTGCGCCTGCCGGCGATTGCGCCGAACTAGGCTGTTCACCGGCCTCGGTCTGCTCACAATTTGATAGCTGGTTGCGCAAGACTGGCGGGGGCTATAGGCCGAAATGGCTTCAAAATGTGCTCTGTCGTCGCAGGCCATGGGTTTTTTTGCCGAACCCGCCTGCGTCCTACATGACGGGCACGCCGCTTGCTCCTACGATCAGGCTTGGGCGTGCAGGCCGGTGTTGGTGCCGGCTGTGTTTGCGCCTTGATCGGAAGCCAGCGATGTACCGAATGCCGGTCGGCCACGAAACCCATGTCTTCGAGGATCTCGCGACCCTGATGGCGCGCGCCTCGCCGCTGCGCAGTGGCGACGTGCTGGCCGGGCTGGCCGCCACGTCGGCGGCGCAGCGGGTGGCTGCGCAGTGTGCGCTGGCCGATGTGCCGCTGAAGGATTTCCTCAAGCATGCGGTCGTGCCCTACGAGGCCGATGAGGTCACGCGGCTGATTGTCGACACGCATGACGCGGCCGCCTTTGCGCCGGTCGCGCACCTGACGGTCGGCGGCCTGCGCGACTGGCTGCTGGCCGACAGCACCGACACGGCCACACTGGGCGCGCTGGCACCCGGCCTGACCCCCGAGATGGTTGCGGCCGTCAGCAAGATCATGCGGCTGCAGGACCTGATGATCGTCGCGTCCCGATGCAGCGTGGTCACGCGCTTTCGCAACACCGTCGGCTTGCCGGGGCGCTTTTCGGTGCGGCTGCAGCCGAATCACCCGACCGATGAGTTGCGCGGCATCGCCGCCAGCATCCTCGACGGCCTGCTGCTGGGCGCCGGCGACGCGATGATAGGCATCAACCCGGCCACCGACAGCCCGGACAGCGCGCACGCGCTGCTTTGCCTGCTCGACGAGGTGCGCAGCAAACTCGCGATACCGACGCAGAGCTGCGTGCTCGCGCATGTGACCACCACATTGGCGCTGATGGCGCGCGGCACGCCGGTGGACCTGGTGTTCCAGTCGATCGCCGGCACCGAGGGCGCCAACCGCAGCTTCGGCATCAACCTGGCGCTGCTGCAGGAGGCGCACGCTGCCGCGCAGTCGCTGGCGCGCGGCACCCTCGGCAGCAATGTCATGTATTTCGAAACCGGCCAGGGCAGCGCGCTGTCGGCCGGCCAACACCATGGCGTGGACCAGCAGACGCTCGAGGCGCGCGCCTATGCGGTGGCGCGCCACTTCAGGCCTTTCCTCGTCAACACGGTGGTGGGTTTTATCGGCCCCGAGTACCTCTACGACGGCAAGCAGATCACCCGCGCCGCACTCGAAGACCAGTTCTGCGGCAAGCTGCTGGGCCTGCCCATGGGCTGCGACGTCTGTTACACCAACCATGCCGAGGCCGACCAGGACGACATGGACGCGCTGCTGGCTTTGCTGGTCGCCTCGGGCATCAACTTTGTCATGGGCGTGCCCGGCGCCGACGACATCATGCTCGGTTACCAGAGCACCTCTTTCCACGACGCGCTGGCCATGCGCGAGCTGCTCGGCAAACGTCCCGCGCCCGAGTTCGAGAGCTGGCTGGCGGCGCAGGGCCTCAGCGATGCGCAGGGCAGGGTGCGGCCTGACGCTGTGCCCGCGCCGCTGCGGCAACTGCTGGGCAGGCCGTCATGAACAATCCCAAGTCCCCCGTCAACGCCCTCGACGCTTCTGCCGAGGTGGACGCCATGTGGGCCGCGCTGCGCCCGCTGACCGCCGCGCGTATCGGCCTGGCGCGCACCGGCGCCTCCCTCGGCACGCCGGCGCTGCTGGACTTCCGGCTGGCCCACGCGCGGGCGCGCGATGCGGTGGGCGCGGCGCTGGACAGTGACGCCTTGCAGGCGGCGCTGGCGGCCTTCAAGCTGCCCGTCCAGGTGTGCCGCAGCGCTGCCGCCGACCGGCGCAGCTACCTGATGCGGCCCGACCTCGGACGCCAGCTCGATGAAACCTCGCTGGCGCTGCTGCAGTCTGTCCCGTCGCCCGGCGGCCTGGCCATTGTGCTGGCCGATGGCCTGTCGGCGCAGGCCACACAACACCATGCCCAGCCGCTGCTGCAGGCCTTGTTGCCGCTGCTGGCGGCACAGGGCTGGGCCCTGGCGCCGCTGGTGCTGCTGCACAACGGGCGTGTCGCCGCCGGTGACGCCGCGGCGTGTGCACTGCAGGCCGGCGCGGTGCTGGTGCTGATCGGCGAGCGGCCCGGCCTGTCCTCGCCCGACAGCCTGGGCGCCTACCTGACCTGGGCGCCCGGTCCTGCCACCTGCGACGCCGACCGCAACTGCGTGTCCAACATCCGCCCGCAAGGCCTGGCGCCTGAAGCCGCCGCCCGCAAGATCGCCTGGCTGCTGGACCAGATGCGCCGGCAGAAGCAATCCGGGGTCGCGCTCAAGGACCTGACGGGCCAGGCGCCAGCACTCGGGTAGCGGCGCCTTGGGTTCAGGCCGCCTCGCAGGCCGCGTCCGTCCATGCCTCGACCAGGGCATCGATTCTGCGCAGCGCCTGCGCGCTCGATTGCGCCAGCGCCTCGCCGCCTTCTTCCTCGTGTTCGATGGCCACCACCTCGACATCGGTGATGCCGACAAAACCCAGCACGTCGCGCAGCGCGGTGTCGGCATGGTTCATCGCGGCCTCGGCGCCACCGGCATCAAAGCCATGGGCGCCGCGCGCGGTCAGTATCACGGCGCGGCGCGGCCTGTCGGCCAGCAGCCCGATATAGGGGTCGGGCCGGGCCGGATCCACGTCGAAGCTCAGGCCGATACGCACAATGGCGTCGACCCAGGCCTTGAGCGTCGAAGGCATGCCGAAGTTGTACATCGGCATGCCGATCACCACCACGTCGGCGTCCTGCAGTTCACGCACCAGGCTATCGCTTTCTTTCAGCGCCGCATGCTGGGCGGGTGAGCGTTGCGGCGCCGGCGTGAAGGCGGCCGGGATCCATTCGTGCTGGACCGGCGTGGGCGGCCTGATGCCGAGGTCGCGGTACACCACCGGGTCGCCGGGATGGGCCTGCAGCCAGCGGGTGACAAAAGCGTGGCTCAGGCGGCGGCTGTGCGAACCATGGGGATGTTCGCCGGCACGGCCGGGCCGCGCGCTGGAATCGATGTGTAAAAGACGCTGCATGGGATCTCTTTCAGGTGAGTTGAAGTCATGTCAAAGGGGATCGGTCGACAGCCAATTTAATTGCTGCTACGCTTGCAGGCAACTGATCATTCCTTGCTGATAACGGAAAATTTTTCTCATCCATGACTGCACGCGCCCTGCCACCGCTGTCCGCGCTGCGCGCCTTCGAGGCGGCGGCCCGGCACCGCAGTGCCAGGCGCGCGGCCGACGAGTTGTCGGTGACGGCCACCGCCATCAGCCACCAGCTGCGCACGCTCGAAGACTGGCTGGGCGTGCCGCTGTTTGTGCGCAAGCCCCGGCAGCTTGAACTGACCGCTGCCGGGCGTGACCTGCTGGGCGACGTCGGCAATGCCCTCGACCTCATGGCCGGCGCCGTGGCGCGGCTGCGCGCCGTGCCGCAGCGCCGGCATGTGACGCTGTCGACCACGCCGGCGGTGGCCTCGCGCTGGCTGCTGCCGCATGTGGGCCGGTTGCGCGAGTCGCATCCCGGGCTGGACCTGCACATCCATGTCACACACGAGCCGGTCGCGCTGGACGGCCACAGCGCCGACATCGCCATCCGTTACGGCAGCGGGCGCTGGGCGGGGCTGGTGGCGCACAAGCTGTTTGACAACGATTTCATTCCCGCCTGCAGTCCGGCGCTCAGGCTCAAACGTGTGCAGGACCTGCCTCGCCACGGCCTGCTGCACTTTTTGTCCTGCAGCGCCCGGAGCGCGCCGATTGGCTGGGCCGACTGGCAAAAGCTGGCCCAGGTGCGCGGGCTGGATCCGTCGGTGGGGCCGGTGTTTTCGGACGAGACCCACACCGTGTCCGCCGCGCTGGCCGGCCAGGGCGTGGCGCTGATGAGCCGCGCGCTGATCGCCCACGAATTGAAGCAGGGCACGCTGGTCAACCCTTTCGGCCCTGCGCTCAAGGGCGAGCCCTTTCACCTGGTGTATCCGGAGTCCCGGCGCAACGAGGCGGCGATTGTGGCGGTGAGGGACTGGGTGCTGCAGTTGCTGCCGCTGCTGCCGGCGCCGTGATCCGGGCTGTCGCTCCTGATTTGATAGCTGCTTGTCCATGCCGGACGGGGGCTGGAGGCCGAAAACATCGGGGAATGCGGGGACGCAGCCAGCCGGGGCCGCTGCCGCTCACTTCTTGCGCACGCGCCCCATGCTGGCGACCACCAGCGCGTCGCGGAAGCGGCTGACCAGGGTGTCGGCCTCGCCCGTGCGGCGCCAGATCACCGAGATCGACATGCCGGTCAGGTCGGCGCTGATGTTGAGCTTGTGCAGCGCGCCCTGCGAGATCATGCGGCGCGCCACGGACACGGGCGCCACCGCCAGCAGCTCCGAGACCGCCACCATTTCGAGGTTGGAATGCACCGAGGCCGATTCCATGACCGGCACCGGCGGGCTC
Source organism: Paenacidovorax caeni (assembly GCA_943370985.1). Taxonomy (GTDB): domain Bacteria; phylum Pseudomonadota; class Gammaproteobacteria; order Burkholderiales; family Burkholderiaceae_C; genus Polaromonas; species Polaromonas caeni_A. The sequence continues at coordinate 9,087 of CALRTF020000164.1, forward strand.
AAGCCGCGCTCCAGGAAGAGGTTGTCGAACAGCAGGCGCGAGGAAGAAGGCAGCGGTGCCAGGATCCAGTCCTGCGCGGCCAGCGCAGCCAGGCCCAGCCGTGCGCCGGCGGCCAGCGGGTGGCCGGC
>CALRTF020000165.1:0-9073 GCA_943370985.1 Paenacidovorax caeni
CACCTGGGTCTGGATGTGTTTGGTGTCGATCGCAAAACCATTGGTGGTGGAGCGGCCCACGCTGTCCTTGTTCACATCAACGTTGAGGATGATGTTGCCCTCCGGCGTGATCTGCGGCGTCACTTCAAGCTTCAGGTTGGCCTTGCGAAAGGCGATGGAGGTGGCGCCGCTGGAGGTCGCCTGCTGGTAAGGCAACTCCGTGCCCTGCTCGATCAGCGCCTTGACCTGGTCGGCCGTCACGATGCGCGGGCTGGACACAATCTTGCCCTTGCCGTCGGCTTCCATGGCGGAAATTTCGAGATTCAGCAACCGGGTCAGCGATGAGTTGAAGAGGGAAACTGCAAACGTTGCAGCGCCAAAACCGTTTTGACCCACGCCGGGCAGGTTCACGAAGTCCCCCGCCGTCGTGCCAATATTTCCCAGCGCGGAGCCCGGTGCCACCGCAGCGGTCGGCGTTGAATAAGTTGCGCCGAACTGGGTATTCTGGTTGCCGTTCAGGGTGAAGGGACGCCCCCCCAGCCTCACGCCCAGGGATTTGCCGAATGTGTCGGAAGCCTCGACAATACGCGCCTCGATCAGCACCTGGCGAACCGGGATGTCCAGTTTGGCAATCAGGCTTTGAACCTGCTCCAGCTTGGAGGGGATGTCGGTCACGAACAACTGGTTGGTCCGGGTCTCCGAGATCACGCTGCCACGGGCCGACAGTATCTTGGTGGCGCCTGCAGCGCCAGTGCCCAGCAAGCCCCTGGCGATGTCTTCCGCCTTGGCGTAGTTCAGTTTGAAATCCTGCGTGCGGACCTGCTCCAGGCTCTGGATCGCGTTGCGCGACTCCAGGTCCAGCTTGTCCTTGGCCGCCAGTTCGTCCTTGGGCGCGATCAGCAGCACATTGCCGGTCTTGCGCATGCCCAGCCCGCGGGCTTGCAAAATGATGTCCAGCGCCTGGTCCCAGGGCACATCCTTCAGGCGCAAGGTCACGGCGCCGGTCACGCTGTCCGAGGTCACGATGTTGAAATTGGTGAAGTCGGCGATGACCTGCAGCAGGGAACGCGTTTCGATGTTCTGGAAGTTGAGCGACAGCTTCTCACCGGTGTAGCCCGGTCCCTGGGACAGCTTGGACTCATCGATCTTTTGCTGACGCACTTCGAGGACAAACTGGTTGTCGCTCTGGTAGGCGCTGTGTTCCCATTGGCCTTTGGGCTCCACCACCATGCGCACCTTGTCGCCGAATTGCGAGGTCGTCACGCTTTGAACCGGCGTGCCGAAGTCGGCCACATCGAGGCGGCGGCGCAGGCCTTCCGGCAAGGCGGTTTTCAGGAACTCCACCACGAGTGTCTGCCCCTGCTGGCGGATATCGACGCCGACCTGGTTGTTTGCGAGGTCCACCACGATACGGCCCGAGGCGTCGGTACCCCGCCGGAAATCAATGTCTTTCAGCGGCAAGGTATCGCGGTTGCGGTTCTCCGCAAACACCGGTGCGGCCACCGTCGATGGACCGGCCACAGCCACCGGTGCCAGGGTGATCAGCAGGGATTTGCCCTGGATTTGTGTGGTGTAGGCGGTGGAGGCCTTGAGGTTGAGCACCACGCGGGTCCGCTCCCCGGCCTGCACCACATTGGCAGAACGCAAATTGCCGAGGTTGAGGTCGACCGCAGAGCGGCCCATGGAATTGCTGACCCCCGGGAAGTCCAGTGCGATGCGCGCCGGGCTCTGGATCGCGAAGCCCGTGGGTACCGTCGTCAGGGCTTCAGACAGGTCGATGCGGATCACTTCCGTACCACCTTGAACCGAACCGGTCACGGCCTCGATGGCGTTGGGCGACTGCGCCCATGCAGCGGTCGACAGCGAGGCCGCCAGCAGGGCCGCACCGACCACCGCGGCAGCAGAGGCCCGCGCCCATGCCATCTGCAACATGCCGGTCCCGGTCGCACATGCATTCTTGTTCATTTTGATCCCTCTTGAAGCTGTATGTTCGCCGTCCGCTCGGTCCACTCACCGGCAGCGTCCTGCACGATTTCACGCAGGGCCAGCTCGGTTTCAGAAATTTTCGTGATGCGGCCATAGTTCTGACCCAGGTAATTGCCGACCCGCACCTGGTACAACAGGTTGTCCACCCGCACCAGTGCAACCGGCTGGCCCTGCTTGATGAGACTGCCCACCATGACCACGGCATCCAGCGGCATCGCTTCCAGCGGTTCCTTGCGGCGGTTCAGCTCGGGCGCGATCAAACCGGCATTGGCGGTCGCCTGATTCGAGTCGCGTTTGAGCGCCTGCAACAGCTTCTCGCTGCTGAAAGGCTCGACCGCGCCCTCCTGCGTGTAGGCCTGCGGCGAAAACTTGGTCGGCTCCGGCAAGGGCTGGATTCTTGGCCGGGTCTGGTTGCGCTGCTCGCTCATCCACTGCTGCAGTTCCTCATGCTCGGAAGATCCGCAGGATGCCAGGCCGAAACAGGCACTCAGCACGAGGACCAGCGGAGCCATTTGCCGGATACTGGCCTGCCTCATTTCGCCGCTCCCTTGGCAGCCGGCGCGGCCTTGCGCTGCGAGGCGATTTCATCCGGATCGAGATATCGGAAGGTCTTGGCAGTGCTGTCCATGCTCATCATGCCGTCCTTGACCGGCGTGATGGCGATGTTGTTCAGCGTGACGATGCGCGACAGGTTGGCGATATCGGCGGCAAATGCACCGATATCGTGGTACCGGCCGGTCACCTTGATGGAAATCGGCAACTCGGCGTAGTAGTCCTTCACACTGACCTGCCCGGGTCGGAACAATTCAAACTGCAGGCTGCGGCCCAGGCCGGCCTGGTTGATGTCCGAAAGCAGCGCATCCATCTCGGCCTTGCTGGGCAGCTGTTTTTCCAGCTGGGTCACATATTGCTGGACCTGCTCCCTCTGCTTCTTGAGCGCCTCGAGATTGACGGCCTGCACCAGCTTTTTGGTGAAGTCCTCTCTCAGCTGCAATTCCCTGGCCTGTTCCGCCTTCAGTTCTTCATCGGAAGAGCTGAGCCAGACAAACCACAGGGCCACCACCACCGCGACAGTGACAGCCACACACAGCAGGTAACGCGGGATGGCCGGCCAGGACGGCGGATCGTTGGGATTGAGGCCAACGAACTGGGCCCTCACGCCTTCCTGGAGCGCGGCAAAATTGATATTGACTTTAGCCATGTTCAGTGCCTGTTCGTGATCCGGTCGTCAACCCTTGACCGCCGCTGGGGTAGCCGCCGCCGGGGTGGTCGCCGCCGGGGTGGTCGCCGCAGGAGCGACCGCTGCCGGCCTGGCAGCTGCAGGAGGGGCCGATGCGGGCGTGGCCGCGCCAGCGCCCGCGGCCGTTGCCGCTTTTTGCACATCGGTCGCACGTCTGAGCGATACGCGCATCGAGAAATTGGAGACGCGGCGCTGGTCACGTGGACTCAGCGCAAGCGCTTTGCCGGTAATTTCAATCAGTTCCGGCCGCGTCAGCCACGGGCTGTTGTTGCTCAGGTTGCGCAGCAGTTCGGAAACCCGCTCATTGGACTGGGCCACCCCGGTCAACATCACGGTCTGGTTCTCCTGCTTCATGGTGCTCAGGTAGACGCCGTCCGGCAACTGGCGGACCAGTTCATCCAGCAGGTAGACCGGCAGGTTGCGGTTGCCCTGCAGGTCCTCCACCGCGCCTTGACGCGCGCGCAATGCGGCGATTTCCTGCTGCAAGCCGGCGATTTCCTTGATCTGGCTTTCGAGCCGGGTGATTTCCGACTTGAGGAAGGTGTTTCTGGCCTGCTGAGCGGAAATCTGGGCCTGGTACCAGGAATACACGCCGCCGCAGATCAGGCCGCCGGCCAGCGCGGCAATGCCGAGCGCCACAAAAAAAGCCTCGCGCCTGCGTTTGCGTGCGGCTTCACGATGGGGAAGTAAATTGACCAGAATCACTGGAAAAACCTCCGCAAGGCCAGCCCGCACGACGTCAGGTAAGAGGAAGCCTCACGCTTCATCTTGTTTTCCCGGATGCCGGCGCCCAGCGTCATGCCCTCGAAGGGATTGGCCACCATGCAGGCAAACGATGTTTGCTGGGTCACGGCATCGGTCAAACCCGGCAGGGCCGAAGAGCCGCCGGCAAGCATCACCTGGTCCACCCTGTTGTGCGGCGTGCTGGTAAAAAAGAACTGAAGCGCGCGGCCGATTTCCTGCGCCATGCTGTCGACAAAAGGCTTGAGCACACTCGCACCGTAATCGTCCGGCAGGTCGCCGCTGCGTTTTTTGCTTTCGGCCTCCTCCGGAGAAAATCCGTACTGGCGCACGATCAGCTGGGTCAGCTGGGCGCCGCCAAAGGCCTGATCGCGTTCATACAGGACTTCATCATTCCGGATGACCTGCATGCTGGTGGTGAGGGCGCCCACTTCAAACAGGGCGACCATGGTGTCCAGCCCCTTGTTCGGCAAATTTTCAATCAGCCGCGCCGTGGCCAGGCGCGATGCATAGGACTCGACATCCACCACCACCGGCTTCAGACCCGCCGCCTCGGCCAGGCCCTGCCGGTCGTTGACCTTTTCCTTGCGCGACGCCGCGATCAGGACCTCGACATCACCGGCCGAACTGGCGCTCGGGCCTACCACGCAGAAGTCCAGGCTGACTTCGTCCAGGGAAAACGGAATGTACTGGTTGGCCTCGGCCTCGACCTGGATCTCGAGCTCCTGCTCGCTCATGCCACCGGGGAGAATGATTTTTTTGGTGATCACCGCCGATGCCGGCAGGGCCATGGCGACATTTTTGGTCCGGGTCCCGCTTTTCTTGACGACCCGGCGCACCGCCTCCGCCACTTCCTCGAACTTTTCGACATTGCCATCGGTGATCCAGCCCCTTTCGAGAGGCTCCATGGCGCACCGGTCAAGCACGAGGTTACCGGCCTTGTCGCGGCTCAATTCAACCAGCTTCACGCTCGAAGAACTGATATCCAGGCCCAGCAAGGCGGACGATTGACGGTTAAATAAGGATCCCAAAGAGATCAAGGCGGTCCCCAAATGATGGCTGGCTTGCAGCCCCACAAACTTAAGAAATCACTTGAATGCTATCAGTAAGGCCCTTGTACAACAAAGGATTTTCCGATTTTGACTTACCATCACCGTTGTCAAAAGTTGACGCTTTTGGCGAGTTTGAGCGGTTTGATGAACTGGCAGCCCGCCCCCAATAAATGCAAAATGTGAACTCCCCGGTTCGGCCCCGGTCCTTAACAATGCGCGATTTTTACAATGCCGGCGCGCACTTACATTAGACCCCCATGCCCTCAAATTCCCCGTCCTCCGACACCGGCGCTTCGACCGCCCATCGCCTGACCTGGTGGCCGGCCCTGCTCAGGGCCGCGGCATGGAGTGTGGGGGTCGCGCTGGCCGGCGCGGTGTCCATCCTGATGATCGTGGCGGTGGCGCTGTCCGTGGCCTACCCCAATTTGCCGGATGTATCGGATCTGCTGGACTACCGCCCCAAGCTGCCCCTGCGCGTTTACTCGTCCGACGGGGTGTTGCTCGGTGAGTTTGGCGAAGAGCGCCGCAACCTCACGCCGATTGGTGACATCCCCAAGGTGATGAAGGACGCGGTGCTGGCGATCGAGGATGCGCGCTTTTTCTCGCATGGCGGTGTCGATTACATCGGCGTCATCCGCGCCGGACTGGCCAACATGGGCCGTGCCAAAAGCCAGGGCGCCTCCACCATCACCATGCAGGTGGCACGCAATGTCTACCTCTCCACGGAGAAAAGCTACACGCGCAAGATCTACGAGATGCTGCTGACCTTCAAGCTGGAGCACCTGCTCAGCAAGGACCAGATCCTCGAGATTTACATGAACCAGATCTTTCTGGGACAACGTGCTTACGGTTTTGCGGCGGCCTCGGAAGCCTACTTCGGCAAGCCGCTCAAGGATGTCAGCATCGCCGAAGCGGCCATGCTCGCGGGGTTGCCCAAGGCCCCGTCCGCCTACAACCCGGTGAGCAACCCGAAGCGCGCCAGGGCGCGCCAGCTGTACATCATTGAGCGCATGCAGGACAACGGCTTCATCACCCAGGCCCAGGCCGAGGAGGCCAAGGCCGAGCAACTCAAGGTACGGTCCGGGCCGGACACCGGCCGCGTGCATGCCGAGTTTGTCGCCGAAACCGTTCGCCAGTTGGTCTTCAGCCAGTACGGGGACGAAACCTACACGCGTGGACTCAATGTGTTCACCACCCTGCGCGCGGCCGACCAGACCGTGGCTTACAAGGCCTTGCGCAAGGGCATCATGGACTACGAGCGGCGCCAGATCTACCGCGGGCCCGAAAAATTCATTGAGCTGTCCAAGGACCCGCAGGAAACCGAGGATGCCATCGACGACGCGCTGGCGGACAACCCCGACAACGACGACGTGATGTCGGCCATCGTTCTGGAAGCCGGGCCGAAAAAAATCGTCGCCGTCCGGCAGAACAGCGAGACCATTGAAATCACCGGCGACGGTCTCCGGCCTGCCCAGTCCGGCCTGTCCGAAAAAGCGGCCCCCAATATCAGGATCCGCCGCGGCGCCCTGATCCGTGTGACAAAAACGCCGAAAAACACCTGGGAAATCACGCAATTGCCCGAGGTCGAAGGCGCTTTTGTCGCCCTCGACCCGCGCAGCGGCGCGGTGCGGGCGCTGGTCGGCGGTTTTGACTACGAAAAGAACAAGTTCAACCATGTCACGCAGGCCTGGCGGCAACCCGGCTCCAGCTTCAAGCCCTTCATCTACTCGGCAGCGCTGGAAAGGGGCTTCACGCCGGCGACGGTGGTCAACGATGCGCCGCTGTTTTTTGATGCCGGCGTGACCGGCGGCCAGCCCTGGGAGCCGAAAAACTACGACGGCACGTTCGACGGCCCGATGAGCCTGCGCCGCGGCCTGGCCAAATCGAAAAACATGATTTCCATCCGGGTGTTGCAGGCCGTGGGGCCCAAATACGCGCAGGAATGGATCACCCATTTCGGCTTTGATGGCGAGAAACACCCGGCCTACCTGACCATGGCGCTGGGCGCGGGATCGGTCACACCCCTGCAGATGGCCATCGGTTATTCGGTTTTTGCCAATGGCGGCTACCGCGTTAACCCCTACCTGATCACCAAAATCACCGACCAGAAGGGGCGGACCGTGATTGAAAGCCCCGCCCCCGGGCTGGACGAGTCCGTGCGCGGCATCGAAGCCCGTAACGCCTTCATCATGTCCAGCCTGCTGCAGGAAGTGGCACGCAGCGGCACGGCCGCCAAGGCGCAGGCCACCCTGAAACGGCCCGACCTGTACGGCAAGACCGGAACCACCAACGACTCGATAGACACCTGGTTTGTCGGCTACCAGCCGACATTGACGGCCGCGGTCTGGATGGGTTACGACACGCCCAAAAAGCTGGGCGACCGGGAAACCGGCGGCGGCCTCAGCCTGCCGGTCTGGATCAACTTCATGGAATATGCGCTCAAGGGCGTGCCGGTGACCGAATTCACGCCGCCTGAAGGTGTGGTCAATATCGGTGGCGAATGGTTTTATGACGAATACGCCAAGGGTTCAGGCATCAGCAGCGTGGGGCTGGGCGACAAGCCGGCGCCGGGCGCCGGTGCCGACAACCCGATCCAGGGCCAGCCGGTGCCGCCTGGCGCCGCCATCGAGTCACCGCCGCCCGGTGATGAAAGAAAACGGATCCTCGACCTGTTCAAAAACTAGGCTGGGTCAGCCGGGAGCCGTGAATACCAGCGGCTGGCCGGCCTGCTCGCTGGCATAACGCGACAGCCCGGCAAACAGCTCGCTGCCATCCCGGGTGTCGCGCCACAGGCCATCCACAAGTTTGTAGTGAAAGCCGCCGGCGCGGGCGGCCAGCCAGATCTCCTGCAGCGGCTTTTGCAGGTTGATGATGATCTGGCTGCGGTCCGCAAAACTCAGGGTGATCATGCCGCCGGTGCGCTGGTTGTCCACATCCGCATCGGTTTCCTCGTTGATGCGGTCGCAAGCCGCCTCAATGGCGCGCAGCGCAGCCTCCGCGTGGTCCAGATAATCCAGGTCCGTCATTACAATCCCATCATGTTTGCAAGATCACACATTCGAGACCAAATTCTAGGCCGTGCACGCGTTTCCTTCGCGGCTCATGGCTTTTGCACGCTGGCCCTGGCCGTGGCCGCAACAGCCGGCCTGAGCGCTTGCGGCCAGAAGGGTCCGCTGTTTTTCCCGCCGCCGCCGAAAGCCCTTCCGACGGCGGGCGCTGCGCCGGCCACCCCCGCGAACACCACCGCCGCGCCGGTAGCGACACCTGATATCCCCGCGCCGCCACCGGCCGCGCCTCCCACATCGGCTCCGCGATGAGCGGGATCACACCTTCCCTCACGCCGGTCCCGGCGTTGCCAGGCGCGCCCCAGCTCGCCTACCGCCAGGGGCGGCTGCATCTCGAAGAAGCCAGCCTGGACGCCCTGGCCCGTGAACACGGCACCCCCCTGTTTGTCTACTCCAAAGCCGCGATGCTGTCAGCGCTGGCCGCCTACCAGCAGGGTTTCGCCGGCCGTGATGCGCAGATCTGCTACGCCATGAAGGCCAACTCCTCGCTCGGCGTGCTGCAGGTGTTTGCCCAGGCCGGTTGCGGCTTCGACATCGTTTCGGGTGGCGAACTCGAACGTGTGCTGGCCGCAGGCGGTGACGTGCGCAAGGTGATTTTTTCGGGTGTCGGCAAGACCCGCGCTGAAATGCGGCAAGCCCTGTCCGCCGGTATCGGCTGCTTCAACGTCGAGAGCGAGGCCGAGCTCGACGTGCTGTCGGAAGTGGCGCTCGCCATGGGCCAGGTGGCGCCGGTCAGCATCCGCGTCAATCCCAATGTGGACCCCAAGACCCATCCCTACATCTCGACCGGCCTGAAGGGCAACAAGTTCGGCGTGGCCCATGAGGATGCCGTGCGCCTTTACCGGCATGCGGCCTCGCTGGCGGGACTCAAGGTCGCGGGCATTGATTGCCACATCGGCTCCCAGATCACGGAAACCACGCCCTATCTCGACGCGATGGACCGGGTGCTGGACCTGGTTGGCGCGATTGAAGCGGCCGGCATCCCGATCGGCCATATCGACTTCGGTGGT
>CALRTF020000166.1:0-9062 GCA_943370985.1 Paenacidovorax caeni
AGTTCGGCCAGGTCATGTCGACCCGCCGCGACCTGCTGCCGCTGGACATCGCCAACGAGCTGGCCCGCCTGCAGGACCGGGTGCCGCCGTTTGATCCTGACATCGCGATCGCCATCATCGAGCGGGCCTTCGGCCGCCCGATCGCCGCCATTTTCGAAAGTTTCGAGCGCCAGCCGGTGGCCAGCGCCTCGATTGCGCAGGTGCATTTCGCCACGCTGCCCGGCGGCCGCGAGGTCGCGGTCAAGGTGTTGCGTCCCAACATGCTGCCGGCCATCGAAAAAGACCTGGCGCTGATGCACATGATGGCCGGCTGGGTCGAAGGCCTGTCGGCCGACGGCAAGCGCCTGAAACCGCGCGAGGTGGTCGGCGAGTTCGACAAATACCTGCATGACGAGCTGGACCTGCTGCGCGAAGCGGCCAATGCGGCGCAGCTCAGGCGCAACATGCAGGACCTGAATCTGGTGCTGATCCCCGAGATGGTCTGGGACTTCTGCATGCCCGATGTGATGGTGATGCAGCGCATGAACGGCGTGCCCATCAGCCAGACCCAGCGCCTGCGCGACGCCGGTGTCGACATGAAAAAGCTGGCGCGCGACGGTGTCACCATCTTTTTCACCCAGGTGTTCCGCGACGGGTTTTTCCACGCCGACATGCACCCCGGCAACATCCAGGTCAGCCTGGAGCCGGCCACCTTCGGGCGCTACATCTCGCTGGACTTCGGCATCGTCGGCACGCTGACCGAGGTCGACAAGGAATACCTGGCGCAGAACTTCAGCGCGTTTTTCCGGCGCGACTACAAACGCGTGGCCGAACTGCACATCGAGTCCGGCTGGGTGCCGCCGCAGACCCGCGTCGACGAGCTGGAGTCGGCGATACGCGCCTGCTGCGAGCCCTATTTCGACCGCCCGCTCCGGGAAATTTCGCTGGGCATGGTGCTGATGCGGCTGTTCCAGACCTCGCGGCGCTTTCATGTGGAGATCCAGCCGCAACTGGTGCTGCTGCAGAAAACCCTGCTCAACATCGAGGGCCTGGGCCGCGAACTCGACCCCGATCTCGACCTGTGGAGCACCGCCAAACCTTTCCTCGAGACCTGGATGCTGGAGCAGGTCGGCCCGGAAAAGCTGCTGGAGCAGCTCAAGGCCGAGGCGCCGACCTATGCCAAGCTGCTGCCCGGCCTGCCGCGCCTGCTGCAGCAATACCTGAAAAACCAGTCCGGCGGCAGGCATGCGGAGTTGCAGGAACTGCTGCAGGAGCAAAAGCGCACCAACCGGCTGTTGCAGGGCCTGATTTACGGTGGCCTGGGTTTTGCATTGGGTTTGCTCGCGATGCAGCTGATGCTGCGCATTCGCGTTTTCTAGGTCCCTCGCTGCGTCGCCTGACCCGGCAAGCGGGCCCGGAAATGTGGTGATAATCACGCATTCCTGAGGAGGCTGCTGTGCTCTTGACCCTGGTTTTCGTTTACCTGCTGATCACCATCATCATCGGCCTGTACGCCGCCAGGCGTGTCAAGAACACCGCCGATTACGCCATTGCGGGGCGCAACCTGCCCCTGATCATGATCGTCACGACGACGTTTGCCACCTGGTTCGGCTCCGAAACCGTGCTCGGCATACCGGCCAAGTTTGTCGAAAGCGGCCTGGGTGGCGTGGTCGAAGACCCGTTCGGCGCCGGCACGTGTTTGATCCTGGTCGGCCTGTTTTTCGCCGGCAAGCTCTACAAGATGTCGCTGCTGACCATCAGCGACTATTACCGCGAACGTTACGGGCGCACCGTCGAGGTGGCCTGCTCCATCATCATCATGATCAGCTACCTCGGCTGGGTGGCGGCGCAGGTCACGGCGCTGGGGCTGGTGTTCAACATCCTCTCGGGCGGCGCCATCACGCCGACCACCGGCATGTTCATAGGCACGGCCTCGGTGCTGGCCTACACCCTGTTCGGCGGCATGTGGTCGGTGGCGGTGACCGACTTCATCCAGATGATTGTGCTGGTGGTGGGCCTGGCGGTGCTGGCGGTATTTGCCGGCAACCTGGCCGGCGGCGCCGACAAGGTGATCGCGCTGGCGACCAGCCAGGACCTGTTCCGCTTCTGGCCGGAACCCAACTTCCACGACATGATGTTTTTCTTTGCCGCGGCGATCACCATGATGCTGGGCTCGATTCCGCAACAGGACGTGTTCCAGCGCGTGATGTCGGCCAACAGTGTGGGTGCCGCCACCAAGGGCCCGATTTTTGGCGGCATTTTCTACATCCTGTTTGCCTTTGTGCCCATGTTCCTGGTGGCCAGCGCGTTGATCATCATGCCTGCGGAGACCGCTGCGCTGCTCAAGGACGATCCGCAGAAAATCCTGCCGACGCTGGTGCTGCAGAAAATGCCCTTCATCATGCAGGTGCTGTTTTTCGGGGCCCTGCTGTCGGCGATCAAGTCGACGGCCTCGGCCACCCTGCTGGCGCCCAGCGTGACCTTTGTCGAGAACATCTGGCGCCAGTTCAAGCCGCGCATGAGCGACAAACACGAGCTCAAGCTGATGCGCACCACCGTGCTGGTGTTCAGCGGCCTGGTGCTGGCTTATGCCATCCTCATGCAGGGAACCTCGATCTACGAGATGGTGTCCGGCGCCTACCAGGTGCCGCTGGTGGGCGCCTTCATTCCGCTGGTGTTTGGCCTGTACTGGAAGAAGGCCAGCACCCAGGGCGCGGTATTTTCCGTGGTCTGCGGCATCGGCGTCTGGCTGCTGTTCACCTTCAGCACGCTGGGCGAGCAGTTCCCGGCGCAACTGGCCGGCGTGCTGGCCGCCACGCTGGGCATGCTGGTCGGATCGTTGACCCCGCAGACCATCGACAACCGCCGCGGCAGCCACCACCGGCTGACGACCGAAGGCTGAGCCGTCCCTTTGCAGGACGGATGGGCCCGGTAGCGCCGGGACCCGGCCCCGCGCCTATAATTGAAGGTTTTGCATCCTGCGTGCTGCGCAGGCGCAGACATCCCCGACAAAACCTTCCAGAACCATGCCAATCTACGCCTACAAATGCGAGTCCTGCGGGCATCAAAAGGACGTTTTGCAAAAAATGTCCGATGCGCCGTTGAGCGACTGTCCCCAATGCGGTGCGCCCACCTTCAAGAAGCAGTTGACCGCCGCCGGCTTCCAGCTCAAGGGTTCGGGCTGGTATGTGACCGATTTCCGCGGCGGCGGTGGCGCCACCGCCGTTCCGCCGGTCAGTGGCGGCGAAGCGCCTGCGCCTGCGCCTGCCGCGGGTGACAGCAAGCCGGCCGATTCCGCCGCCAAGCCCGCAGCTGCGCCGGCGCCTGCGCCCGCCGCAAGCCCGGCGGGCGGCTCCACGACTCCGCCCAAGGCCAGCTGATGAACGCCCTGCGCCGATGGCTGCTTGCCGGGCTGCTGGTGCTGGTGCCGCTGGCCGTCACGGTGTGGCTGCTGAACTGGGTCATCGGCACGCTGGACCAGACGCTGCAGATCCTGCCGATCGACTGGCAGCCGGACAAATTGCTGGGTTTTCACATTCCCGGTTTCGGCGTGCTGCTGGCGCTGGCCATTGTGCTGTCGATAGGCGCGATTGCATCCAACTTCCTGGGCCGCAAGCTGGTGCGCTGGTGGGATGCGCTGCTCAGCCGCATCCCCATCGTCCGGTCCATCTACTCCAGCGTCAAGCAGGTGTCGGACACGCTGTTTTCCGAAAACGGCAATGCCTTTCGCAAGGCGCTGCTGGTGCAGTGGCCGCGCGAGGGCGTGTGGACCATTGCCTTCCAGACCGGCATGCCGGGTGGCGACGTGGCCAACCACCTGAGCGGCGACTACATGAGTGTGTATGTGCCGACCACGCCGAATCCGACCGGTGGCTACTTCGTCATGCTCAAGCGGGCCGATTGCATCGAGCTCAAGATGAGCGTGGACGAGGCCCTGACCTATGTGATTTCCATGGGCGTCGTGGTGCCCGGCAGCGCCGCCAGCTACAAGCCGAAATAGTTTTCTTTCCGGAGCGCGCAAGCGTTCACAAGCACAAGCGATTTATTTATGACTTCCCAAATGCGTTCCCACTATTGCGGTCTGGTGACCGAAGCCCTGCTGGGCCAGACCGTGAGCCTGTGCGGCTGGGTCAACCGCCGGCGCGACCACGGCGGCGTGATTTTCATCGACCTGCGCGACCGCGAGGGTTATGTGCAGGTGGTCTGCGACCCGGACCGCGCCGACATGTTCGCCACGGCCGAAGGCGTGCGCAACGAGTTCTGCGTGCAGATCAAGGGCCTGGTGCGCGCGCGTCCCGAGGGCACGGTCAATGAGGCGCTCAAGAGCGGCAAGATCGAGATCCTGTGCCATGAGCTGACCGTGCTCAACCCCAGCGTCACGCCGCCGTTCCAGCTCGACGACGACAACCTGTCCGAGACCACGCGCCTGACGCACCGGGTGCTGGACCTGCGCCGTCCCTACATGCAGAACAACCTGATGCTGCGTTACCGGGTGGCCATGGAGACCCGCAAGTTCCTCGACGCCAACGGCTTCATCGACATCGAAACGCCGATGCTGACCAAAAGCACGCCCGAGGGCGCGCGCGACTACCTGGTGCCCAGCCGCGTCAACGAAGGCCAGTTTTTCGCGCTGCCGCAAAGCCCGCAGCTGTTCAAGCAGCTGCTGATGGTGGCCGGCTTCGACCGTTATTACCAGATCACCAAATGTTTCCGCGACGAGGACCTGCGCGCCGACCGCCAGCCCGAATTCACCCAGATCGATATCGAAACCTCCTTCATGGGCGAGCAGGACATCCGCGACATGTTCCAGGGCATGATCAGCAACATCTTCAAGACCGTGCTGGCGACCGACCTTGGCGAGTTTCCGGTCATGACCTATGCCGACGCCATGCACCGCTTCGGCTCGGACAAGCCGGATCTGCGCGTGAACCTCGAATTCACCGAGCTGACCGGTGTCATGGCCGATGTGGACTTCAAGGTCTTCAGCGCGCCGGCCACCACGCCCGGCGGCCGGGTGGTGGCGCTGCGCGTGCCGGGCGGCTCCGAGATGAGCCGCGGCGAGATCGACGGCTACACCGAGTTCGTCAAGATTTACGGCGCCAAGGGCCTGGCCTGGATCAAGGTCAACGACGTCAGCAAGGGCCGCGACGGCCTGCAAAGTCCCATCGTCAAGAACATCCATGACGCGGCGGTGGCCGAGATCCTGCAGCGCAGCGGCGCGCAGAACGGCGACATCATCTTCTTCGGCGCCGACAAGGCCAAGATCGTCAACGACAGCATGGGCGCGCTGCGCCTGAAGATCGGCCTGTCACCCTTCGGCAAGAAGGCCGGTGTGTTCACCGCCGGCTGGAAACCGCTGTGGGTGGTGGACTTCCCGATGTTCGAATACGACGAAGGCGCCCAGCGCTGGAGCGCGGTGCACCACCCCTTCACCGCGCCCAAGGACGGCCATGAAGACTGGATGGACACCGACCCGGGCCGCTGCATCTCCAAGGCCTACGACATGGTGCTCAACGGCTGGGAGCTCGGCGGCGGCTCGGTGCGTATCCACCGCGCCGATGTGCAGAACAAGGTATTTGCGGCGCTCAAGATAGGCCCTGAAGAGGCGCAGGAGAAGTTCGGTTTCCTGCTGGACGCGCTGCAGTACGGCGCACCGCCGCACGGCGGCCTGGCCTTCGGCCTGGACCGCATCGTGACCATGATGACCGGCGCCGAATCGATCCGCGACGTGATCGCCTTCCCCAAGACCCAGCGCGCGCAGTGCCTGCTGACCCACGCGCCCAGCCCGGTCGACGAGAAGCAGCTCCGGGAACTGCACATCCGCCTGCGCACGCCCCAGGCAGCCTGACAGCCCCGGGCTGGCCGGGGTTGCCCTGTGCTATGGTATTGATAGCTGTCTCCCCCCGGCGGGCGGGGGCTGGAGGCTGATTTTTCTTGAAGCGGCGGGCGATGCGCCCGGGAGGACCGGCATGACGCGCTACAAGATCCCCGAGTCGGTGCTGGTGGTGATCCACACGCCGCAGCGCGAGGTGCTGCTGCTCGAACGCGCTGACCATCCGGGTTTCTGGCAGAGCGTGACCGGCTCGCGCGACAGCCCCGGCGAAGATCTGGCGCACACCGCCGCGCGCGAGGTGTTCGAAGAAACCGGCATCGCGGCGAACGTGGAGGATTTTCGCGACTGGGCGCTCAGCAACATTTACGACATCTACCCGGCCTGGCGCGCGCGTTATGCGCCCGGTGTCACGCGCAACACCGAACATGTGTTCGGCCTGTGTGTGCCGTCCGGCAGCGCCGTGACCCTGAGCCCGCGCGAACACACGGCCTTCCAGTGGCTGCCCTGGCGCGAGGCGGCCGACCGCTGTTATTCGCCGTCGAACGCCGAGGCCATCCTGATGCTGCCGCAGTTCATGGCCTGAGGTTCCCAGCGCACGCCGGCAGGCGCCCGCCGCCTACAGCGGGCGCCGGGAGGGCCGGCGTATTCTGCACAGTCATCTTCTTTCCGGAGTTTCCGTCCGCCATGCAGGACCTGATTGTCCAGAGGCCCGAAGGCCTGTATTGCCCGCCCGGCGATTTCTACATCGACCCGTGGCGGCCGGTGGAGCGGGCGGTGATCACCCATGCGCATGCCGACCATGCACGTTTGGGCCACGGCCACTACCTGGCCGCGACCCCCGCCGAGGGTGTGCTGCGTTCGCGCCTGGGTCAGGACATCACGCTGCAAAACCTCGATTACGGCGAGCAGATCGTCCACAACGGTGTGGCGCTGTCGCTGCATCCGGCCGGCCATGTGCTGGGCTCCGCCCAGGTACGCCTTGAACACGGCGGTCGGACCTGGGTCGCCAGCGGCGACTACAAGGTGGCGCCCGACGCCACCTGCACGCCTTTCGAGCCGGTGCGCTGTGACGTCTTCATCACCGAGTCCACCTTCGGCCTGCCGATTTACCGCTGGCGACCCGATGCGGAACTGTTTGCCGAGATCAACAGCTGGTGGGCCGGCAATGTGGCGCTGGGCCGCGCCAGCGTGCTCATGTGTTACAGCTTCGGCAAGGCCCAGCGCATCCTCAGCGGCGTGGATCCGACCATCGCACCCATCATCGTGCATGGCGCGGTGCAAACGCTCAACAGCGCTTACCGCGCCGCCGGGGTCGATCTGCCCGCGACGCTGACGGTCGACGAGGTCAGCGATCCGGCCGACTTCAAACGCGCGCTGGTCTTGTGTCCGCCGAGTGCCGCCGGCGGTCCTTGGGCCAAACGGTTTGGCGATTTCAGCGACGCCTTTGCCAGCGGCTGGATGCAGCTGCGCGGCGCGCGCCGGCGCGGCGGCTACGACCGGGGTTTTGTGCTCAGCGACCATGCCGACTGGCCCGGCCTGATGGGCGCGATAGGCGCGACCGGTGCCCAGCGTGTCATCGTGACCCACGGCAGCGTGCCGGTGCTGGTGCGTTACCTGGCGGAGCAGGGCCTGCAGGCCGAGGCCTTCCACACCGAATACGGCGACGACCCGGTGGAAGAGCAGGTGCAGCCCGCTGCGCCGGATACCGCCGCCGCGGAGCCCGGCGGCGCATGAAACATTTTGCGCGCCTGTTTGCCGAGCTCGACGGCACCACCTCGACCAAGGCCAAGGTCGAGGCGCTGCAGCGTTACTTCGCGCGCACACCGGCGCCCGACGCGGCCTGGGCCGTGTATTTCCTGGCCGGCGGCAAGCCGCGCCAGGTGGTGAAGACCGCCACGCTGCGCGGGCTGGCCTGCGAGGCCGCCGGCATCGAGGACTGGCTGTTCGAGGAAAGTTACCAGGCGGTGGGCGACCTCGCCGAAACCATCGCCTACATCCTGCCGCTGCAGGCCGTCGAGTCCGACCTGGGACTGGCCGACTGGGTGGAAAACCGTTTGCTGCCGCTGCGCGGCCTGCCCGAAGACGAGGTGGCGCGCCGTGTGCGCGGCTACTGGCAGGAGCTGGACGCGCAGGGCCGCTTCCTGCTGGTCAAGCTGGTCGGCGGCGGCTTCCGGGTCGGTGTCAGCAAGCTGCTGGTGCAGCGTGCGCTGGCGGGCCATTCCGGCATCGACGCCAAACGCATCGCGCAGCGCATGATGGGCTACATGGACGCCAGGGTGATGCCGTCTGCTATCAAATACGAAGCACTTCTCGCAGACGTGGAGGGGGCGGAGGGCGATATTCGTGATGCAGGCCAGCCCTACCCGTTTTTCCTCGCGCACCAGCTCGACACGCCGCCGGACGGCTTGGACGCGAAGCTGGGCCCGGTCGGCGACTGGCAGGTCGAATGGAAGTACGACGGCATCCGCGGCCAGGTCGTCAAACGCGCCGGCCAGGTCTGGCTGTGGTCGCGCGGCGAGGAACTGGTCACCGAGCGTTTTCCGGAAATTGTGGCGCTGGCGCAGGCGCTGCCCGACGGCACGGTGGTCGACGGCGAGATTCTGGTCTGGGCGGACGGCGACGGTACGCCTGGCCGGCCCGCCAGTTTTGCGCTGCTGCAGCAGCGCATAGGCCGCAAGACCCTGGGCAAAAAAATCCTGGCCGATGCGCCCGTGACCTTCATGGCCTATGACCTGCTGGAGCTGGCCGGCGTCGACCTGCGTAGCCAGCCGCAGCGCCTGCGGCGCGAGCAGCTCGAACAGCTGCTGGCCGCCACACCGCTGAAGATCTCGCCGGTCGAGCGGCTGCCGTCGTGGGATGCCTTCGAGACCTTGCGTGGCGAGTCGCGCCAGCGCGGGGTCGAGGGTTTCATGCTCAAGCGGCTGGACGCGGCTTACGGCACCGGCCGCACCAAGGCCGACGGCCTCTGGTGGAAATGGAAGATCGCGCCCATGACCGTCGACTGCGTGCTGATCTACGCGCAGGCCGGCCACGGACGGCGTGCTTCGCTCTACACCGACTACACCTTTGCGGTCTGGAACCGGGCGCCGCGGGATGCCGCGGAGGCGGCGGCGGTGGTCAAGGCCATCGAAAAACGTGAACCGGCCAAACCGGAGGTGCGCGCCGCGAAGGGCCGCCCCGAGCAAGCGACGGCCCCCTCGGGGGGCAGCGCAGCCCACGAAGTGGCAAGCATGGGGGCCCCATTGCAGCT
>CALRTF020000167.1:0-9022 GCA_943370985.1 Paenacidovorax caeni
ACGCTGACGCCCGGCGTGATCCTGCGCAACATCCTCGAAAACCCGGCCTGGTACACCGCCTACACGCCCTACCAGGCGGAGATTTCCCAGGGCCGCATGGAAGCGCTGATCAACTTCCAGACCATGGTCTGCGACCTGACAGGCTTGGCCGTTGCCAACGCCTCCATGCTCGACGAGGCCACCGCCGCCGCCGAAGCCATGACCCTGGCCAAACGCAGCGTCAAAAGCAAAAGCCATGTGTTCCTGGTCGCCGGTGACTGCCACCCGCAGACCATCGAGGTGATACAGACGCGCGCCAGGCCGCTGGGCATCACCGTCAAGCTCAGCACCGCATCCATCACGCTGCCGATGTTGATGGCCGAGGGCGATTATTTCGGTGTGCTGGCGCAGTACCCGGCCACCACCGGAAGCATCCACGACCTGCGGCCGCTGGCCGGCCAGGCGCATGTGGACGGCGCTGCGCTGTGTGTGGCCGCCGACCTGCTGGCCCTGACCCTGCTCGCGCCGCCGGGCGAATGGGACGCCGACATCGTGCTGGGCAGCACCCAGCGTTTCGGCATGCCCATGGGCAACGGCGGCCCGCACGCCGCCTACCTGGCCTGCCGCGACGAGTTCAAGCGCTCGCTGCCCGGGCGCCTGGTCGGCGTCAGTGTCGACAGCCACGGCCAGCCGACCTACCGGCTCGCGCTGCAGACACGCGAGCAGCACATACGCCGCGAAAAAGCCACCTCCAACATCTGCACCGCACAGGTGCTGCCGGCGGTGATTGCCAGCATGTACGCGGTCTACCACGGCCCGCAGGGCCTCAAACGCATTGCCGAACGCGTCGCGGCCTACACGGCGATTTTTGTCCAGGGCCTGAAGACGCTGGGCTACGAGATCACCAACAGCGGCGCCTTCGATTCGGTCACCATCAAGACCGGCGATGCTACCAATTTGATAGCTGGCCGCGCCCGCCAGGCGGGGGCCAACCTGCGTTTTCGTCTCAATAATCACCTGGGTGTGTCGCTCGATGAAACCACCACGCGCAAGGACATCGAGCTGCTCTGGTCCTTCTTCGCCCAGCCCGGCCAGACCGTGCCGGTGGTCAGCGCTTTTGAAAAAGGCATCGCCTCCCTGATCCCCGAGGGACTGCGCCGCAGCAGCGATTTCCTCACGCACCCGGTGTTCAACACCCACCATTCCGAAACCGGCATGCTGCGCTACATCCGCATGCTCAGCGACAAGGACCTGGCGCTGGACCGCAGCATGATTCCGCTGGGCAGTTGCACCATGAAGCTCAACGCCACCAGCGAGATGATTCCCATCACCTGGCCGGAGTTCGCCAACATCCACCCGTTTGCGCCGCCTGAACAGTTGTTGGGTTATGCCGAACTCGACCGGCAGTTGCGCGACTGGTTGTGCCAGGCCACCGGTTACGCCGGCATCAGCCTGCAGCCCAACGCCGGATCCCAGGGCGAATACGCCGGACTGCTGGTGATCAAGGCCTGGCTCGAAGCCAATGGCCAGGGCCACCGCAACATCTGCCTGATCCCCTCGTCGGCCCACGGCACCAACCCGGCCAGCGCGCAGATGGCCGGCATGACGGTGGTGGTGACCGCCTGTGATACGCAGGGCAACGTCGACATGGCCGACCTGAAGGCCAAGTGCGAGCAACACAGCGACAAGCTGGCCTGCGTGATGATCACCTACCCGAGCACGCACGGCGTGTTCGAGACCGAGGTCAAGGAACTCTGCGCGCTGGTCCACAGCCATGGCGGCCGCGTCTACGTGGACGGCGCCAACATGAACGCGCTGGTCGGTGTGGCCGCGCCCGGCGAATTCGGCGGCGATGTCAGCCACCTGAATTTGCACAAGACCTTCTGCATTCCGCACGGCGGCGGCGGCCCCGGCGTCGGGCCTGTGTGTGTTGTCGCGGACCTTGTGCCTTACCTTCCGGGCCACGCGACAGCCGGCCTGCCGGTCAACGGCGTCGGCGCCATTTCAGCGGCGCCACTCGGCAATGCGGCTGTGCTGCCGATCAGCTGGATGTACTGCCGCATGATGGGCCCCGAGGGCCTGCAGCAGGCCACCGAGGTCGCCATCCTCAGCGCCAACTACATCAGCGCGCGGCTCAAGGACCACTACCCGACCTTGTATGCGAGCGCCAATGGCCATGTGGCCCACGAATGTATCCTGGACCTGCGTCCGCTCAAGGAGACCAGCGGCGTCAGCGCCGAGGACGTCGCCAAACGCCTGATGGATTACGGCTTTCACGCGCCGACCCTGAGTTTCCCCGTGCCGGGCACGCTGATGGTGGAGCCCACCGAAAGCGAAACCCTGGCCGAGCTGGACCGCTTCATCAACGCGATGATTGCGATCCGCGAAGAGATCCGCCAGGTCGAGGCCGGCGACTGGCCGCAGGACAACAACCCGCTCAAACACGCACCGCACACCGCCGCCAGCCTGCTGGGCGCCGACTGGGACCGGCCCTATTCGCGCGAAACCGGCGCCTTCCCGCTGGCCACGCTCAAGCAGTCCAAGTACTGGCCGCCGGTGGGCCGCGTCGACAACGTCTACGGCGACCGCAATCTGTTCTGCAGCTGCGTGCCGGTCAGTGACTACGCCTGAAGCAGGCCATTTGCTATTGAACAAGTAGCACCTCACGCAAGGCC
Organism: Paenacidovorax caeni; assembly: GCA_943370985.1. Lineage (GTDB taxonomy): Bacteria > Pseudomonadota > Gammaproteobacteria > Burkholderiales > Burkholderiaceae_C > Polaromonas > Polaromonas caeni_A. The sequence goes on from CALRTF020000167.1 coordinate 2,655, forward strand.
GGCGGGGGCCGGCGGCGTGTCAAGGCTTACACCCGCGGACCGGCGGGGCAAAACAGGCCGTGCAGGACATGCCACGCCGCATGCCCTAGGATGAAGTGCTTATGAGCGAACAGGTCAACAAGTTTTCCGAGCTGATGGTCGTCCTGCTGACGAACTACGGCATGAGTGTTCTGGGTGCCCTTCTCACCCTGGCAGCCGGTTTTATTGCAGCGGGCTGGTTGTCCGGCCTGGTCAACCGCGCCATGCGCAGGGCCAACCGGATCGATGCGGTGTTCCACCCGCTGCCCGGACAGATCGTGCGGGTCGCGGTCATGGTCTTCACGGTGATCGCGGTGCTGAACCGTTTCGGCGTCGAGACCACCAGCCTGATCGCGCTGCTGGGCGCGGCCGGCCTGGCGGTGGGCCTGGCGCTGCAGGGCACACTCAGCAACGTCGCGGCCGGCGTGATGATCCTGCTGTTCCGGCCCTTCAAGATCGGCGATGCGGTCAAGCTCGGCAGCAACGTCTATGTGATCGATGCCCTGGGCTTTTTTGTCTGCAGGGCCCACCTGCCCGACGGCCCCTGTGCCTTCCTGCCCAACTCGAAGATCTGGGGCGAAACCATCATCAACCTGTCGGTCACCGACAAGGACATACGCCGCATCGACGAGAACTACGGCATCGCCTACAGCGACAACATCGACACCGCGCTTGCCATCCTGCGCAGGATCGCGGCGGAGGAGCCGCGTGTGCTGGGCGATCCCGAGCCGCTGATCAAGGTGGACCAGCTCGGCGACAGCGCAGTCAACATCCTGTTCCGCGTCTGGACCTCGCGCACCGACTGGTGGGCCACCAAGCTCGACCTGCTGCAGCGCTGCAAGGAGGCGCTGGATGCGGGCGGCATCACCATCCCCTTCCCGCAGCGCGACCTGCACCTGTATCCGCAAGCCCTGGCCGCCGAGGCACGCTGATCCCCGGGCCCGCGCCGGCCCGCCCCTGAATCTGTGGCATCCTCAGCGCGGTCATGGATGCACAAACACTGCTCATCATCATCGCGGGCGCCGGCGTGGCGGGCTTTGTGCAGGGCCTGTCGGGTTTTGCCTTCGGCATGGTGTCCATGTCCTTCTGGGCCTGGACCCTGGACCCGCGCCTGGCCGCCGCGATGGCGGTGTTCGGCTCGCTCACCGGCCAGATCATTGCCGCCGTCACCGTGCGGCGCGGCTTTGATGTCAAGAGGCTCGCTCCGTTTGTGATCGGCGGCCTGCTGGGCCTGCCGCTGGGCCTCCTGCTTTTGCCGCGGCTGGACGTGCTGATGTTCAAGGCGCTGCTCGGCGGCCTGCTGGTGATCGCCTGCCCGGCCATGATGTTCGCCGCGCAGTTGCCACGCATCACCCGCGGCGGACGTTTCGCCGATGCGTTTGTCGGCGCCGGCGGTGGTTTCATGGGCGCCCTCGGCGGCTTCACCGGCGTGTTGCCGACCCTGTGGTGCACCCTGCGGGGCATGGAAAAAGACAGCCAGCGCGCCATCATCCAGAACTTCAACCTCGCCCTGCTGGCCGTCACCTTTGTGAGTTACATCGCGACAGGTGTGGTCACCACCGCCACCCTGCCTTACTTTGCCATCGTCGCGCCGGCCATACTGATTCCCTCGCTGCTCGGCGCGCGCCTGTACATCGGCATCAGCGAAGCGACCTTTCGCAAGGTGGTGCTGGGGCTGCTGACGGCGACCGGGGTGGCCTTGCTGGTGGCGTCGGTGCCGGGACTGTTGCGGCGGATGGGATAACAGCGGCATCAGTGATGGGTATCATCCAATCGCAGGATGGACGCCCCTCGCAAGGCCACCTAAAATCTTGAGAGTCATCCCACCGCAAATCCACGGTGCGAACAGCGTCACGTCCCCATGACCCATGAGACATATTTACAGGAGATCGTTTTGCTCAAGAAATCACTACTCTCAACTTCGGTTATTGTGGCAATCGTGCTGACAGGGTGTGCGGCACCACAAAAATCTGAGTGGGCCAAAGAGGGGGTGAACAAGGATGGCATGAAGACTGCGTTCTCTGAATGCAGCTATCAAATCAAATTGAACAAGACTTCAGCCATGGACGTCAAAGAATTGACTGACCTGTGTATGCTCGGCAAGGGTTTTCGCAAGAAGCCGGTTGCTTGATTTGCGTCCAAATGGCCCACGCCTAACCCTCACTCTCCGTCACTGACTACGCTGGTGCTGAGTCCGTCCAGCCACCCCATCGCCTCCACCAGCTCCTCCTCAATGATCTCGTGCGCACTCGGGTACTCGGCATAAGCCATCCCGATCGGCAGCGTCTTCACCAGATCGCGGATCGCATGCGCTGCCGCCAGCGGAATCACGTTGTCATGCGTGCCGTGGCTGAGCCACAGCTGTTTGCCTTGCAGTGCTTCAGCCGGCGCCAGCAGCGGCATGACTTGCGGCAGCAGCCGGCTGTGCATCACCATCGCGGCGTGGATCAGCGCGGGCTGCGTCAGCAGCAGGGACAAGGCCATGATGCCGCCCTGGCTGAAACCACCGGCCACGATGCGTTCGGCCGGCACGTTGAACTGGTGGGACGCAGCTGCCAGCGTCTGCGCGACGGTCTCGCGGCTGGCGGCTTCCTGCGGCTCGTTGATCTTGCGCTCACCCTGCGGGCCGACCGTGAACGCGAACCAGCCGTAGGCCGACGGGCCCATGGCATACGGCGCGCGCAGGCTGATCACATGAAAATTGGCGGGTACATGAGCTGCCAGCCCGAACAGGTCGGCCTCGTTGCTGCCGACGCCGTGCATCAGCACCAGCAGCCAGGGGTCGGTCACCGAGGGGTCGGCGGGACGGTGCAAAAAAGACAGCGACGGCTCAGTCATGCAAACTCCATGTTGGTTCAGTGAGTCTTCATTATCGACAGCTTGCGCAGTCCGGAGCGTCCGCAGATGCGCTCCTGATTTGATAGCTGCCTGCCCCCGCCAGTCGGGGGCTGGAGACCCAAATTGTCATAAATCCGGGCTGAAGCAGCTGCCCGCCGGCGAAGACCGTCACCCGCGGCCGCGCAGGGTCTGGCCCGGATCATGCGAGACTCGTCGCACCCCGCAGCTCCACCTTCCCCCTGACCCGCATGAAAGCCCCCAACCCGCCCGACCGCCACACCCTGTTCGACGATGTGCAGGGCATTTTCACAGGCACGCTGTTCGTCTCGCTGGCGCTGGTGATCTTCAACCAGGCCGGTCTGCTGACCGGCGGCACGGCAGGTATCGCCTTTGTGCTGCACTACGCGACCGGCATCAGTTTCGGCAAACTGTTCTTCCTGGTGAACCTGCCGTTTTACTGGTTCTCCTGGCAGCGCATGGGCCGCGAGTTCACCATCAAGACCTTTCTGGCGATCGGCCTGCTGTCGCTGCTGACCGAGTGGTCGCCCAGCGTCTTCGACATCGCCGACATCCACCCGCTGTATGCGGCGCTTGTCGGCGGGCTGCTGCTGGGCACCGGCTGCCTGTTCCTGGCACGGCACCGCGCCAGCCTGGGCGGCGCCACCATCGTCACGCTCTACCTGCAGGAAAAACGCGGCCTGCGTGCCGGCAAGGTGCAGATGGCGATTGATTCGGTGGTGGTGCTGCTGGCGCTGTTTGTGGTGCCCCCGGACCGTGTGGCCTGGTCGGTGCTGGCGGCGGTGCTGATGAGTTTGTTTTTGTGGGTGAATCACAAACCCGGGCGCTACACCGTCACCTGAGGAAGCGCGGCATTCAGCGCTTCTTTAATCGCCGCCGCCGACCTTGCCGCGCGAACTCTTGATCTCGGAGCGCTGGCTCTTGCCGGCCAGACGGCGCTGCTTCGAACCATAGGTCGGTTTGGTAGCGCGCCTTGCCTTTTGTGGCACCGACACGCTGTCGATGACCTCCTGCAGCCGCGCCAGCGCATCGGCGCGGTTCATTTCCTGGGTACGGTGCTGCTGCGCCTTCAGCACAAACACACCCTCCTGCGTGATGCGCCCGTCGTTCAGGCACATCAGGCGCTCGCGGATGGGCTCGGGCAGCGACGAGGCCATGATGTCGAAGCGCAAATGGATCGCGCTGGAAACCTTGTTGACGTTCTGCCCGCCTGCGCCCTGGGCGCGTATCGCGCTGAAATCGACCTCGCGTTCGTCCACCGGGAATTTCGGCAAGGTGGACATGGCAGAATCCGGCGCCGCTCAGCCCATGCCGGCCAGCGCGGCAATCGCCAGCGCATAACCAGGCACGCCGAAACCGGCCATCACACCCTTGACCGCCGGCGACAGGCAGGAGTGGTGGCGGAAGGCCTCGCGGGCGTGCACATTGCTGATGTGCAGCTCGATCGTGGTCACGCCCGAGCCCTTGATCGCGTCATGCAGCGCCACGCTGGTGTGCGTATAGGCGCCGGCGTTGAAGACCACACCGGCCAGCGTGCCGGCGGCCTGGGCCTGGCCGGCTTCCTGGATCGCATCGACCAGCACACCCTCGTGGTTGCTCTGGCGGAAGTCGAGCTTGAAGCCATGGGCCGCGCAGGCCTTGGCGCACAGCGCCTCCACATCGGCGAGTGTCTGCGCGCCATACACGGCAGGCTCGCGCGTGCCGAGCAGGTTCAGGTTGGGACCGTTGAGGACGAGGACTGTTTTCATGGGCTCGGACTTTCAGTGAGTGAGCAGGCATTATCCGGCCTGAATTCTAGGGGCTGGACCGGCCACGCTCCGCCAGGCGCCGTCGACGGCACGCCCGGGACTACATGACAGCGGCAGCATGGCGAATCGCGCACAATCGATGCTCCCCATGCACACCCGCCACTTCATCCAGTTGATTGCCCTGTCCGCGCTGTGGGGCGGCTCGTTTCCCTTGCTGCGCATCGCCAGCCCGGCGCTGGGCCCCTGGCTGCTGGCGGGCCTGCGCTGCGTGCTGGCCGCGCTGGTGCTGGCGCTGCTCATGCGTGTGTTGCGCCAGCGCTGGCCGGCGCGCGCCGCCTGGCCGCGGCTGGCGCTGCTGAGCCTGCTGACGGTGGTCGCGCCCTTTGTGCTGTTCAACTGGGCCGCGCTGGTGATCCCTGCCGGTTACTCGGCGGTGCTCAATGCCACCGCGCCGCTGTTCGGCGTGCTGGGTGCTGCGGCCATGGGCGAAGAACGCCTGAGCGGCCGCCGCCTGATGGGCTGCGCCATCGGTTTTGCCGGCGTGGCGCTGCTGGTGCAACTCGGCCCGGTGGCCGTCACCACCCCGGTGCTGCTGGCGGCGCTGGCCTGCACCGGCGCCGCGGCCGGCTACGGCTTCGGCTCCACGCTGATGAAACGCGCGACCATGGAACACGACGCCCTGCCGGCTTCCGCCGTCGTGCATGTGGCGGCCGCCCTGCTGCTGCTGGCGCCGGCTGGCGCCAGCGTGCCGGCGGCGGAGTTCAGCACCGGCGCGATGATTTCGGTCGCGGTGCTGGGCCTGTTCACCTCCGGCCTGATGTACTGGATCAGCATGCGCCTGATGCGCGAGATCCCGGCCAGCGCCGCGACTTCGGCTGCCTTCATGATCCCGCTGTTCGGCGTGGCCTGGGGCGGCATTTTTCTCGGCGAGCCGGTCACCTGGGGCATGGCGCCGGGCTGTGTGCTGGTGCTCACGGCCACCGCGCTGATCACCGGCTTCAATCCGTTCAGGGCACGCGGCAAGCGCTGACCCGCGATCGCTGCTGCAAGCGCCTGCAGCAGCGACAGGTGCGAGGGCATTCGCTGCTACAAAATCAGTAGCTAGCCGCCCTTGCCGGACAGGGGCTGGAGGCCAAAAATGCCTGCAACTCAGGGCGCGGCCAGGGCGGCAGCATCCAGCCCGCGTTGCAGCCGCCAGGCCCGCCAGGCGCAGAAGGTGGCGATGGCACTGGCAGCCGCGCAGGCCCAGTACACACTGCCCAGCCCGAAGGCCGAACTGAGCACACCGCCGGCGAGGCCGCCCAGCACACCCGCCAGGCCGTAGGCCAGCACCACGTACAGCGCCTGACCGCGGCCGCGCAGCCGGCCAGGGAAGTGGTGCGAGAGCAAGGCGATACACACGGTGTGGTGCGTTGCAAAGGTCAGCGCATGCAGCATCTGCGCAAACACCAGCACCGCCAGCACACCGGCGCAGGTGGCGGTCAGCCCCATGCGCAGGGTCATTGCCGCGGCGCAGATCACCAGCCAGCCGGTCAGGCTGAAGCGCGGCAGCCAGCGGCCCTGGGTGTAGAACCAGGCGATCTCGACCACCACCGAGACCGCCCACAGGATGCCGATCATGGCCTTGCTGTAACCCATGCTGTCGAGGTACAGCGAGAAAAAGACGTAGATGCCGATGTGCGCCAGCACGTGGAAAAACGCCGCCGCAAAAAACCACTGGACCGGCCGCTGGCGCAGCACCGGCAG
>CALRTF020000168.1:0-8975 GCA_943370985.1 Paenacidovorax caeni
GGGGCGGGCTGCCGGAGGCCGCTGGCCCGGGCGTCATGGTGCGGCCACCTTCAGCTTCCGTCCCGCTCTATCATCTGCATGGCTTTTTCGAGGCTGCGGCGCATGCGGTTGAAGGAGCTGCCGAGTACCGACACCTCGTCGCGGCCGGCATCGGAAAATTCGGGCACATCGAAGTCGCCGGTGCTGACCCTGTCGGCGGCCTGCGACATCTGCCGGATGGGCCGCACGATCAGCCAGCTCAGCATCAGGTTGAGCACAATAAAAACGATGGCGAACACGCCGGCCAGCGAGGCCATGAAGGTCTTGAAGGCGCGGTCGGCATTGCGGATCGGGATGTCCATGGGAACGGTCACCACCTGCGCGCCTATGATTTCGTTGTGTTTCCAGCCGAAGCCGTTGGCCTCGCCGTAGATCTTGATCATGCTGGCCGGCGCAGCGGCCGGCACGCTGTGGCACTGCAGGCAGGCGGCGTTGGTGATCTGGATCGGCTTGGCGATGTAGAGGAGGCGGCCGGTGCCTCCGTTGCGCTCGGAGACCAGCTCTTTCGATTCGGCGTCGTGCCTGAACTGCTGGACGATGTCGGCCTCCCAGTCGGTGGCGCGGTCGCGCGGGTTGGTGGGGTTGAGCGTGGCCTCCTTATAGCCGTAGTCCCGGTATTTTTTCTGGATGTGGTTCAGGGTCTCGGTGGCGGCGTAGGCCGGCACGGTTTGCGGCAGGAACACTTCCTCGAGCTGCTTGTCCAGGTGCGGCTTGACCTGGTCCACGGTGTAGCTGCGCACCGCCAGCGCGGTGTCCATCATCAGCCGGGCATTGCGCAGCACTTCCTCGCGGGCATTGTCCTGAAGCAGTTGCCGCGAGACCAAGCCCACGGCCGCAAAGCCGGCCATGAACACGATGATCAGCACCAGATTGAATTTGAGCCGCAGTCCCATGCCTTGCCCCCGGAAGTTAGACCCGAAAAATAGCCCCGAAAACGTCTGGTTACCATTTTAAAGCGGCGGCCTTGCCGCCTGTCCCGTGACTGCCTCCAGCTGTCAGTTCGGGGTAAGGCGCAGCCAGCAAGTGATAATCCCTGTCATGTCCTCCTCCCCCAAAGTCCTGTTCGGCTTTCATGCCGTGGGTGTGCGCATCAAGACTGCGCCCCAATCCGTTTTCGAGGTGTTTTTCGACGCCTCGCGCCGTGACGCACGCATGCGCCAGTTCATGGACCGGGCCCGCGAGGCCGGCATCCGGCTGATCGAATCCGACGGCCTGCGCCTGGCCAAGATGTGCGGCAGCCATGGCCACCAGGGGGTGGTCGCGCGTGTCGACCCGCTGGCGCAGGTCAAGTCACTCGATGAGCTGCTGGAGCAGCTGGAGGCAGCGTCCGCTGAGCCGCCGCTGCTGCTGGTGCTGGACGGCGTGACCGATCCGCACAACCTCGGCGCCTGTCTGCGGGTCGCCGATGGTGCCGGGGCGCACGCGGTGATTGCGCCCAAGGACCATGCGGCCGGCATCAACGCCACGGTGGCCAAAGTGGCCAGCGGCGCGGCCGAGACCATGCCTTATTTCATGGTGACCAATCTGGCGCGCACGCTCGGTGAACTCAAGGAGCGCAACATCTGGTGCATAGGCACCAGCGACGATGCGCCGCGGACGATTTACGACGTCAAGCTGACCGGGCCGGTCGCGCTGGTGCTGGGCGCGGAAGGCGAGGGCATGCGCCAGCTCACGCGCAAGACCTGCGACGAACTGGTCAGCATCCCGATGCGCGGCGCGGTCGAGAGCCTCAACGTCTCGGTGGCCAGCGGCGTGTGCCTCTACGAGGCCTTGCGGCAGCGAACGGCCTGAGCCCTTCGCCGCTCGGGCTCAGTCGGCCTTGAAGCCGGTGGCGGCCACGGCCTTGCCCCAGGTCAAGGTATCGGCGCGGATGATGCGGCCGAACTCTTCACCGCTGGTGCCGGTGACCCGGAAACCGGCGTCTTCCATTTTCTGCTTGCCTTCGGGCGAACGCACGGCTTTCTGGATGTCAGCGCTGAGGCGGGCCACGATGTCGGCCGGCGTTCTGGCCGGTGCCACGATGCCGAACCAGGAGGTGACCTCGAGGTTGCTGAAGCCTTGCTCCTTGATGGTGGGCACGTCGGGCAAGAGACCGGCGCGCACCGGGCCGGTCGTGCCGAGTGCGGCCAGCTTGCCGGCCTTGACGTTGGGCGCAGCCAGCCCGACGCTGGCAAACACCCCCTGCACGTCGCCGCTGAACAGGCCGGTCAAGGCGTCGCCGGTGCTTTTGTAGTGCACCGGTTCCGGTTTGATGCCGATGGCTTCGCCGAACATGAAGGCACCGAAATGCCCCGGCGTGCCGGCGCCGAAGGTGGCCATGAACAGGCCCTTTTGCTGTTTGGTCCAGTCCACAAACTCCTTGACGTTTTTGGCCGGCACTTTTTGCGGGTTGACCAGCAGCGCAAAGTCGGCACTGACGACCTGGCTGACGGGGATGAAGTCTTTGGCCGGGTCGTAGGGCAGCTTGTTGTAGCTGCTGGGCGCAATGCTGAGTTGGCCGGTCTCGCCCAGCATCAGCGTGTAGCCGTCCGGTGCGGCGCGCGCAGCCTCGGACGCGGCGATCAGTCCGCCCGCCCCGGGTTTGTTGTCGACGATCACGCCCATGCCGCCCCAGTTTTCAGACAGTTTCTGCGCCAGCAGGCGCGCCACGATGTCCGGGCCGGTGCCGGCCGGAAAACCGACGATGATGCGCACCGGTTTGGACGGGTAGGCCGATTGCGCCTGGGCCGCGGCCCAGGGAAGCAGCCCGGCGGCGAGCATGCCGATGGCGAGGACGCGGCGGGTTTTCGAAAGCTGCGGTGTACGCATGGTGTGTCTCCTGGTTGGAAAGCGATGGAAAGGCGGAAAACTGGCCGGTTCAGGCGATTTCGTAGAACTGCATCACCACGCGGTCCGGGTGGCGGGCGCCGCTTCCGGCAAACATGCGTTCGGCGATCCAGCCGAGCGCCGGTGAAGCGGTTTCAAAGCTGGGCGAGCAGCGAAAGTAGATCTGCGCCGGATCGACCGGCTCGCCGCGCACCAGCCGGGCCATCAGGTCCGCGGGGCCGGAACGGACGGCGCGGTTCTGCACGTAAATCATGTCGCCGCCGTCAGTCTCCATCACGTAACGCGCGTCGAGTTCGGCGAGCCGGTCGCTGACCAGCAGCTGGAAATCGGCGCCGCCCGGCAGCACACGCGCGGTCCAGCCGTGGCCGCGGGCTTCGCCGCCCAGAATCGGGATCAGCCGGCGCAGTCCGCGCAGGGTCTGGCCGACCTCCTGCGGCTGGCCGACCTGTACCGAAACATCGGCGAAATGGACGAGCTGTGGAACCAGCTGGGACGAGGCGGGTGATTTCATGCGTCTAGCGTAATCCCCGAGGGGCGGAGCTGCTGTCATCCGCGAAGATGACAGCCTTCGCGCGCGACCCGCGTGCCCTCAGGAAAAACAATGAGAAAGTGGACCCTCAACCCGGCGCCGGGGCCGGACACCGGTCAGGCGCTGGCCGGCATGATCATGCGGCTGGGCCTGCCGCATTTCGACAAGGAGTTGCTGGGCGGCCTGTATCCGCTGTTTCCCGCGGGCTCCTGGTCGGTGTACCGCACCGGCCCGCACTGCCAGCCGGCGATCTTCATGTCGGCCAGCCACGGCATTCCCGACACCACGCGCGCGTGCTGGCGCGCCTACCTGTCCGGCCCCTACCTCAGCGACCGCTCGCTGGTGCGCGAGCAGGCCGGCCCGGCGCAGGACGCCACGCTGCTGTGCCACATCAGCGCGCAGGAAGTGGCGGCGGAGCACCGGGCACGCGTGTATGAAGCGCACGGTGTGGCCGAACGGGTGTCCATCGTGCGCCAGCAGGCCGATGACACGGTGTTTGCCATCAATTTTTACCGGCATGTGCACCAGCGCGCCTTCAGTGACGGCCAGGTCGCTGCCCTCGAAGGCCTGGCGCCGACGCTGCTGGCGCTGACCCAAAAACACCTGGCCCTGGCGCAGTTGCCGCTGCCCGTGCTCGCGGGCGCTTCAGGCTCGGTGCAGGCGCTGGCGCAGCGGCTGCAACGGATCAACGGGCAACTCACGGCGCGCGAGCTCGATGTGTGCGCGCGCCTGCTGCAGGGCATGACACAGGAAGGGGTGGCCGCAGACCTGGGCCTGGGCCTGCCGACGGTCAGGACCTACCGCAACCGCGCGTTTGCGCGCCTGGGCATCCACTTCCGCAACGAGCTGTTTGCGCTGGTGCTGCAGGCGCCGCAGCTGCACTGAGGCGCCCGCACGCAAGCTGGCGGCAGGGCCGGGCGCTTTCTAGAACAGGTAGCCGCTGACCCGTTGCAGCAGCGATTCGGCTTCGGCGTAACGCCCCAGGCCCTGCAGCACGCGGGCCATGGCCAGGTCGCTGCGCACAATCAGGTCGGTCGCGACGGCGGTGCTTTCGGCCGGGCTCAGGCCGGGCGTGGCCTGCGCCAGCTTGCGGTACTGCTCGGCGCGGGCGGGCAGGCCGCCGCTGGCGTACAGCAGCGCGAGCTGGGTCAGCGCCTGGGCTTTTTCCAGCCCGGTTTTGCTTTCCAGCTGCGCCTGCAGGCTGGCCGTCGTGGCATCCATCTGCTCCTGGGCCGCGGCGTCGCCGAGTTGCGCAATGCTGCGCAGCCAGGCGGCGCGCTCCGCCAGGTTGCCGTTCTTGCCGGCCTGTGCCAGTGCTGCGTCCAGCCGCTGCCTGGCCTTGTCGTTGTGTCCCAGGTGAAGCTGGATCTGGTGATCCACAGCGTAAAGGCGCAATTGCGCCCACGGATCGGGCGCCTGCTTGATCAGGTCCTCGATTTGCGCGGCGCTGGCTTGCGCCTTGGACCACATGCCCGCCCTGGCGCGCGTACTGGTTTCATTGGCGAAAACTTCGGCCATGGACACGGCCAGATCGCCGAGTGCCGCCTGGGGCTGGGCACCGCCGGTCACCGACTTGAGCGACTCGGCCGCCAGCGACAGGAAGGCACGCGGCACCTCGGGCGGCAACTGGCCGCCGCGGCTCAGGATGACAGCGGTCTGGCCCAGCAACTGGGTGCGCTCGGCCGCATCGGCCACCGCCGCTATTTTGGACTTCAGGTCCTCGATCGCCTTGCCCGGCGCGCCGGCCTCGCGGCGCTGGATGGCCCATGCCAGGGAACGCATCTCGGCGTTGCGCAAGGCCGCCGCTGCTGCCGGTTCCGCCACCGGGTCGACCGAGGCCATGGCCGCCTTGAGCACCCCCCGGGCGCGCGCCGATTGTCCGAGTTCGGCCAGCGCCCTGGCGAATTCGGCGGTCAGCACCAGTTTGGTTTGTTTGGGGACGGCCGGGGTGGCCCCGGCCGACGCAGCGCCTGGTTGCCCTGCGACAATGCCCGCGCCGGGAGGGGCCGCGTCGATCTTGCCGTCCAGGTCGCTGCTGGCGCTTGCGCTGCCGCCGGGGGCCCCTGCGGCCTTGACGCCGGTTTTGCTGCCGGCGGTCCCGCCGGCAAGTGCCCGGTCGGCCGTGGTGTTGCCCACCGATTTTCCGAGCACCTGCGCAGCAGCGACGGCTTCCTCGAGCGACAAGCCCTTGGCGCCAATACGTTTGCCGCCTGCGGCCTGGATCAGCGGGTCATCGACGTCGGGATCTCCGGTGGCCGCATCGGCGGAACCCGCTGCCCCTTCACCGGCCGCTGCCCCGCCACCCTTGGATGTTTTTTCAAGGGTTTCGGCGCTCATCGCGACGGTGGCCCCCTCCCTGGCTTTGGCACTGGTGCCGATAAAGGGAAGCCCTTCGGTCGAGAAACCCCGGCCTCCCATAAAAGCCACCGCCAGCAGGACCAGCATCCCGACCGCCTTGAACACGCGCCCCGAGCCCGGGAACAGGCCGGGCTTTTCTTCCTTGATGCCGTATTCCTTCTCGAGTTCTGCGCGGACTTTGGCGCGCACCGAGGCCTCCATCAGTTCACGGGCGCGTTTGTCGCCCTCCTTGGCTGATTTGGCCTGGGCGAATTCAATCTTGCCGCGCTCCTGCTCCAGCAGCTTGCGCCGCAACAGGAATTCGTCGGTCACCTTGTCCACAAAAATACCGCAGGCCGGGCACTGGCGGTTTTCCGGCAATACCACCCGCTTCTGGCAGGCCGGACAGACAAAGGTGCCGTCGTAACTGCCGGCCACGGCGGCCTGGATGGCCAGCAGCGGCGTGACGGTCACCAGCAGGCCTGCCTGGGTGAATTGTTCCTTGGCCAGGTCGGCTTTTTCACGCGTGACCCCGGCGCCGATCTTGGCCTGGGGCGAGCCCTTGAGCACCTGCATCAGGCGTTCGATGCGATCCGGCGCAATGCCTGCCACATCCCGCGCCAGCCGCTCGATCTCCGCCAGCCGTGCGCCGGGCGGCACATTGATCACCACGTCAAAAAGCGGGATGCTCGGTTCGGGGGCGCTGTCGGGTTCAGACATTCCGGATTCTCGTAAAAGTAAGCCTAAAGTTATTGTATCAATGTGTATCTGAATGTGAAAAAAAGACGTGTGATGTTTTACCCACTTGACAGGGGGTGATGGCACAGCGCTGCGACGGCAGGATGCCGCGCGGGAGAGGTGTTAAACCAGGCCGAACCAGCCAAGCAATGCGCCTGCGCCCAGCAGCCACAGCAGGTGCAGCCGGGTGCGCCAGACAATCGCTGCTGTGACCGCTGCCAGCAAGGGCACCTGCCAGTCGCTGAGGCTGCGGAAATTGGCGCTGGCGAGAATCCAGCCGGTCGCGATCAGCAGGGCGATCACGATGGGCGCCATGCCTTGCTTGAAGGCACGCACCCAGCGCAGGTTGCGGTTGCGGTGGCCCCAGCTCGCGGCCAGGTAGGTCAGGGTGGTGCTGGGCAGCATGATGCCCAGCATGGTGACCAGCACGCCGAACAGGCCCATCAGCGGCCCGCCCGTGTTCAGTCCCACATGCCAGCCCATCAGGGCAACAAACAGCACATTGGGTCCGGGGGCGGCCTGCGCAATCGCGACCGAGGCATTGAACTGCGGGTCGCTGAGCCAGTGCTGGCCGTCGACCAGGTAGCGGTGCATGTCGGGCGCGGTGGTGATGGCCCCGCCCACCGACAGCAGCGACAGCACCATGAAATGGCCGAACATGGCCAGCCAGTCGCTCCATGACAGGTCGAGCATCATCGGTCCAGCTTCCTGTAAGTCAGCGTGCAGGCGGTCACGCCCAGGCCGAGCAGCACATACACCAGCGGCAGCCGCAGCAGCGCGATGCCGGTGAAACACAGCAGCGCCAGCGCGATGCACAGCGGCAGGCCCAGCGGGTGGTTCTTCAGGGCGCTCATCAGCTTGAGCCCGGTGGCCGCAATCAGGCCGGCGGCCACGGCGCCCATGCCGCGCAGCGCGCCGGCCACGCCGGGATGGCCGGCAAACTGCGCGTAGACCAGCGCCAGCATCAGCACCACGAGCAAGGGGACCGTCAGCATGCCCGCCAGCGCAGCCATCGCGCCGCGCAGGCCGAAATAGCGGTGGCCAATCATCAGCGAGAGGTTGACCACATTGGGCCCGGGCATGATCTGCGCCACGGCCCATTCCTCGACAAACTCCTCGCGCGTCATCCAGCGTTTTTTCTCGACCAGTTCACGCTGCACCACGGCCAGCACGCCGCCGAAACCCTGCAAGGCCAGCAGCGTGAAGGACACAAACAGATCGGTCAGGGATTGGGGTTGCGGCCGGGGGACGGCATCGTCCGCGCTGGAGGGGGCGTTCATGGCGTCGATTATCGCCGCGCGGGCGCACCGCGGCGGGTTGCCAGCCACAATCCGGCTGCTATTAAAACAATAGCTGCGCCTGACCATGGGGAAAGGGCTTCCCCGAGAAAAAGCATGCCAAGCAGGGCTGCGGTCAGCGGGTTGAGCGCGAGAAATATGGTGACCCGCGTCGGCGACTCGTGCTTGAGGGCATACAGCCACCAGAAGTAGCCGATCCCGCTGGAGATGCCGATCAGCGCGATCACGGTCCAGCTTTGCAGGCTGAGCGCCATGACCCGCGCCGGCCAGTTTTCGGCCAGGGCCAGCAGGCCGAGAAACAGCACGGAAACCAGCATGGCAAAGGTCGACACCGCCAGCGTCGGGTAGCGCTGCAGGTAAGGGCGGTAGAGCACACTGCAGAGTGCACCGACGCCGGCGCTGGCCAGCACGGCCGCTTCGCCCCACCAGTGTCCCGGATGGGGCGCCTGGAGTTTGGGCCACAGCGACACGGCGACCCCGGCGATCGACAGCAGCACGCCGGTGACCAGCGCGGCCGAAACGGGTTCGCGCCCGAGCAGGCCGGACAACAGCAGGGTCAGCAGGGGAAACAGGCTGAAAATCAGCGCCGCCTGGGCGGCGGCGATGTGCTGGAGGCCGTGGTTGAGCAGCGCGATCAGCAGCGCAAACTGTCCGGCGCCCAGCGCCGCCATCACCAGCCAGTCCTTCAGTGCTATATTTTTGATAGCTGCTCGCTCTTGTCCATCGGGGGCTGGAGCCCTCAAGGCTTTCAAAAAAAAGGGCAGCAGGCAGGCCAGGCCGATGGCATAACGCAGCAGGGCGAGTGTCAGCGGCGGCACCTCGGCCACGACAAAACGGGAGGCCACGATGGCCGCGCCCACCTGCACGCCGGTGGCCGCCGCGGCAAGCAGCGCGAGGTTGAGCCTCACCGCGGCCGCAGGCCGTTCACAGCCGCAGTTCCCAGGTTTCTCCGACCAGGTCCTTGCCGAAGCCGGCGTAAGGCTCGCTTTTGACCAGCCTGAAGCCGCGTCTGGCGTAGATGTCGCGCGCACTGCCGAGGCAGCTGTTGGTCCAGAGCACCATTTTTTTGTAGCCCTTGCTGCGCGCGAAGGCAATACATTCGTCGGTCAGCAGCGCGCCCAGGCCCTGGCCGCGTGCCTGCGGCGTCAGGATCAACATGCGCAACTGGGCCACCGTCGGCGACTGGCGCACGACGAACACCGAACCCA
>CALRTF020000169.1:0-8964 GCA_943370985.1 Paenacidovorax caeni
CAAGCTGCCCTTCTGGATCGCCGAATGGACCAAGGTGGACCCGAGCCTGCTGTCGGTGACCGACATCAACAAGGACGGCATCCTGCAGCTCAACGAGATGTCCATCGGTGGCGACATCATCGTGCTGGCGGCGCCTGCCATTGGCGGCCTGCCTTACGTGGTGTCCGGCCTGGTGGCTGCCGGCGGTCTGGCTGCGGCGCTGTCGACGGCCGACGGCCTGCTGCTGACGATTGCCAATGCGCTGAGCCATGACCTGTACTACAAGATGATCGACCCGAACGCCTCGACCGCACGCCGCGTGACCATCTCCAAGGTCCTGCTGCTGATCGTTGCGCTGGCTGCCGCTTATGTGGCTGCCCAGAAACCGGCCGACATCCTGTTCCTGGTGTCTGCGGCGTTCTCGTTCGCGGCGGCAGCCTTCTTCCCGGCGCTGACTCTGGGGATCTTCTGGAAACGTGCCACTGGCATTGCTGCCTCGCTGGGCATGATCGCCGGTCTGGGAACCACGTTCTTCTACATGGTCACCACCCAGCCCTGGATGCGCGGCCTGTTCGGCATCACCTCGCCAGTCCAGCTCTGGTGGGACATCCAGCCGATCTCGGCCGGTATCTTCGGTGTGCCTATCGGCTTCGCCGTGATCATCCTGGTCAGCCTGGTGACACCGGCGCCCAGCCGCAAGATCCAGGAACTGGTCGAACACGTGCGTTACCCAACGCTTCGCGCCGCCTGATCAGGCGCCCGCCATGACCTGAACTGAAGCTTTCAGGTCCCAAAGCCCGGCAACACAAGTTGCCGGGCTTTTTTCATGGGCGGTGTTTTCAAAAGCTGCTGCGAAGGGCGTTTCCTGCAAGCCGGGGCCGTGGACGCAGTGAGCAAGCGTGGGGGCGATATCTGCCTGGTATATAATCATGGGCTTCGCCTTGCTGCACCCTTAACGACGCTGGGGCAGCTTTTATCAACCACAAGGAGAGTTTATGCGTCACTACGAGATCGTCTTGCTGATCCATCCGGATCAAAGCGAGCAGGTTCCAGCCATGCTGGAACGTTACAAAAGCATGATTACCGCCGGCGGCGGAAAAGTGCACCGGGTTGAAGATTGGGGCCGGCGCCAGCTGGTGTACCTGATCCAGAAACTCGCCAAAGCCCACTACCTGTGCATCAACATCGAAGCCAGCCAAGCCGTGATGGAAGAAATTGAACACGCGTTCAAGTTCAACGATGCCGTGCTGCGCCACCTGACCGTGGTCAAGAAGAAAGCCGAAACCGGCCCGTCCCTCATGATGCGCAACGTCGAGAGGGAAGAAGCCCGCAAGGCCCAGCAGCAGGAGTATGCAGCGTCGTAAGACGCGACCATGCCGTTGAAAGACGCACAGCTGCGCAGACCATTTCGCAGTGAACCACGTTGAATTGACCGCCTGTATCGCCGAGGCCAGTCCCCTGCGCTACACGCCCGCTGGCATCCCCGCCGCCAACTTCGTCCTCGATCACGAGTCCGAAATGACGGAAGCAGGTGCCACCCGGCAGGTCAAGGTCACCATGAAAGCAGTTGCCTTTGGAGCGCTGGCCGAACAAACCGGCCGGCTCGCCCTGGGACAAGCCTTCAGGTTCACCGGTTTCCTGGTCAATGCGCGCGGCAGCAAAAGTGTCGTGTTTCACATCCAAGCTTTTCAACCAGTTTCTGATCAAGTACTGAACCCCCTTTAAGGAGTCCATCATGCCCGGACCAAAACGTTTCAACAAAGACAAGCGCCCCAAGCGCAACACACAATCCCTGCTGTTCAAGCGCAAGCGCTTTTGCCGTTTCACCGCTGCTGGCGTTGAAGAAATCGACTACAAGGACATCGACACCCTGCGCGATTTTGTGGCCGAAAACGGGAAAATCATCCCCGCACGCCTGACCGGCACGCGCGCGATTTTCCAGCGCCAGATCAACACCGCCGTCAAGCGCGCTCGCTTCCTCGCGATGCTGCCTTACAGCGACCAGCACCGCAGCCTGTAAGGAGCCGACCATGCAAATCATTCTGCTCGACAAAGTCGTGAACCTGGGCAACCTGGGTGAAGTCGTCAAGGTCAAGGACGGCTACGCACGCAACTTCCTGATCCCGTCCGGCCGCGCCCGTCGCGCCACCGCCGTGGCCATCAAGGAATTCGAAGTCAAACGCGCCGAGCTCGAAAAAGCTGCCGCTGCGAAACTGGCTGCTTCCCAGGCCCAGGGCGAAAAACTCGGCGGCACCACCGTCAAGCTGACGCAAAAAGCCGGCGTGGACGGCCGTTTGTTCGGCTCCGTCACCAACCATGACATTTCTGCCGAGCTGACCAAACAGGGTTTCCCTGTGGCCAAGTCGCAGATCCGCATGCCCAACGGTCCGCTCAAGACGGTCGGCGATCATCCTGTGACGGTCGCGCTGCACACCGATGTGGCTGTGGACATCACCGTGACGGTGTACGGCGAATCGGCGTAAACCGCATCGCACCGGTCCGCCGGTCCCGGAAAAGCCGCTCCCCGAGCGGCTTTTTTCATGGCGGGCGGTACACAGCCTGTACAGGTTTGTGCCCTGCTTATCAAGAACTTATCAACAGCTTTGTCCCGTGACGCCGGCCCCGCTTGGCGCTAGCATGGGGGGCTCTTCAGGAAACCCATGTCCGCCGTACTTTCCACCGCTCCCGACCCCCGCTACAGCGCCGACCGGCAAATTGCGCAGCTGCGCATTCCCCCGCATTCGATCGAGGGCGAATCCAGCGTGCTGGGCGGTTTGCTGCTGGACAACGGCGCCTGGGACCGGGTCGGCGACCTGCTGGTCGACGAGGACTTCTACCGCTACGAACACAAGCTGATCTACGCGGCCGTCGGCGCGCTGATTAACGCCACCAAACCGGCCGACGTGATCACGGTCTATGAACACCTGCAGAACCAGGGCAAGGCCGAGGAGGTCGGCGGCCTGGGTTACCTCAACTCGCTGGCGCAGTATGTGCCGAGCGCCAGCAACATCCGCCGCTACGCCGAGATCGTGCGCGAGCGCTCCATCCTGCGCAAGCTGGTGGCCGCCAGTGACGAGATCGCCACCAACGCCTTCAACCCGCAGGGCAAGGCGGTGGCGAGCATCCTCGACGAGGCCGAGCAGAAAATCTTCAAGATCGGCGAGCAGGGCTCGCGCATGAAGCAGGGCTTCCAGAGCATGGACACCCTGGTGGTCAGCCTGCTGGACCGCGTCACCGAGATGTCGGAAAACCCGAACGACGTGACCGGCGTCCCGACCGGCTTTTACGACCTCGACAAAATGACTTCGGGCTTCCAGGCCGGCGACCTGGTGATCCTCGCGGCACGGCCGTCCATGGGCAAAACCGCGCTGGCCATCAACATTGCCGAACATGTGGCGCTCAACGAAGGCCTGCCGGTGGCGGTGTTCTCGATGGAGATGGGCGCTTCACAGCTCGCGGTGCGTATCGTCGGCTCCATCGGCCGCATCGACCAGACGCATTTGCGCACCGGCGCGCTGACCGACGAGGAGTGGCCGCGCCTGACCGAAGCCATCGAGAAGCTGCGCAACATCTCGCTGCATATCGACGAGACGCCCGGCCTGACCGTCAGCGAACTGCGCGCCAACGCCAGGCGGCTGGCGCGCCAGTGCGGCAAGCTCGGCCTGATCGTGGTCGACTACCTGCAGCTGATGAGTGTCTCGTCCAGCATGAGCGAGGAAAACCGCGCGACCGCCGTCGGCGAGATTTCACGCGGCCTGAAGATGCTGGCCAAGGAGCTGCAGTGCCCGGTGATCGCGCTGTCCCAGCTGAGCCGGGGGGTCGAGTCGCGCACCGACAAGCGCCCCATGATGAGCGACCTGCGCGAATCCGGGGCGATCGAGCAGGACGCCGACATCATCATGTTCATCTACCGCGACGAGTACTACACCAAGGATGCCTGCAAGGAACCCGGCGTGGCCGAGGTCATCATCAGCAAGCAGCGTAACGGCCCGACCGGTACAGTGAAACTCGCCTTCATCAACCGCATCACCAAGTTCGAGAGCCTTGCGCATGGCGGAAGTGGGGATTTCTGAGTGACTCCACTCACCTCAAGCCGAATCAACTGTTTCTGCGCTGGGGTCGCTGGCTGGGCCTATGAGCGTTGATGCCAAGCTGGTAACGTTCCTGAGGCGTAAGGACTACGTGCTCATTAAGGAACTGGGTCAAGGTGCTTGCGGTCGCACTGTTTTACTAAAAGATGAAGTTCTGGATCAAGATTTCGTCTGCAAGAAGTACTCCCCATTGGATGGTTTAGATCGAGCAGTTTTGTTTCAAAATTTTGTTCGCGAAATAAAACTGCTTCACGATCTTCACCATGTGAACGTTCTCCGAGTATTTAACTACTACCTTTATCCGGAAACCTTTTCAGGATTCATCCTGATGGAGTATGTGCGAGGTGAAGATCTTCCGACCTACCTCAAAAATAATCCAGAGCAAGCCAATGAAATATTTCTCCAAGTTATCCAAGGTTTCAAGCATCTGGAGTCCAAGAGCGTTTTGCATAGGGACATTCGGCCTGCAAATCTCATGGTCAATGACGCTGGAATCGCCAAAATAATCGACTTGGGTTTTGGAAAGAGAGTTGAGTGCTCCGTTGATTTCGATAAAAGTATTAGCTTGAATCTCTGGTGCGATCCTCCGGAAGAGTTTCAGACTTCCACGTACGATTTCTGCACGGAAGTCTATTTTGTCGGGAAGCTATTCCAGCAAATTCTTCTTGAAGAAGGCATCCAGCACTTTAAATACGCCGGAATTTTGAACCGTATGGCGGTAAGAAACTCAGGGGAGCGCATAAAGAGTTTTTCAGAAGTTGAACAAGCGATCCAAAGCGACTTGTTTTACGAGATTGAGTTCTCTGCCAGCGAGCGTACTGCGTACAGGAATTTCGCTGATGAGGTAACGAAGCGTCTCACCAAACTGGAAGTTGGTGTGAAATACACCGACGACCTTGAGCGGATCCGTACGGGCCTACAAAACGTTGCTCGCAATGTGACCCTCGAGACTTTCATGCCTGACCCTGTGCCATTGCTGCGGTGTTTGCTGATTGGCGAATACTTCTATCGTAAGCAAGGGTTTCCAGTTAATGTTTTGAAGCAGTTTTTGAAACTGCTGCAAACAGCATCTGGCGAAAAGCAACGCGTGACTCTTGCCAATCTGCATTTACGATTCGATTCGATTGAGCGCTATACCAAAAGTAAAGCGCCGAGTGGCTTTGACGATATGGACGATGACATACCGTTTTAGCTCAAGATGGTTGCATCTCCCGTTGTGCTGAAAATCAGCCGAACACCGGCTTCACCACCATCAGGTAGAAAACCGCCAGCATCGCCACAAACGCCGGATACCCCAGCCACTCCCACCAGCGCGCATAACGCCAGTAGGCATCGGGCAATCCGCTTGCCGTGCGCGCGGCTTCCCGCGCCATCGCTGCCATGCGGATTTGCAGCCACACCACCGGCAGCCAGCAGGCGCCCGCGACAACAAACAGAGCGATCGAGATCGCCAGCCATGGCGTGCTCAGCGGCAGGCCTGCCAGGTAGGCCATGGCCAGACCGGTGCCAGGCTGAATGATTGCGGTCGGTGTAGTGAACCACCAGTCGGCGCGCACCACCAGGCTGGACACCACAGCCTGCGCCTGGACATTGCGCGTGCGGTTCACAAAAAACAGGTAATACGCCGACCCCAGGCCAGTGCCCACCAGCACCACGCTGGACAGGATGTGAATCCACTTGAGGGTCAGGTACAGGCTCACGGCCTGGTCCTTGCCAGCACCAGGAGGATGGCGGCGATCGGCAGGTTTTTGGTCAGCGGGCCCAGCGGATGCAACCACAGCGAGGGGGCGATCACCGTCGCCACCGCTGTCATCAGCCCCATGACGGCCAGCGCCGCCAGGTAGGTCCAGCGCACAGGCCGCTGCAGCAGGGCCAGTCCCAGCGCAGCGTCCACACCGGCACCCGAGAGGATCAGCCAGCGCGTCAGGACCGGGTCCTGCACGCCGGCGGCCATCAGCAGTTCGACGCTCTGGCCTTCCAGCTCCCACACACTGACGATGGCGGTGGCCAGCCACACAAAAACCACGCTCAGGCGCAAGCACTGCAGGTCCTGGCGGGACAGCATCATGCTGGCCTCGCCGAGGATGTGCCGGCAGGGGCCTTGTCCTGCTGCCAGCGCTCGACTTCGGCGGCATGTTGCGCCAGAAAGTCATGCAGCCGTGCAAAGCGCCGGCGCGTCTGCCAGGTGAAGATGCCTTCCACAGCAGGCGTCAACAACCAGCGCAAGCACGCCGGCCCGGCTTCAAAGCTGTAGGTGTAGATAAGCAAGGATTGCCGCGGCCCCGTTCTGCGGTGCCGCATGGAAGCGGCCCATTTGGTGAAGGGAAACGACTGGCCGATCATGGATGCAGCTGCGACGCGTGGCCGGTCGTAGGATACAAACTGTGTGCGCATCGACAGGCCGCGCAGGAGGCCTGCACCGGTGTTGTCGGTCACGGCGCCGACGAAGGGGCAGGGCGCGCCGCCCAACACGTGGGTGGCGCTGACCAGTGAGTCCCAGCGCGTGCGCCACAGGTGATGGTGAAACGCGTCGAAGACCACAGTCTCGCTGGCCGGCATGGGGAACTCCAGCTTTTTATGCGCCATGCGCTGCCTCCTCTTCCACGATGTCGGTCAGCATGCCCCAGCGTGCAAATTCGGGCTCAAACTCCGCGAGATCGAGCATGCCCAAACATGTAAAAGCCCCCGCGGCCAGGGCTTGCCCGTCCGCCAGTTTGCGGGCCAGCAGGATGGCGGCCATGCAGGGAATTTCGGGCCCATGGTCACGGTCGGCGGCGATATGCCATGCGCGCCGCGCGGCATGTCCGCTCACGTCCCTGCCTGCGACGCGGACTACCATGCCGCCGAGTGAGGACCCCAGCCCATCGAGGACGCGGGCGCTGCTGTTGAGCAGGCCGGCCAGCCGTGCCGGCTGCCGGATCAGGCCCCAGGCGCGCAGCCTGGCCAGCCCTGCCAGGCCGCGCTGGGCCATGCCGACCTCGAGCGCCGCCCGGAACATCACGCGGCGCCCGACCCGGTAGTGCGCCGGGAACAGTTCGAGGTCGGGGATGTCGCAGAGTGCACCCAGACGTGGACGCAGCCGGGCGAAGTGCACTTCACGCGGGCTGGCCCAGCCCAGGCGCGCCTGCCACCGCCCCTCGTCCCAGACCTGCAGCGGCGCGCCGCAATAGCTAAGCACCCCCGCCATCGTGGCCAGCCCGCGCGGTGCCGTCTGGGCCGGTGCAATGCAGGTGTCGATGCTGTCCAGGCCTTGCCAGCCGCTGCAGAGATGGTCAACCACGGCCGAAGACAGCGCGGGCACTGTGCTGGCGCCGCAGATGGCCGTGCGCGCGTGCTCGCTAAACAGACTGTTCAGCGCGGCGGGAAAATCACAGACAAAGCGGCGGCCGTCTGCCAGATCGATGTAGTGCGCCCCTGCCGCGGCGGCGGCGCGGGCCACTGCGTAGTCCTGCTGCTGGAAGGGACCGGCACTGTGAATCAGCAGCTCGACGCCCAGTTCCTGCAGACGTTGACCGAAGCCGGGCGCGCCGTGGTCCAGGGCCACCGCCTGGGCGCCGGCAGGCAAGGCATCGGCCAGGGCTTGTGCGCGCTGGAGATCCCGTCCGCCGATCAGAAGCTGGAGGCGGGCATCACCGGCCAGTGCCCGGCAGATGCGCGCGCCGAAGTTTCCGTATCCGCCCAAGACCAGTGTTTTCAACGCTGACTACCCTTTTGCCCGCCATTATGGACGGGTACGGGGGCAGCCAGGTCACGGCGAGGGTGCCTGCAGCGCCTGAAACGCTATCAAAGCAATAGCTGAAAACGCTTGCTGTTCAAGGGCTGGCGGCCTGAATGGCTTGAATTTGGCGAAAGAGTGCAGCCGGGTGGCCTGCCGAATCGCTGAAAAAACGAAGCAAATCGGCCGCCATCCCATATCCTGCAAGCGCAAGCAGCTACGAATTCCATGGCACTTGATGCGCTGCGCGAGCCCGTGTGGCCCAGCAGCCTACGGCAAGCAGCGCTTAGCTGGCAACCGGCTCCAGATCTTCCATTGCCAGCATATGGTATTTCTGGCCGTAGGTGAAAGGCAGCTGGCGCAGCGATGACAGCAGGCGCTCGGTGTCTTCATCGTCGGGCGCGTGAACCATCACGCCGTGGTGGCCCTGGCGGGCCAGCGCGATGTATTTGTCGACCGTGTGGCCCTCGGTGCCGACAGAGGGCATGCCGCCCTTGTCGCCGTCGACCTTGCCAATGTCGCGCAGGATGGTCTCCGGCGGCAGCAGCATCACGGCCTCGCCCGCAAAGCCGGCGGCTTCGAGTGCCTCGCCGGCCTGTCTGGCCTGGTCTGCTGCAGGGAACAGCAGGACGGCATAACCCGTGGGATAAAACACGCCACCCATGGTGACCATCTTGGGAGTCAGTTCAAATGTCTTCATTGCCTGATTACGCCCCGGAACCCGTGCTCCGGCTGTCAGTCGCGATAGCCGGGCCTTGTAGGACTCAGGATTTTCCGCCGCCCGCGCGGCGCCGCTGGTTCAGGGCAGCTCTTCGGTTTTTACCGACGGCTCGGACATCACACGCGCGCTGCCGGCCAGGCTGTCGATCAGCCGGTTGGCGAAATAGCTGCTTTGGGTGTCGGGCTCCAGCGCGGCGATCACCAGGTTGGCCAGCGGCTGGTTCAGCGGCACGTAATAACTGCCGGTGGGTGCGTCGATGACGCCGCGCACCAGCGCCACCTCGGTTTTGACGATCTGCCCGGCGTCGGCAATCGCGCCGCGCACGTCCTGGCGCACGCCGGCCGCGCGTGCGGTTTCGCGGTACAGGTCACCCAGCATGGAGCCGGGCTCGCTCACACGCAGAACCTGCACGCCATGCAGGCGCAGGCGTTCCACCGCGGTTTTTGAAGAAGCCGACA
>CALRTF020000170.1:0-8954 GCA_943370985.1 Paenacidovorax caeni
TACGCCAGGCGCATTACGCCGCTGGCGACCATGTGAACCAGGCCCAGGGCAAGTTGTACGAAGCCAGCGCTGAAGTCGGGCGCCTCGAGGCCGAGATCCGTTTTGTGGTCGAGGGCCGGCAGCGCGTCGAGTAGCGCCTGCAGCAGCTCAAGGACCAGACCGCGCAGTGGGCCGCCCGCAAGGACGATGCGGCACAGGAAACCGAAGACCTCGCCGCCCAGGCGCTGCAGGCCGAAGAACAGTCGGAACTGCTGGCCGCGCAAAGCGAGGACCAGGCCGGCCAGTTGCCGGCGCTCGAGGAAGCGCTGCGCGCCGCGCAGGCCAAGGCCAACGAGCAGCGCAGCAGCGTCGGCCAGGTGCAGCAGCAGATTCAGGTGCTGGCCGCCGACCAGCGCAACATCGAAGAGCAGTCGCGCGCGCTCAGCCTGCGCCACGAGCGCCTGAGCGCCGACAAAAATGCCCTCAATGCGCCCGACGAGGCGCGCCTGACCAACCTCAACACCCAGTTCAGCGCGGCGCAGGAAAACCAGGAAATGGTCGAGGCGCGCCTGCACGAGCTGACCGACAGCGTGCCACAGCTCGACGAGGACAGACGCAACAAACAGCAGGCCGTCAACACCGAATCGGCCAAACAGGCCGATCTGTCGGCGCGCATGGAAGCGCTCAAGGCGCTGCAGGAAAAGGTCAAGACCGACGGCAAACTCAAGCCCTGGCTGGCCAAACACGGCCTCGATGGATTGCAGGGCCTGTGGAGCCGCATCCACATCGAGCAGGGCTGGGAAAATGCGCTGGAGGCTGCACTGCGCGAACGGCTCAGCGCGCTGGAGGTGTCGCGCCTGGACATGGTGCGCGGTTTTGCCGGCACCGACGGCCGTGACACGCCGCCGGCCAAACTCTCGTTTTATTCGCCGCCGGCAGCCGGCGCAGCGGCGCCAGCCTCGCGCAGCGGCCTCAAACCGCTGGCCGACTTCCTGCGCCTCGGGGATGCCGGCCAGGCCGCGCTGCTGGGCGACTGGCTGCACGGCTGCCTGACTGCAGCCAGCCTCGACGAAGCCCTGTCGGCACGCCCGCAGTTGCAGGCCGGCGAGGTGATTTTTGTGCAGACCGGCCATGCCGTGACACAACACAGCGTGAGTTTTTACGCGCAGGACTCCGAACAGGCCGGCCTGCTGGCGCGCGCCCAGGAAATCGAGAACCTCGAGAAACAGTTGCGCGGCCAGGCCCTGATCGCCGACGAGGCGCGCAGCGCCCTGATCCGCGCCGAAGCGGCTTATGCCGATGCCGCCCAGCGCCTGGCCACGGCGCGCCGCGAGGCTGCCGAAGGCCAGAGCCGCACCCACGAGCTGCAGGTCGAAGTCCTGCGCCTGACCCAGCTGGCCGAACAGACCCGCGCGCGCAGCGAACAGATCAACGCCGATCTCGGCGAGATCGACGCGCAAATGGCCGATTTGCAGGAGCGCAAGGTCACGGCCGAAGCGCGCTTTGAGGAACTCGACATGCAGCTGGCCGACAGCCAGGAGCGCCATGCGCAGCTCGACGACCGCGTGATCGAGGCCGAGCGCAAGCTCAACGAATCACGCGAGCAGCAGCGCGCGCTTGAGCGCCAGTCGCAGGAAGCGCAGTTTGCGCTGCGCAGCCTGGCCTCGCGCCGCGACGAACTGACGCGCTCGATGGCCATCGCCGCGCAGCAGGCCGCGTCGATTGCCAGCGAGGAAGAACGCGCCAAAGAGGAACTGTCGCGCCTCAGCGACGCCGCCGCCAAGGCCGGCCTGCAGGATGCGCTCAATGTCAAGCTGGAGCGCGAGGCCGACCTCGGCGCCAAACGCAGCCAGTACGACGACCTGACCACCAAGCTGCGCGCCAGCGACGAGCGACGCCTGCAGCTCGAGCGTGAACTCGAGCCGCTGCGCCAGCGCATCACCGAGTTCCAGCTCAAAGAGCAGGCCGCGCGCCTGGGTTTCGAGCAGTATGCGCAGTTGCTGACCGATGCGCAGGCCGACCTCGCCGCAGTCGAGTCATCCATCCAGACCGGCAATGTGCGCCTTTCGGGCCTGCAGGGCGAGATCGACCGCATCAACCGCGAAATCCAGTCGCTGGGCGCGGTGAACCTGGCCGCCCTCGATGAACTGGCGAGCGCGCGCGAACGCAAGCAGTTCCTCGACGCGCAGTCGGCCGACCTGAACGAGGCCATGAACACTCTGGAAGACGCGATCAAGAAGATCGACACCGAAACGCGTGAGCTGTTGTCCTCGACCTTCGAGACCGTGAACCGGCATTTCGGCGAGATGTTCCCGCGCCTGTTCGGCGGCGGCAATGCCAAACTCATGATGACCGGCGAGGAAATCCTCGACGCCGGCGTGCAGGTGCTGGCCCAGCCGCCCGGCAAGAAGAACCAGACCATCCACCTGCTCTCGGGCGGCGAAAAGGCCCTGACGGCGATTGCGCTGGTGTTTGCGATCTTCCAGCTCAACCCGGCGCCTTTCTGTCTGCTCGACGAGGTCGATGCGCCGCTGGACGACGCCAACACCGAGCGTTATGCCAAGCTGGTGGCCAGCATGAGCAAGGAAACCCAGTTCCTGTTCA
The DNA here is from genome assembly GCA_943370985.1 of Paenacidovorax caeni. GTDB lineage: Bacteria > Pseudomonadota > Gammaproteobacteria > Burkholderiales > Burkholderiaceae_C > Polaromonas > Polaromonas caeni_A. The sequence continues at coordinate 2,584 of CALRTF020000170.1, forward strand.
TCAGCCACAACAAGATCGCCATGGAAATGGCCGAACAACTGATCGGCGTGACCATGCAGGAGCAGGGCGTTTCGCGCATCGTCGCCGTGGACATGGAAGCGGCACTGGGCTTCGCGGAGGCTGCATGAGCACGCTGCAGATCAGCCTGGCCATCATCGGCGGCATCGTGCTGGCCATCGTTGTGGCGCACAGCGCCTGGACGGCGCGCAAAAATCTGCCCATGCAGCCCACGCCCGACCCGGTCGCCCCCGCGATCGAGCCGACGGTTGGCGAACTCACGCCCCACGGCGAGGCCAGCCAGCCGGAGCGGCTGGAGCCCGGCTTTGATGCCGATTCCAGCCTCGACGCGCTGACGGCGCTGACCGTGCCCGAGAAAAAACCCGGGCTGGATGCCCTGATCGACGTGATCGCGCCCATCGTCATCGATTCGGTGGTGTCCGGCGAAGCGGCTCTGGCCGCGCTGCCCGGCTCGCGCCGTGCCGGCAGCAAGCCGTTTGCGATCGAAGGCCTGAGCCTGGCGACAGGCGCCTGGGAAACCCCGGCCGCCGGCCAGCGTTACAGCGCTTTTCAGGCCGGCGTGCAGCTGGCCAACCGCACCGGTGCGCTGAACCAGATCGAGTTTTCCGAATTTGTCATGAAGGCGCAGGCTTTTGCCGACGCCATCGACGGCCAGCCGGAGTTCCCGGACATGATGGACGAGGTGGCGCGCGCGCGTGAACTCGACAACTTTGCCAGCGCCCACGACGCGCAGCTGGGCTTCACCCTGCGCGCCAAACACACCGCCTGGAGCCCCGGTTATGTGCACCAGAGCGCGGCCAAACTCGGTTTTGTCGCCGGTTCCATCCCGGGCCGCATGGTGTTGCCAGCCAGCCAGTCCGGCCCGCATGCGCCGCCGGTGCTGGGCCTGTCCTTCGACACCCAGGCCGCCATGGCCGAAGAGCCGGAACAGACCGCGCTGCGCGAACTGACGCTGTCGCTCGATGTGCCGCAGGTGCTGCGTGACGAGCAACCGTTTGTGCGCCTGTGCGAGGCAGCGATCGCGCTGGCCTCCGGCATGGACGGCGTGATCATCGACGACCAGGGCCAGCCGATCCGGCCGGAAGCCATGGAAGCCATTCACGCCGACCTGGAGCAGCTCTACAACACGCTGGAAGAGCGCGACATGCCGGCTGGCTCGGCGCTGGGACGCCGGCTGTTTTCCTGAAAAACATGACTCCCCCCCGTAGCGACCTTCGGCCGCTTCCCCCCTGCAGGGGGCGCCGCCTGCGGCCCGGCGAAGCCGGTTCCGCGGCGGCCTGGTCAAAAAAAACCAGCTGGAATTCCCGAGATGGCCACCCCTGATCTGTTTGCGTCGCCGGCCGACCGTGTCGCCGAGTTGCGCACCGAGCTGCACCAGCACGCCCATCGTTATTACGTGCTCGACGAGCCCAGCATTCCCGATGCCGAGTACGACCGCCTGTTCCAGGAGTTACAGGCGCTGGAGGCCGCGCATCCTGAACTGGCCAGCCCCGACTCGCCGACCTTGCGTGTCGGCGGCAAGGCGCTGGACCAGTTTGCCAGCGTGCGACACGCCGTGCCCATGCTCAGCATTCGCACCGAGACCGACACCGAGGCGACCGGCGCGCAGAACTTCGACACCCGCGTGCGCAAGGAACTGGGCCTGGCCGAGTCCGACCCGCCGGTGGAGTATGTCGCCGAACTGAAGTTCGATGGCCTGGCCATGAATTTGCGTTACGAGAACGGCGTGCTGGTCCAGGCTGCGACGCGAGGCGACGGCGAGGTCGGCGAGGATGTCACGCAGAATATCCGCACCATCCGGCAGATTCCGCTACGGCTTCCAAAAGATGTCCTCCCCGTGCTCGAGGTGCGCGGCGAGGTTTACATGCGGCGCGACGATTTCGAATCGCTCAACGAGAAACAACGCGAGAAGATTGCCCAAGGCGCGAAAAACGAAAAAACGTTCGTCAATCCGCGCAACGCCGCCGCCGGCGCAGTGCGGCAGCTGGACCCGGGCATCGCGGCCCAGCGACCGCTGAGCTTTTTTGCTTACGGCCTGGGCGAAGTCACGCCGCAGGAGGAGGGCGGTCCGCAGTTCGAGACCCACTTCCAGCTGCTGTTGACCCTCAAATCATGGGGTTTTCCGGTCGCAGCCCTTACCCAGACTGCGCAAGGCGCTCCCGAATTGATAGCGTTCCACGAGAAAATCTCGCGCGAGCGCGACCAGCTGCCCTACGACATCGATGGTGTGGTCTACAAGGTCAACAGCCTGGCCCTGCAGAAAAAGCTGGGTTTTGTCACGCGCGAGCCACGCTGGGCCGTGGCGCACAAGTACCCGGCGCAGGAGCAGATCACCACCGTGCTGGCCATTGACGTGCAGGTCGGCCGCACCGGAAAACTCACGCCGGTGGCCAAGCTGGCCCCGGTGTTTGTCGGCGGTGTCACCGTGACCAACGCGACCCTGCACAACGAGGACGAGGCCAGGCGCAAGGACGTGCGTATCGGCGACACCGTGATTGTGCGGCGCGCCGGCGACGTGATCCCCGAGGTGGTCAGCGTGCTGGCCGACAAACGCCTGAAAGACGCGCCGCAGTTCAGCATGCCGCGCAGCTGCCCGGTCTGCGGTTCGGATGCGGTGCGGGAAGAGGGCGAAGCCGACTACCGCTGCACCGGCGGCCTGTTTTGCGGCGCCCAGCGCAAGGAAGCCATCCTGCATTACGCGCACCGGCGCGCGGTCGAGATCGAGGGCCTGGGCGACAAGCTGGTCGAGCAGATGGTCGACGCCAACATCGTCCGCACGCTGCCGGACCTCTACAAACTCGGCCTGACGGCGCTGGCCGGCCTCGAGCGCATGGCCGACAAGTCGGCGCAAAACCTGCTGCAGGCGCTGGAAAAGTCCAAATCCACCACCTTGCCGCGTTTCCTGTTCGGGCTGGGCATACGCCACGTGGGCGAGGCCACGGCCAAGGAGCTGGCGCGCCATTTCGGCAAGCTCGACGCCATCATGGCGGCAACGGAAGCGCAACTGCTTGAGGTCAGCGATGTCGGCCCCATCGTCGCCACCAGCATACGCACCTTCTTCGACCAGCCGCACAACCGCGAGGTGGTCGAGCAATTGCGCGCCTGTGGTGTGCACTGGCCGGAAGCTGAGCCGGCTGCCCGCGCGCCGCAACCGCTGTCGGGCAAGACCTTTGTGATCACCGGCACGCTGCCGACGCTGAGCCGCGACGAGGCCAAAGACAGGGTAGAGGCTGCCGGCGGCAAGGTGGCCGGCTCGGTCAGCAAGAAGACCGACTACGTGGTGGCAGGCACGGAGGCCGGCAGCAAGCTGACCAAGGCGCAGGAACTGGGCATCACCGTGATCGACGAAGGCGGTTTGCTGGCCTTGCTGGCGAGTGAATGAACAAGTCGGCAGCAACACCGGCGTCCCCCACGGCCAAGCCCGCGAGCAAGGCGGGGACACGACAACTGCTGCTGGTCTGGTACCTACGGACAGGCATCGGCATGGTGCTGCTGGCCCTGGTTTTCGGCAGCAAGTTCACGACGCCGGTTCACGCCGAGCTCTCGGGTGAGTGGGTCTGGCCCCTGATGCTGTGGGGTTTGTGGGGTGTGCTTGCTGCCATCGCCACAGGCATCGCTTCAGGATTGCTGGGGCTGATATATCCGCCCGGTGGCGACTTCGGGCGATGGGTGGCAGCCACCCTGTTGTTCGCGGGTGTGGTCCTGATCTGCGCGCAGCGCATCGCCGAAGGTGTCAATGTTCATTTCGCGTCCAGCCCGCCAACCCGCGTGACTGCGAAAATTCTCCGGATCGAGCCCTCCGGCGGCAAAAGCCCGCCCACCGTGTACCTGGCGTATTGGGGCGCTGACAATCCCACCCGGGTCGTCTCTGCAGGCATGAGTGGCCGGGTTTTCCGCACTGACATGGATAAAAAATACGCCACGTTTTTTGTCCGTGAGGGTTTCCTGGGCGTTCGTTATGCCTCTGAATTCAAGTAAGTCATTGCGCTTGGGCCGCTGCTGATTCACAGGGGGCAGGCGCCTGGCCAGCTTTACCCCGGTGGCGCCGATTCGTCGGCGAGCTTTTCGGGCCGCTGCCACAACCAGACCAGCACATAGGCCATCACCGCAATCGCCAGCAGCGCCACCCAGCGTTTGGGAAAGGTCAGCAGCATGAAAACGGCGCTACCGCTCATGGTCAGGGTGGCCGCCCATTTGGCGCGCCGGCGCACCACACCGCCGCGCCGCCATTCGCTCAGCATGGGCCCGAAGGCATTGTGGGCTTCCAGCCAGGCCAGCAGGCGAGGCGAGCTGCGGGCGGCGGCCCAGGCCGACAGCAGGATGAAGGGAACCGTCGGCAGCACCGGCAGGAACAGGCCGACGATGCCCAGCAGCAGGCTGGTGACGGCCAGGCCTATCAACAGCCAGCGCACCGGCGCCGCCGGCGCAGCGGCGGGCAGCGCAGGATCGGGTGGATCAGGGGGCTCGGCCATGACCCATTTTGCCGTGCGGCGGGCGCGGCTCTGTATGCTTGCAGTTTTTGCTGCCCCCCTTCTTTGCCATGACCATCCGCGAAATCCTCAAAATGGGTGATCCCCGCCTGCTGCGTGTTGCGCCTCCCGTGACCGAATTCGACACCGACGACATTCATTTGCTGGTGTCCGACATGTTCGACACCATGCGTTCGGTCAACGGCGCCGGCCTGGCCGCGCCGCAGATCGGGGTGGACCTGCAACTGGTGATTTTCGGCACCGACAGCATCAACCCGCGTTATCCCGATGCGCCGCTGGTGCCGCGCACCGTGCTGCTGAACCCGGTGATCACACCCTTGTCGGACGAGGAAGAAAATGGCTGGGAGGGCTGCCTGTCGGTGCCCGGGCTGCGCGGGCTGGTGCCGCGTTATTCACGCATCCGTTACACCGGCTTTGACCCTTACGGCGACCCCATAGACCGCACGGTGGACGGTTTTCATGCCCGCGTGGTGCAACACGAGTGCGACCACCTGATCGGCAAGCTGTACCCGATGCGCATCCGCGACTTCACGCAATTCGGCTTCACCGAGGTGCTGTTTCCCGGCCTGGACGCCTCGGAAGACGACTGAAATACCCGCTGTTATCCGCCCGGTGAGGCGGGCAGGTCGGCCGGCAACGGCGCCTTGCCACCTGAACCCAGCACCGAACGCCACCAGGCCGCCGAGCCATCCGGCGGCAGCGTCCCGGCATTCACGGCCTGGGCGTCGAGGTAGTCGAGCGTGACGCGCCGCCGGTACTGGGCGACTTCCTCGCCAGCCAGCTCGATCAGCGGTCGGGCCGCGCCCCGGCTCTGGACCAGCACCTGCCGGGCGCCAGCACCCGCCTTGAGCAGCGCGGCCCGCACGGCGATGGCGCGGCGGTCACCCATGAGCCAGAAAAAGCGGTGGCTGCCGGTGCCGTAGCTGTGGCCCGACACCAGCATCCGCTGCTCGGGCCGGCCAGCCAGACAGGCCGCGTGGGCGGCCAGCAGTTCGCCATAGATCTCCGGCACCAGCCAGTTGTCAGGTTCAAAAAACACCTGGCGGGCCAGCGGCCGGCCCTCTTTGTCGCACTCGCGCGAGGCCAGCAATTGCTGTTCACGCTCCAGCAGGGTGTGGATCTGGGCATGCATGGCAAGCTCCTTGAAATGAGGCATCGGTGGTTGCGGGATAGCTCCGGTGTCCGTCCGCAGTTCAACCATTGTGTGCCTCAATCAGCGCGGCAACCGTCTGAAACAGTGATGATGTGTAACGTGAAGAAGGCCGTTTAACTTATTGATTTAAATAAGTAAATTACTCAACATCATCGCCCGTCCGGCGCTATGCCCACCGACAACTGTTCAGGCTGCCAGCGCTTCCAGAATCTCGGTCTCGATGGCAATTTGCGCCTTGTTTTGCTGCAGTTCCGGGCCGTCGATCAAAAAGGTATCTTCCACGCGTTCGCCCAGGGTGGTGACCTTGGCGAGCTGCAGGTTGATGCGGTGGTGCGCCAGCACACGGGCAATCGAATACAGCAGGCCGACGCGGTCGCTGGCCGAGACGCTGAGCAGCCAGCGCTGGCCTTTTTCGTCGGGGCGCAAATCAACGCGCGGCGCGATCGGGAAACTCTTGACCCGGCGTGACACGCGGCCCTTTTTGCCGGGCGGCGGCAGCGGGCTGTTTTCCTCGATGGTGCGGTCGAGGTCGGCCTCCACCATGGCGACGAGCTCGCGGTAATGGTCGGCCAGGGTCGGGCTGACGACCTGGAAGGTGTCCAGCGCGTAGCCGGGTGAACCCTTGTGCGGCTTGGCGGTGTGCACCTTGGCGTCCAGGATGCTGAAGCCGGCCTCTTCAAAATAACCGCAGATGCGGGCGAACAGGTCCG
>CALRTF020000171.1:0-8935 GCA_943370985.1 Paenacidovorax caeni
TCCTTCTGGTGCAGCGCGATACGGAAACCCGGCGCAAAGGTCCGCTTGATCATGCGTTCACCATGGACCTCCAGAATGCGCGACGAGGCAAAACCGCCCATCAGCGCGGCGCGCACGCGGGCCGGGTCGGCGCCGGCTCTGGAAGCGAACACCAGCGCCTCACCGACCGCCGCAATTGTCAGCGCCACAATGATCTGGTTCGCCACCTTGCAGACCTGGCCGTCGCCGGGCCCGCCCACCAGCGTGACGTTTTTGCCCATCAGCTCGAACAGCGGCTTGACCCGTTCGAAGGTCGACGGCTCGCCGCCGACCATGATGGTCAGGCTGGCGGCCTTGGCGCCGACCTCGCCACCGGAGACCGGCGCATCCAGCCATTCGCAGCCCAGGGCCTGGATCTTCTGGGCAAAGCCGCGTGTGGCAATCGGGTCAATGGAGCTGCAGTCGACCACTGTCTTGCCTGGGGACAGGCCAGCGGCGACGCCTTCGTTGCCGAACAGCACGGCCTCCACGTCGGGCGTGTCGGGCACCATCACAAAAATGATGTCGGCGCGTTCAGCCACACCGCGGGCCGTGGTGCAGAGGGTGGCCCCCTTGTCGGCCAGCGCCTGCGGCGCCTTGCCGAGGGTGTTGACGAACAGCATGTGGCCGGCCTCGAGCAGGTGCAGGGCCATGGGCGCGCCCATGATGCCGAGACCGATGAAGCCCAGCTTCAGTCCTGATTTGGTCATGTGCGTGCTCCTGCCAGCCAGCCCAGGCCGTCGGCCGTGGTGGTTTTGGGTTTGTATTCACAACCGATCCAGCCGGTGTAGCCGGCGCCATCGATGTGGCTGAACAGCCAGGGGTAGTTGATCTCGCCGGTGCCCGGCTCGTTACGGCCGGGGTTGTCGGCCAGCTGGATATGGCCGATGCGCGCCATGTGTTTGCTGAGTGTGCCGGCCAGTTCGCCCTCCATGCGCTGCGCATGGTAAATGTCGTACTGCACAAACAGGTTGGGCGAGGCCACTTCGTCGAGGATGGCCAGGGCCTGATCGGTTCGTGACAAAAAGAAGCCCGGGATGTCGAAGGTATTGATCGGTTCGATCAGCAGCCGGATGCCTGCGGCCTTCAGGGCCGAGGCCGCAAAGCGCAGATTGGCCACCAGCGTGGCATGGGCCTGCGCGCTGCTCGCACCTTCGGGCAACTTCCCGGCCAGGCAGTTGAGCTGCGGGCAACCGAGTGCGCTGGCGTAGTCGATGGCGCGGTTGACGCCCTCGCGAAACTCCGCGGTGCGGCCGGCGTGGCAGGCGATGCCGCGTTCGCCGGCTGCCCAGTCGCCGGCCGGCAGGTTGTGCAGCACCTGCTGGAGGCTGTTTTTTTTCAGGGCGGCGACGAGTTCCCCGGGGCTGTAGTCATAGGGAAACAAATACTCCACAGCATCAAAACCGGCCGCGCGGGCAGCGGCAAAACGGTCCATGAAAGGCAGCTCGGTAAAAAGCATGCTGAGATTGGCGGCGAATTTAGGCATGGATTGTCTTGTCCTAGTCCAGCATCGCGGCCACGGCGGTGGGCGCATCGTCGCGGGTCGCGGCCAGGTCCTCGAACTCGACGATGTTGTCGATCTCGGTACCCATCGCGATGTTGGTCACGCGTTCGAGGATCACCTCAATCACCACCGGCACCTGGAACTCCTTCATCCAGGCTTCGGCCTGCTGGATCGCCGGTGCCAGCTCTTCCTGGCGGTGCACCCGGATGGCCTTGCAGCCCAGGCCCTCGACCACCTTGACGTGGTCCACGCCGTAGGCCCGGACTGGCTCGTCCTGGGCGGTGTTGATGTTGTCGAAGCCGAGTTGCACGCAGTAGTCCATCTCGAAGCCGCGCTGCGCCTGGCGGATCAGCCCGAGGTAGGAGTTGTTGACCACCATGTGGATGTAGGGCAGCTTGAACTGCGCGCCCACCGCCAGCTCCTCGATCATGAACTGGAAGTCATAGTCGCCCGACAGCGCCACGATCTTGCGCGTCGGGTCGGCCGCGCGCACACCGAGTGCGGCCGGCACGGTCCAGCCCAGCGGGCCGGCCTGGCCGCAGTTGATCCAGTGGCGCGGCTTGTAGACATGCAGGAACTGTGCGCCGGCGATCTGCGACAGGCCGATGGTGCTGATGTAACAGACGTCCTCGCCGAAGGCGCGCACCATGCACTGGTAGACACGCTGCGGCTTCATGGGCACGCTGTCGTAATTGGTCTTGCGCAGCATGGTGCCCTTGCGGTAGCGGCAGGCCGATGCCCACTCGCCGCGGTCCTTCAGCTTGCCCTCGGCCGCCCATTCGGTGGCGACCTCGACAAACAGCTCGAGCGCGGCTTTCGCGTCGGACACAATCCCGAAGTCGGGCGAAAAGACGCGGCCGATCTGGGTCGGCTCGATGTCCACGTGCACAAACTTGCGGCCCTTGGTGTAGACCTCGACCGAGCCGGTGTGGCGATTGGCCCAGCGGTTGCCGATGCCGATGACAAAGTCCGAAGCCAGCATGGTGGCATTGCCATAGCGGTGGCTGGTCTGCAGGCCGCACATGCCGGCCATCAGCGGATGGTCGTCCGGAATCGTGCCCCAGCCCATCAATGTGGGAATCACCGGGATGCCGGTGAGCTCGGCAAACTGGACCAGCAGCTCCGATGCGTCGGCATTGATGATGCCGCCGCCGGCCACGATCAGCGGCTTGTCCGCCTCGTTGAGCATGGTCAGGGCTTTTTCGATCTGCGCGCGTGTGGCAGCCGGCTTGTACACCGGCAGCGGTGAATAGGTGTCGATGTCGAACTCGATCTCGCCCATCTGCACGTCAAAAGGCAGGTCGATCAGCACCGGGCCCGGACGGCCCGATCGCATCACATGAAAGGCCTGCTGGAACACGCGCGGCACCAGCGCCGGTTCACGCACGGTGACCGACCACTTGGTCACCGGCTTGGAGATGGACTCGATGTCCACCGCCTGGAAGTCTTCCTTGTGCAGTCGCGCGCGCGGCGCCTGGCCGGTGATGCACAAAATGGGAATCGAGTCGGCCTGGGCTGAATACAGGCCGGTGATCATGTCGGTGCCGGCCGGGCCCGAGGTGCCTATACACACGCCGATGTTGCCGGCGGCCGCGCGGGTGTAACCCTCGGCCATGTGCGAAGCACCTTCGACGTGGCGCGCCAGGATGTGGCTGATCGTGCCCTGCTTGCGCAGCGCGGAATACAGCGGATTGATCGCCGCGCCGGGGATGCCGAAGGCCTGCGTCACGCCTTCTTTTTCCATCACCCAGACGGCGGCCTGGGCGGCTGTCATTTTTGCCATGATGCCTCCTGCAGAGCCGCCTCAAAGGAGGCATGCGCCCCCTCGGGGGGCAGCGAACGGATGTGAGCGTGGGGGTGCATGTCTTGTCTCCTTGTTGGAGGTTCGACTGTAGGCAGCAGCCCGCCGATGCAGAAGGAGGTCGCAGACCATAAAAGCTATTCCGTGGCGGAATAAGTGACTATGATCGGGCATGGACAGACTTCAGGTCATGCACATGTTTGTGCGCGTGGTGGAGACCGGCAGCTTCTCGAAAGCGGCGCGCGAATTTGCGACCACGCAGCCCACGGTCTCCAAGCAGATCGCGGCGACCGAGGAGCGCCTGAAGGTGCGCCTGCTCAACCGCAACACACGCGGCGTGAGCCTGACGGAATCCGGCGCGCTGTATTACGAGAAGTGCAAGATCATCGTGCGCGAAACCGAGGAGGCCGACAACATCGTGCGCCTGCGCCAGAGCCAGGCCCAGGGCATGCTGCGCATAGGCACCTCGGTGGCCTTCGGCCGGCGCGTGATCGTGCCGCTGGCGCTGGACTTCATGAAACGGCACCCGCAGGTGCAGCTGGACCTGAGCTTTGAGGACCGCTACACCGACCTGGTGTCGCAGGGACTGGACCTTGCGGTGCGCATGGGAAAACTCGCCGACTCCAGCCTGGGCGCGCGTTACCTGGGCGCCAATCCCTGGGTGATGGTGGCGGCGCCGCGTTACCTGAAGAAATGCGGCACGCCGAAAAAACCGCGGGACCTGAGCAGCCACGCCGCGCTGATCTACAGCAGCGTGCTGGGCGACGATGTCTGGCGCCTGATCTCACCCAAAGGCGAGGCGGTGACGGTGCCGGTGGCGGGCCGCCTGCGCTCCAACAACCTGTCGGCGGTGCTGGCGGCGGCGCGCAACGGCCTGGGCATCGCCGCCATGCCGCGTTATGTGGCCGCCGATTCGCTGGCGTCCGGGCAGGTTCTGGAAGTGCTGGCGGACCACAGCCTGCCTGAGCAGGAAATCCATGCGGTGTTTCCTTCACCCAAGCTGGTGCCGGGCAAGGTGCAGGCCTTCGTGGCCTACCTGCAGGGACACTTTGCCGAGCGCTGGTGGGAGACGCTGCCGAAAGCCTGAAGCGCCGGGTTCAGTAACAACTCACCCCCGTTCGCCCTGAGCCTGTCGAAGGGTTGGTGATGAGCAACATGGCTTCGACGAGCTCAGCCCGAACGGCGTGGGGCCTGAGCATCTACCTGTTTCATGAAGAAAAAGGCCACTGGCCCCCGTCCGCCGGGGGCGGATAGCTATCAAAAAGAGAGCGTTCTCAGCCCAGCAAGTCGCGCAAGGTGCGCGCAATCACCTTGGTGGCCTTGCGCAGGTCGTCCAGGGCCAGGCGTTCGTCGGCGCGTTTGGCGTGTGACTCCAGCACCGTGCGCGGCCCGGCGCCATAAATCACGCCGGGAATGCCGGCTTCGGCGTAGAGGCGCACGTCGGTGTACAAGGGCGTGCCCATGGCGGGAATCACCTCGCCAAACACCGCCTGCCCGTGTTTCTGGATCGCCTCGACCAGCGGCTGGTTACCGGGCAGCGGTTTCATCGCGTTGGCCAGCAACAGGCGCTTGATCTCGACCTGGATGCCGGGGCATGTCGCAGCCGCCTCTGCAATCACCTGGCGGATGCTGGCCTCGACCTCTGCCGGGTTTTCCTCGGGAATCATGCGGCGGTCCAGCTTGAACATCACCTTGCCGGGCACGACATTGGTGTTGGTGCCGCCCTCGATGCGGCCGACGTTGAGGTAGGGGTGGGTGATGCCGGGGACCGACGAGCTGACTTTTTTGTACAGCGCATTCTGGGCGTAGAGCGCGTTCAAAATCTGCACCGCGCCCTGCAGCGCATCGACGCCGCTGGCCGGTATCGCCGCGTGCGCCATCTTGCCGTGCACGGTGACTTCCATTTGCAGGCAGCCGTTGTGCGCGGTGACGACTTCGTAGCTGAAGCCGGCCGCGATCAGCAGGTCGGGGCGCGTCAGCTTGTTGCGCAGCAGCCAGCCCGGGCCCATCTCGCCGCCGAATTCCTCGTCATAGGTGAAATGCAGCTCGACGCCGCCTTTGAGCGGCAGGCCCAGCGACTCGAGCGCCCGCACCGCAAAGGTGAAGGTCGCAAAGTCGGACTTGCTGACGGCCGAGGCGCGGCCGTAGATCTTTCCGTCCTTTATTTCGCCGCCGTAGGGGTCGCAGCTCCAGCCTTCGCCGGGCGGCACCACGTCGCCATGGGCGTTCAGTGCAATGGTCGGGCCCTTGCCGTAGGGGCGGCGCACGATCAAATTGGTCAGCGACTCCAGCCCATACGCTTGCACTTCAGCCGCGGGAAGCGGGTACTTCTCCGCCTCAAAGCCGAAAGCCTTGAGCAGCTCGGCCGTGCGTTCGGCGTGCGGTGCGTTGTTGCCGGGCGGCGTGGGTGTCGGGACGCGTATCAGTTCCTGCAGGAAGGACACTTCCTCGTCGAAGTGGGCATCGATCCAGGCATCGAGCTTGTCGTCTTGGGTTGTCATAAGGCCCCCATGCCCTGAAATACAGGGCTGCCCCCCGAGGGGGCGTGACCTTGCTTGAAGCGGTTTTGCGCTGCGGTCATTTGTTTTCGTTCGCGAGTTGGTTCAGGAGGTGCTGGAAGGCCTGCACGGCCAGGTCGATGTCGTCGCTGGTCGTGCTTTCCAGCGGGTTGTGGCTGATGCCGGCGTTCTGCCCGCGCACAAACAGCATGGCTTGCGGCATGACCTCGTGCAGCTTCATCGCATCGTGGCCGGCGCCGCTGGGCATGGCATACAGGGGCACGCCCAGGCTGTCCACGGCGCGTTCCCAGCGCTGTTGCCAGGCGGGGGCGCTGGGCGCGGCCGCCGCGCGCATGGTTTGTTCCGCCGTGTGGGTCACACCGCGCCGCTCGCAGATCGCACCCAGTTCGTTCAGCACATCGGTCACCATCGCGTCGCGCTGCGCATCGTTCGGCGCGCGCAGGTCCAGCGTGAACTGGCAGCGGCCCGGCACCACATTGATGGAGCCGCCGGGCACATTGAGGATGCCGATGGTGCCGACCGAATCGCCGTCGCGGGCAGCGCGCTGCTCCACATACAGCGCGAGTTCCGCGACCGCCACAGCCGCATCACGGCGGCGGTCCATCGGTGTGGTGCCGGCGTGGCTGGCCATGCCAAGCACTTCGCAGGTGTAACGCACGCCGCCATTGATGGAGGTCACGATGCCCAGCGGGATGTCGAGTTCGTTGAGCACCGGTCCCTGCTCGATATGCACCTCGACAAAACCGAGGTAGTCCGAGGGCCGGCGCTGCAAGGCCTTGATCGCATCGAGGGTGGCGGGCAGGCCGGCGTGTTGCATCGCTTCGCGCATGCTGATGCCGTCCGCGTCTTTCTGGTCCAGCCAGGCCGGGTTGAACTGGCCGATCAGTGCGCCCGAGCCGAGGAAAGTGGCCTTGTAACGCTGGCCTTCCTCTTCCGCAAAACCGATGACTTCGAAGTCGAAGGGCAGGCGTTTGCCCTGGCGCGAGAGTTCGGCCACACAGGCCATGGGCGTGAAGATGCCCAGCCGGCCGTCGTATTTGCCGCCGTTGCGCACGGTGTCGTAGTGCGAACCGGTCATCAGGGTCTTGCCGCCCGGCCTGGCCGCCTTGTAACGGCCGACCACGTTGCCGACCGCATCAATCTTCACCTCGTCGAAGCCGCTGTCCTGCATGGCCTGGCTGATCAGCGCGGCCGCGGAACGGTGCGCGTCGGTCAGGTAGGTCACCGTCAGCTGGCCCTTCTCGATGTAGCCGGGATCGCTGAAGGCGCTCAGTGCTTCCTGCCAGTCCCAGACCTGATGGCCGAGCCTGGGCTCGATGCCGAACTTGTCGTTGATGCGCAGCTCGACGATGCGGTGGATGTTGCGCAGTGCCTCGGCCCGTTCGAAGTCGGGATGGTTGGCCAGGCGCTGCTCAAAGGTCGCGATGATCTGCTGCCGCGACAGGCCGGTGCCGCGCGGCCCGCGTACCGCGAGGATGAAGGGAAATCCGAATTTGCTGTTGTAGGCGGCATTGAGCGCCTGGATTTTTGCCAACTCTTCGGGGCTGCAGTGGGTGAGGCCCGCCTTGCTCTGCTCATTCGTCGATTCAGCCGTCAGCGACTGGCTGACCATGGCCTTGCCGGCGAGTTCGGGATGCGCGCGAATCAGCGTCAGCTGCGCCTCACGCCCGGCCTCGTGAACAATCCGTGCCATCACGTGTTTGAGCTGCGCCAGCGAACGGAAGGGCCGTTGCGCCAGCGCCGCTTCGGCAATCCAGGGCGAGTGTTCGTGCAGCCCCGCCAGCAAGTTGGCGGCTTCTGCGGCAGGTGCGGTATTGATGTGTTCGAGTGTCAGGGCCATGGCTATTCTTTGAAAGGGTGGACGTTTTGCCAGTGCCGCGCAATGTCGATGCGGCGGCAGATCCAGACACGGTCATGCCGCTGGATGTGGTCGAGAAATTTCTGCAGCGCCACAATGCGGCCGGGCCGGCCCAGCAGGCGGCAGTGCATGCCGATGCTGAGCATCTTCGGCGCGGTGTCGCCTTCGGCGTACAGGGCATCAAAGCTGTCGCGCAGATAGGTGAAAAAGTCGTCGGCCTGCGAAAACCCCTGGGGCAGGGCAAAACGCATGTCGTTGGTGTCCAGGGTGTAGGGCACGACCAGCCGCGGCACCTGCGTGCCGTCGCTGCGTTCGACTTTCATCCAGAAGGGCAGGTCGTCACCGTAATAGTCGCTGTCGTAGGCCAGGCCGCCATCGTCGGCGACCAGGCGGCGGGTGCGCGGGCTGTCGCGGCCGGTGTACCAGCCGAGCGGGCGCTGGCCCGTCATCTGCGTGATGATGTCCAGGCCCAGGCGCATGTGTTCGCGTTCGGTGGTTTCGTCCACGCCCTGGTAGTTGATCCAGCGCAGGCCGTGGCAGGCGATTTCATGGCCCAGTTCGACAAAGGCCGCGGTGAGTTCCGGGTGGCGTTGCAGCGCCATGCTGACGCCGAACACCGTCAGCGGCAACTGGCGTTTTTCAAACTCGCGCAGGATGCGCCAGACGCCGACGCGCGAGCCGTATTCGTAAATGCCCTCCATGCTCAGGTGGCGTTCGGGGTAACTCGGTGGGTTGAACATCTCCGACAGGAACTGCTCCGAGCCAGCGTCGCCGTGTAACACCGAGTTCTCGCCGCCTTCCTCGTAGTTCAGCACAAACTGCACGGCGATACGCGCATTGTCCGGCCATTGCGCGTGCGGCGGCGTGCGCCCGTAGCCGACCAGGTCGCGCGGATAAGACATTGCCCCCACGCTTGTCGCTTCGCGTGCCTCCGGCGTTGCGCTGCCCCTTTCACCGGACAAAGGGGCGAATTTTCCTTGGGGCGGCCCGGCGGAAAATTGTGCTGTGTTTCCGTCAGAAGTAGTCATGAGAGTGCCATGGAAATATCGTTGCTCGGGACCTTGCGGTCGAAGGTCAGGCTCTGCTCGACGTGCAGCAGGTGTTCGTCCATCAGGCGCACCGCAAGTTCTTCGTCTTTGGCCGCCAGGGCTTTGACGATCTCGGCATGTTCCTCGCTCGAGTGTTCGGCCGCACTGGCGCTTTGGTACATCAGCGTGATCAGGGCGCAGCGCGAG
>CALRTF020000172.1:0-8819 GCA_943370985.1 Paenacidovorax caeni
CGACCCGGCCGCCATCTGGACCATCTTCATCTGCTCGATCTGGCCCATGATCATCAACACCGCGGTCGGCGTGCAGCGTGTACCGCAGGACTACATGAACGTGGCGCGCGTGCTCAACCTCAGCGAATGGAAGATCGTCACCAAGATCCTGTTCCCGGCCGTGTTGCCCTACATGTTGACCGGCGTGCGCCTGGCCGTGGGCACCGCCTGGCTGGTGATCGTCGCGGCCGAGATGCTGACCGGCGGCGTCGGTATCGGCTTCTGGGTCTGGGACGAGTGGAACAACCTCAACGTCAAGAACATCATCATCGCGATTTTTGTGATCGGCATCGTCGGCCTGGTGCTGGAATTCGCGCTGATCAAGATTGCAACCGCCTTCACCTTTGAAGAAGTGAAGAACTAGGCTTAGCGAATGTTAACCAGGAACGCATCATGAGTTCATTGACCACCAAATACATCGAAATCCAGCACGTCGAGCAGACCTTCAAGACCAAAAAAGGTCCGTTCTGCGCCTTGCAGGACATCAACCTCACGGTCGCCAAAGGCGAGTTCGTCGCGCTGATCGGCCACTCGGGCTGCGGCAAATCGACGCTGCTGAACCTGCTCGCGGGCCTGACCACGCCGACCCAGGGCACCTTGCTGTGCGCCAACCGCGAGATCGCCGGCCCCGGCCCGGAGCGCGCGGTGGTGTTCCAGAACCATTCGCTGCTGCCCTGGCTGACCTGTTTCGAAAACGTCTATCTGGCCGTCGAGCGGGTGTTTGCCGCCACCGAAAACAAGGTCCAGCTCAAGGCCCGCACCGATGCCGCACTGGCCATGGTCGGCTTGAGCCCCGCGGCCCAGAAGCGCCCGGGCGAAATTTCAGGCGGCATGAAGCAGCGCGTCGGCATCGCCCGCGCGCTGTCGATGGAGCCCAAGGTGCTGCTGCTGGACGAGCCCTTCGGCGCGCTCGACGCGCTGACCCGCGCCAAACTTCAGGACGAATTGCTGCAGATCGTCGCCACCACCCACAGCACGGTGGTGATGGTCACGCATGATGTGGATGAAGCGGTGCTGCTGTCCGACCGCATCGTGATGATGACCAACGGCCCCTCGGCCACCATCGGCGAGGTGCTCAGCGTGGACCTGCCGCGCCCGCGTGACCGGGTGGCCCTGGCCGAAAGCTCGCAGTACCTGCACTACCGCAAGGCCGTCATCGACTTCCTCTATACGCGCCAGGGCCACGTCGAAAAAGCTGCCTGAAACAAGGGGAGAAGCTCATGACACCGCTACAGATCAGCCTGGTGCAATCCAGCTTTGCCAAAGTGTTACCAATCGCGGACACTGCGGCCGCCCTCTTTTATGCACGCCTGTTTGAAATCGCGCCCGAAGTCCGGCCTCTCTTCAAGGGTGACATGGCGGAACAGGGACGAAAGCTCATGGCCATGCTGTCCACCGTGGTCAGCGGCCTCGGCAAGCTGGAGACCATCGTGCCTGCGGCGCAGCAGCTTGCAAAACGCCATGTGGCCTATGGTGCCCGCCCCGCGCACTATGCAGCCGTCGGCGCCGCCCTGATCGATACCCTGGCCGGGGCGCTCGGTGCGGAGTTCACCCCCGACACCCGGGAGGCATGGACCCGGGCCTACGGACTGCTTTCGACCGTCATGATCGAGGCCCAGAGCGCTGCGGCAAGCTAGACGTCCCGGCCTCACCGCCAGGCCTCAAGCGCCCATCGCATGGCGGCGAAAGGGCGGCGCTGTTAAGCTTCATTGCATTGACACTTTCAATGGAATGACCGACAGATGGCCCTGATTGTGGTGATCGACGATGACGAGGCGATCCGCACCCTGATCGCAGCCGCCCTGCGCTTCGAAGGCTACGAAGTGCTGGAAGCCGAAGACGGGGCCGAAGGGCTGTCGGTGGTCCGCGACAACCGGCCGGACCTGGTCATCAGCGACGTCAACATGCCGGTGATGGACGGCTTCGCCATGTGCCAGGCCCTGCGCACGGAAGCCGCGATCCAGGCCACGCCAGTCATCCTGCTGACCTCGCTGCAGGAGCGCGCCCATGTGCGTGCCGGCATGACCAGCGGTGCCGACGATTACCTGACCAAACCGATTGATTTTGACGACCTGCTGGCCGCCGCCGCCACCCAGCTCAACAAGCAGCTGATGCGCCAGTCGGTGCAGGATCACGCCGTGGGCTCGGCCATCGACGAAGCGCTGCGGGCGCAGGAAAAGAAGCTGGGCCAGCTCTACGAAAAGCGCCTGCTGGCCGAACTCGCGGACAAATGGCCTACCGCGCAGGC
Source organism: Paenacidovorax caeni (assembly GCA_943370985.1). Classification (GTDB taxonomy): domain Bacteria; phylum Pseudomonadota; class Gammaproteobacteria; order Burkholderiales; family Burkholderiaceae_C; genus Polaromonas; species Polaromonas caeni_A. The sequence goes on from CALRTF020000172.1 coordinate 2,288, forward strand.
GCTGGTGACCGACCAGAAATTCTCCAGCGCCAGCGTGCTGTTTGTGGACGTGGTGAATTTCCCGATGTTGTCCGAAAAGCTGTCCAGCACCGAACTCAGCGAGGTGGTGCGCCAGTTCTACAAAAACGCCGGCGACACGCTCTACCTGTTCGGGGCCTTCGACATGCAGTTTGTCGGGGAAGGCCTGCTGGCGGTGTTTGTCGACAGCACCGATACCGACACTGTCAACCACGGGCTGCGCGCGGTGCGGGCCGCGCTCGGCCTGATCGATTCTGCCCAGCGTGTGCAGGTGTTCCTGCAGAGCCATTTTGCAGGACGCTCCTTGCCGCGTTTTGAAGTCTGCGTGGCCCTCAACAGCGGCGCGGTCACGCTGACCCGGCTGGAGGACCCGCTGTGGGGCAAGCCGCAAACCCTGCCGGTGGGCGACAGCGTGAGCACCACGCTGCTGCTGCAAAAACAGGCGACCCAGGCGGGCTGGAAAATCGCGGCCAGCGCGTCCATGTTGCGTGCCGTGGCGGGCGCACTCAAAACCGGCCGGCGCAAACGTTTTGGACTGCCGGGCCGCAGCAGTGCCATGGACGCGGCCGAGGTGCTGGGCATCTCGAGCTAGGCCCACGCCGCTTCGCTATCGATTCAGGAGCGCCTTGCGCTTGCCTGGCAAGGGCTGCAAGCCCAAATCACTGAAAAAACCAGGACGTTTTCCGGCTGCCGGCCGCGCCAGCTCGTTGCACGCCCGCGCGCCCGGTTTTGCCCAAGTTTGGTGCACATCTGGCAGCCGTTCCGGTCCACAGGCCTGCCAAAAACCCACAGGGCTCAGGGCTTTTGCGGCCCGGCGCAGCAACTCGTAACAAACCGATACACTCCCGGCTTTTGTTAACCCATAAGTACTCATATGAATCCTATAGTTCTAAGCAGCTATCAACCGATGTATGTTGTTTTGTCCTTCCTGTTTGCCGCAGCAGGCTCCTTCGTCGCGCTGACCGCCGCCACCCGGATCAAACAGGCCGACGGCAGCTTCAGCACCGCCAACACCCTGACCGCCGGCTTGGCGCTGGGCGGTATTGGCGTCTGGACCATGCACTTTATCGGCATGCTGGCGCTCAAGCTCGATGTGGCCAGCAGCTACGCCATGGTCGAAACCGGCGTGTCACTGATGGCTGCGATCCTGGCCGCCTCGCTGGCCCTGGGCTACGTCGCGCGCGCACCCGAGCGTGTGAGCCGCATGCTGGTCGCGGGTGCCCTGCTCGGCATGAGTGTGGTCGTCATGCACTACCTGGGCATGTATGGCATGAAGATCGGCGGCTACATCCAGTGGGACTACGCCATCATCGCCGCGTCCATCGCGATTGCCGTGGTGGCCGCGACCGCCGCCCTCTGGCTGGCTTTCCACACTGCATCCCTGCTCAAACGTTTTGGTGCGGCACTGGTGATGGCGGTGGCCGTCTGCGCCATGCACTACACCGGCATGGCCGCAGCGGAATTTGTCTGCACCACCGCCAACCGCAGCGCCATCCCCCAGGGATTCGGCTACGTGAGCTCGTTCAGCATTTCCTCACTGGTGATCATCGCGGCACTGTCCATGGCATTCCTGATCGCCATGAGCCTGCTGTTCCAGCCGGCCGCCGAGGCCAACGCAAAACTGCAGCGGAAAACTTCGCGCGGCTAAGCCCCAACGCACCGCCTGCGCGGCCCGGCAACGCCTTTTTGGTGCGTCGCCGGCCGTTTGCCGCCACGAGCGGCTGATTCCTGCAGAGGCTGCCCGGCCCTTGAAAGCCCCCCCCTGGAGCGATCCACGGGGGGCAGTGACCAGGGGCGTCCCCGCCAGGCGGCTCTCCATGCCTGTCCCTGCAGCGGCCTGTGCCTGTGGCACAGCTTTTGCATGAGTGCTTGCGGGCGCAACGACGCGCCCACCCCGGCCTCCACGCTGCGGGTTCTGTGCATAACGACGTGCACATTGGTGTCCCTCATCACCGGCAACAGCCGGATCCCTGTTCTGCAGGAGAGAGCATCATGGTTTCGACCCCCCGTTTTCTGCAAGCCGGCCTGGCTTTGGCGCATGCCCCGGCTCTACCGCATTCCCCTGGAGTGGCACGATGAAAAAATCAAGACTGGTCATGGTCGGCAACGGCATGGCAGGTGTACGCACGCTCGAGGAGCTGCTCAAGGTCGCACCCGATCTCTACGACATCACGGTGTTCGGCGCCGAGCCGCACCCCAACTACAACCGCATCCTGCTGTCGCCGGTGCTCGCCGGCGAGCAGACCCTGGACGAGATCGTTCTCAACAGCTGGGACTGGTACACCGACAACCACATCACGCTGCATGCGGGCAAGAAGGTGGTCGAGGTGGACCGCATCAAACGCGTCGTGCGCGCCAGGGACGCGGATGGCGGCATCACCGAGGTGGAATACGACCGCCTGCTGATGTGCACCGGCTCCAACCCCTTCATGCTGCCGGTGCCGGGCAAGGACCTGCAGGGCGTGATCGCCTACCGCGACATCGCCGACACCAATGCCATGATTGACGCGGCCACCCACTACAAAAAAGCCGTGGTCATAGGCGGCGGCCTGCTCGGCCTGGAAGCGGCCAACGGCCTGATGCTGCGCGGCATGGATGTCAGCGTGGTGCATGTGATGCCGACGCTGATGGAGCGCCAGCTCGACAGTGTGGCCGGCAAGCTGCTGCAGAAGTCGCTGGAGGCCCGCGGCCTGAAATTCCTGATGGGCGCGCAGACCCAGGAACTGGTGGGCGGCGCAGGTATTGACGGCAAGCCGGGCCGCGTCACCGCGATCCGGTTCAAGGACGGCAGCGAAGTGGCCGCTGACCTCGTTGTAATGGCCGTGGGCATACGACCCAACACCGAACTGGCCGAAGCCATGCGCCTGCACTGCAACAAGGGCATTGTGGTCAACGACACCATGCAGACCGTGACGGATGCGCGCATCTATTCGGTCGGGGAATGCGCGGCCCACCGCGGCATCGCCTACGGCCTGGTGGCGCCGCTGTTCGAACAGGCCAAGGTCGCGGCCAACCACCTGGCGCAGTTCGGCATAGGCCGTTACACCGGCTCGCTGACCTCGACCAAACTCAAGGTCACCGGCATTGACCTGTTTTCCGCCGGTGAATTTTTGGGCGGTGAAGGCACCGAAGAAATTGTCATGAGCGATCCTTTTGGTGGCGTCTACAAGAAGCTGGTGATCAGGGACGACAAGCTGATAGGCGCCTGCCTCTACGGCGACACCGTCGACGGCTCGTATTACTTCAAGCTGCTGCGCGACGGCCGCAGCGTCGCAGGCATCCGCGACCGCCTGATGTTCGGCGAATCCAACATCGGCGACGCCGGCCACGAAGGCCACAACAAGGCGGCCGCCATGCCCGACGAGGCCGAGGTCTGCGGCTGCAACGGCGTCAGCAAGGGCGCCATCTGCAAGGCGATCAAGGAAAAAGGCCTGTTCACGCTCGACGAGGTGCGCAAACACACCAAGGCCAGCGCCTCCTGCGGCTCCTGCACCGGCCTGGTCGAGCAGATTTTGATGGCCACCGCCGGCGGCGATTATTCGGCCACCCCCAAACTCAAAGCCATGTGCGGCTGCACCGACCACGGCCACCAGGCGGTGCGCGACGCCATCCGCGACAACCGGCTGATGACGATTACCGACACCTTCAAGTTCATGGACTGGAAAACGCCCAACGGCTGCGCGAGCTGCCGACCGGCCGTCAATTACTACCTGATCAGCACCTGGCCCAAGCAGGCCAAAGATGATCCGCAAAGCCGTTACATCAACGAGCGCAGCCACGCCAACATCCAGAAGGACGGCACCTATTCCGTGATCCCGCGCATGTGGGGCGGTGAAACCACGGCCAGCGAGCTGCGCCGCATCGCCGACGCGGTGGACAAATACAAGATTCCCACTGTCAAGGTCACCGGCGGCCAGCGCATCGATTTGCTGGGCGTGAAAAAAGAGGATTTGCAGAATGTCTGGAAGGACATCGGCATGCCCTCGGGCCACGCTTACGCCAAGGCCCTGCGCACCGTGAAGACCTGTGTCGGCAGCGAGTGGTGCCGCATGGGCACGCAGGACAGCACGCAGATGGGCAAGGACCTGGAGCGCGCCATGTGGCGCATGTACGCGCCGCACAAGGTCAAGTTTGCGGTCAGTGGCTGCCCGCGCAACTGCGCCGAATCCGGCATCAAGGACGTCGGCATCATCGGCGTCGATTCGGGCTGGGAGATGTACATCGCCGGCAATGGCGGCATCAAGACCGAGGTCGCGCACTTCTTCACCAAGCTCAAGACCGCCGCCGAAGTGCTCGAATACACCGGCGCCTTCTGCGAGCTGTACCGCCAGGAAGGCTGGTACCTGGAGCGCACGGTGCATTACGTGAACCGAGTCGGCCTGGACTACGTGAAGAAAAAAATCCTCGAGGACCACGAGGGCCGCAAAAAGCTCTGGGAACAACTGCAGTTCGCGCTCGATGGTGAACCCGACCCGTGGTTTGAACTCGACAAGGCGTCGGTCGATGCGCGGCAGTTCGTCAAACTGGAAAGTGCGGGGCAGGAGGCATGAAGATGAACGAATGGACCGTGATATGCCGGGTGGATGACATCCCCGTGCTGGGATCGCGCCGGGTCGCGCGGGAACGCGGCATCGACGTCGCGGTGTTCCGCAACACCGAAGACCAGGTGTTTGCACTGCTGGACCGCTGCCCGCACAAGGGCGGCCCGCTGAGCCAGGGCATTGTGTTCGGTACCAGCGTGGCCTGCCCGCTGCACAACTGGACCATAGGCCTGGCCGACGGCTGCGCCCAGGGCGCCGATGTCGGCTGCACCCCGACCTTCGCCTGCAAGGTCGAGGCCGGCCAGGTGCTGCTGGACCCGGTCGAACTCGCCACGCTGGCGCTGGACCTGGCGCCGCCGCGCGCCGGCCCCTGCGCATCGACCGGCGCGCTGGGTGACCAGACCTTTGACGTGCAGGCACCGCACACGGCGTGATGATCAAAGACACCCAATCCACCTGCCCTTATTGTGGGGTGGGATGCGGTGTGATTATTCAGTCGCAGGGCGACGAGATCACGGGTGTGCGCGGCGACCCGGAGCATCCGGCCAATTTTGGCCGGCTGTGCACCAAGGGCTCGACGCTGCACCTGACCGCCTCGCATGCCGTCACGCGCCAGGCCCGGCTGCTGCACCCGATGCAACGCGCCCAGCGCGGCGGCACGCCGCAACGCATCGCCTGGGATGGCGCGCTTGATCTGGCCAGTGAAACCTTCGCGCGCACCATCCGCGCGCATGGGCCGGACGCGGTCGGCTTTTACATCTCCGGCCAGTTGCTGACCGAGGACTATTACGTCTTCAACAAACTCGCCAAGGGCCTGATAGGCACCAACAATGTCGACACCAACTCGCGCCTGTGCATGAGCAGCGCGGTGGCAGGCTACAAGCAGACCCTGGGCGCCGACGCACCGCCCAGCTGTTACGACGATGTGAATCATGCGCAGTGCCTCTTCATCGTCGGCAGCAACACGGCTTACGCCCATCCCATTTTGTTTCGGCGTATTGAAGACGCCAAGGCCGCCAATCCGGCGATGAAGATCATCTTCTGCGACCCGCGCCGCACCGACACCGCCGGCATCGCCGACCTTTACCTGCCGGTCCAGCCCGGCACCGATGTGGCGCTGTTCAACGGCATGCTGCACATCATGTTGTGGGAAGGCTGGACCCAGCCGGCTTATATCGCGGCACACACCGGCGGCTTCGAAGCGCTGAAAACCACGGTGCGCGACTACACGCCCGACCTGGTGTCGCAGACCTGCGGCATCAGCAAGGACGATTTGTTCAGCGCCGCAAAGATGTTCGCGACCTCGGCGGCGACCCTGAGCCTCTATTGCCAGGGCCTGAACCAGTCGAGCAGCGGCACCGCGAAAAACGCGGCGCTGATCAACCTGCACCTGGCCACCGCGCAAATCGGCAAACCCGGCGCCGGGCCGTTTTCGCTGACCGGCCAGCCCAATGCCATGGGCGGCCGCGAGGTCGGCGGTCTGGCGAATCTGCTGAGCGCGCACCGCGACCTTGCGAATCCGCAACACCGCGCCGAGGTCGCCGCGCTCTGGGGCATTCCTTCGGTGCCCGAGAAGCCCGGCAAGACCGCGGTCGAGATGTTCCAGGCTGCCGCCGACGGCGAGATCAAGGCGCTGTGGATTGCCTGCACCAACCCCGCCCAGTCCATGCCGGACCAGGCCACCGTGCGCCGCGCGCTGCAGCGCGCCGAGTTCGTGGTGGTGCAGGAAGCTTTTGCCACGCCGGCCACCTGCGACTATGCCGACCTGCTGCTGCCGGCCACCACCTGGGGCGAAAAGACCGGCACCGTGACCAACAGCGAGCGCCGCATCAGCCGGGTGCGCCCGGCCGTGGCCGCGCCCGGCGAAACCCGCCATGACTGGGCCATTGCCGTTGCCTTTGCGCAGCGCCTGGAAAAATTGTTGCCGGTGCAAAAAATCAGCAGCCTGTTTCCCTGGTCCGCCGCCGACGAGG
>CALRTF020000173.1:0-8767 GCA_943370985.1 Paenacidovorax caeni
GTGGCATCGGCCATCGCCACCACAAAGGTGGTGTTGGCGGTGGCCGGCTCGAATTCGGCGGGTGCCAGCGATTCCTGCAGCTGCTGCAGCGAGTCGCGCACCGCCGGCCAGATCGCCAGCGCGCGCGGCGTCGGCGCCATGCCGTGGCCGCTGCGCTGCACCAGCTCGTCGCCCAGCGTCTCGCGCAGGCGGCGCAGGGCATTGCTGACGGCCGGCTGGGTCAGCGACAGGTTGCGGGCGGCCCGGGTCAGGCTGCGCTCGGCCATCACTTCGTCAAAAACGCGCAACAGGTTCAGGTCCAGGGTGCGGAAATTGGGCTGGTTCATGGGTTTTCCCGTGGCAAGTCTAATTATCACTGTTATGAATGATCAACATCATAAAGATAAAGTTGAGTAACATCAGTGATAACCCTAATATTCGTCTGTGCCCAAACCAATACCGGTGGTGGCACTCATCAAGGGGAACCATCATGACCAGCTTCATCAACACCAAGTACTCCAAAGAGCACACCGGCGCCGCCCGGGTTGAGTCGGCAATCCACGCTGCCAGCCAGCTGCGTCATGGATTCTCCGGAACGCGTGGTCTGGCTGCCTTGCTGCTCTCCGCCATCGTGGCGTCTATCATGGTGGTGGCCTACCAGGTGACGGACAGCGTCGCCGAAGGCCACCTGCTGGTGATCTGGATGGCCTTGTGGGCCGTGGCCTTTGCCGGTCTCGCGCTGTTTGCCGGAACGGCCCGCAACCTGGCCGCCCGCACGGTTGCCGCGATGGACGCCTGGTCGCAGACCCTGGCCGAGGCCCGCGCCGACATCCGCATGTGGGAAGCCGCGAAAACCGATCCCCGCGTGATGTCTGACCTGCGTGTCGCGATGGCCCGCCAGGAGGCCGTTGCTGACGAAGCACCTGCTGCCGTTGCCGCAGCGCCCGCGGTGGATGCCCCGGCGGCCGGCCTGACCCCGCGCGCCATCCGCCTCGGCGGTCCCGAGTTGCGCGCCTACCATCGCTACTACGTTTGAGCGGGGTCTGAGCCCGCTGCGGCGGGCAAAAAAAAGCCACCCGATCGGTGGCTTTTTTTGTGTTCCGGCGATGGCCGGGACACGGGAGCCGCAAGCGCAGGTCTTGCGCCGGGCTCCGGCTGCGACAAAAGCGCCGAGGCCGGTCAGGCCGCCAGGCGCTGCTCGATCGCAGCCTTGGTCTCCTCCAGCTCTTTCGGCAGGTGATGTTCGAGTTGCTTGAACAGGTCGGCGTGTAGTTCCAGTTCCTTGAGCCAGGCCGACTTGTCCATGCTGGTGACGGACTTGAACTGCTCGGCGCTGAAGTCGAGGCCGGTCCAGTTGATGTCTTCGTAACGCGGGCTGATACCGGTGAAGTGGTCCACGCCCTGGCCCTTGCCTTCGATGCGGTCAATCATCCACTTGAGCACGCGCATGTTCTCGCCGTAGCCGGGCCAGACGAATTTGCCGTCCTCGCCCTTGCGAAACCAGTTGGCGGTGAAGATTTTCGGCAGCTTCGCGCCGGAGGCCTCGAGCTTGCTGCCGACGTTGAGCCAGTGCTGGAAGTAATCGGACATGTTGTAGCCGGCAAAGGCAATCATGGCAAACGGATCGCGCCGCACCACACCGACCTGGCCGGTGATGGCCGCAGTGGTTTCAGAACCCATGGTGGCGGCGGCATACACACCCTCGACCCAGTTGCGGCCTTCGGTCACCAGCGGCACGGTGTTGGAACGGCGGCCACCAAAAATGAAGGCGTCGATGGGCACGCCGGCCGGGTCGTCCCAGGCCGGATCGAGCGCCGGGTTGTTGGTGGCGGCGACGGTGAAGCGCGAATTCGGATGCGCCGCCTTGGCGCCGGTTTCCTTCGCGATCTGCGGTGTCCAGTCCTTGCCCTGCCAGTCGATCAGGTGGGCCGGCAGCGCCTTGCCCGGGGTGTCCTGCTCCATGCCTTCCCACCAGACGTCGCCGTCGTCGGTCAGGCCGACATTGGTGAAGATCACGTCGTGGTCCAGGCTGCGCAGGCAGTTCGGGTTGGTCAGCATGTTGGTGCCCGGCGCCACGCCGAAATAGCCGGCTTCCGGATTGATGGCATAAAGGCGTCCGTCCTTGCCGGGTTTGATCCAGGCGATGTCGTCGCCGATGGTGGTCACCTTCCAGCCCTCGAAGCCGGCGGGTGGTACCAGCATCGAGAAATTGGTCTTGCCGCAGGCCGACGGGAAGGCCGCGGCCACATGGTATTTTTTCCCCTCGGGAGAGGTCACGCCGAGGATCAGCATGTGTTCGGCAAGCCAGCCTTCATCGCGGCCCATGTTCGACGCGATACGCAGCGCGAAACACTTCTTGCCCAGCAGCGCGTTGCCGCCATAACCGGAACCGTAGGACCAGATCTCGCGCGTCTCGGGGTAGTGCACGATGTACTTGGTCTTGTTGCAGGGCCAGCTGACGTCCTTCTGGCCTTCGGCCAGCGGTGCCCCCACGGTGTGAACGCAAGGGACGAACTCGCCGTCGTCGCCGAGCACGTCAAACACGGCCTTGCCCATGCGCGTCATGATCTTCATGTTGACGCCGACATACGCGCTGTCGGACAACTCGATGCCGATGTGGGCGATCGGCGAGCCCAGCGGGCCCATGGAAAACGGCACCACATACATGGTGCGGCCCTTCATGCAGCCGTCGAACAGGGGCTGCAGCGTGGCGCGCATATCGGCCGGGGCCATCCAGTTGTTGGTGGGACCGGCGTCTTCCTTTTTCGCGGAGCAGATGAAGGTGCGGTCTTCCACGCGGGCCACGTCGCTGGGATCGGAGTTGGCCAGGAAGCTGTTCGGGCGCCTGGCTTCGTTGAGCTTTTTGAAGGTGCCGGCGTCAACCAGCTGCTGGCAAAGGCGCTGGTACTCGGCATCGCTGCCGTCGCACCAGTAGATCTGGTCGGGTTTGCACAGGGCGGCCATGTCGGCCACCCAGGCAATCAGCCGGGCGTGTTTGACGTAACTGGGCGTGTTCAGGTTCAGCCCTTGCATCGCGGGGTGGTTCATCGGGAGCTCCAAAGTTAAAAAGCGAGATTTCGACAAACGCCGCGGACGGATCAGCCGCGGCTGCCGCATCGGGGCGCCTGTCGGAATGGCGCTCATCCTGTTCTAAAACCCCCCTTGGAAAGGCTTTTTCCGGCACTCCACGTGCCGCCCGGAAAATTCATTTTAAGAACATCAGCGGAAGTTACCTTGCGGGTACAGCCAAAACATATGCAAAACCTGCATGAGGTTATGCATTGCTTCCGCTGCGGTCGCGGCAGTCCTGACCGGGATGGTGGAAATGGGAGCCGGCAGCGGGGTCGCCTAGAATCCGGGGATCTGCCGCCGTTCCGGTACCGCACGTTTCCGCCCAGCCTCCATGCCCCTGTCCTCCAGCGCCGCACCGGCAGCCCCGCAGGCCCTGCCCGCCGGGCTGGATGCGATTTTTGTGATCCATGCCACCAGCTTCGTCGAGCGGCGACGCTTCATCGAAGCCCAGATGGCCGGTCTGGGCCTGCCCTACGAGTTTGTGCTCGACTTCGACATCCCGGCCATTCCGCAGGACCTGCGGCAGCGGCTGTTCCGCGGCGACAAGCTGTCGCCCGCGCAGCAATCCTGCGCACTCAAACACTGGCAGGCGCACCGGCTGATTGCGGAACGCGGCCTGTCGCGGGCCCTGATCCTGGAAGACGACGTCATTTTTTCCGCGCAATTCTGGCCGGCCCTGAACGGCTTGATGAAGGAGGAACTGGCCTTGGGCGATCCGCACGTGACCTTTCTGGGCTGCGGCGGCCATTACTACGTGCCGCATGAGCAGATCCGCGCCGGGCAATGGCTGTATCCGCGCAACCAGGGCAAGTTCGCGGACTCCTACATCGTCTCGCTGGCCACTGTCCAGCGGCGGCTGGACTGGATAGAGGCCAACGGCATCACGCTGCCGATCGACCACACCTTTGAACACATTGACCGGACGCTGGCCACCCCGATGTTCTGGCTGGAGCCGCCGGTGGTCGAGCAGGGCAGCCACAACGGGAAATTTTCATCGGCGCTGGACAAGTCGCACCCGCTGTGGTTTCAGGCGCTCCAGTTCCGCTGGAAAAAATTCTGGCGCCGCCGCCGTCACGAATAGGCCAGACGCCGCACAACCCGGAACCATTCAACGATGACTGCCCTGTCCCATCCTCATCTTCCTCCCCAGTCGCCGCCAGCCCTGATCACCTGGACCCAGAACACGGCGATATTTGCCGTGTGTGCCAACCTGTTCTCCACCGCGCTGGCGAATTTCGGTTTCCTGCTTTTCCTGCTGCTGTTCATCTGGGTCTGCCTCTCGAGCCAGCGCCGCCATCTCGACACCCGGAACTTCCCGGTGGGCGTGGCGATCGCCATCGCCATCTACATCGGCTGGCAGGTGGTCGGCCTGAGTTACACGCAAGCGCCGCTGTCGTCCGGCTGGAACAGCATCTTCTCCGAGCGGAAGATTGTGTACATCCTGCCGCTGGCCCTGGTCTTTTCCGACGAAGGGCCCAAGCGCCGGTTTCTGATCGCCTTTTTGGCCACTTGTGCGGTGGGCTTGCTGGTGTCTTTTGGGCTGAAGACACTGGTGGCCCAGCAGACCGTCGCCTCGGGGGAGGTGCTCAAGCTGATCGTGAGATCGGGGGCGCCGCTGACGCCGGACAATGTGTTCAGGTCCTATGCGACCCAGAGCATGGCCTTTGCCCTCGCGACCTTTGTGGCCCTGTGGCTGGCTGCTCAGGGGACAAACCGGGGCTGGCGAGTCGGCTTCTCGGCGCTGGCCCTCCTGTTTGTGGCCAATATCGCCCTGGTGACGCCGGGCCGAAGCGGCTATGTGGTTTTCCTGGTTCTGGTGGTCTGGTGCTTTGCCGTCTGGCGGGGCTTCAAGGGCGTTTTCCTCGGAGCCCTGGCCGCGCTGGTGATGGGGCTTCTCGCCTTCAATCTGTCTACCTCGGTTCACGACCGGGTGACAACCGGGCTGAGGGAAGCGCAGAATTTTTCCACGGTGTCGGAAGAAACCTCGCTGGGACGAAGGATGCTGATGGCCCAGACTGCGCTGGGCATGATTCGCGAAAGGCCACTGATGGGAGTGGGTACAGGCAGTTTCAAACAGAGCTTCAGTGCCATTGCGGCAGAAAAATACACGGGCTGGCGTGCCATCCCGTTTGACGACCCGCACAACCAGTACCTCTTCATCGCGACAGAAAACGGCCTGATCGGATTGCTGGCCTTCCTGTTCATGATGGGCATGATCCTGAGGTATTGCCTCAGGAGCGGCAGCATTTACGGAAAAATGGCAGCAGGGTGCCTGCTGGCGTGGTGTGTCACCAGCCTGTTCAGCGGCCACTTCAGGACTTTTCCCGAAGGCCACCTGATTGCATTCATCGTGGGAATGCTGATGGTCAGCCGTTCGCCCGACGGAGCGCCGGCCGGCGGCGCCGCTTCTGCAGGCGCTGTGGCCTGAAGCGGCGCGGTGGGCGTGAATCAGGCCATGTAGATGGCGATAAAAGCCAGCAAAAACATCAACACGGCGCCGGCGACGGGCAACACCACGGGCATCAGCGGCACGATGGCTTCCACGGCGTCCTGTTCCTGGGCATGGGTCGGGCTGCTGTGAGCAGCGTTGGTGGATTGTTCTGGGCTGGACATGGTGAAAATTCCTGAAAACGGGACGACGCCGTCATTTTACCTTTTCAAATGCCACCCGGTCCGGGTGGGCCGCTAACATGTACTTGTGGGGCTGCGGCCTGAACCTGCCCTTGCACCCTGCTGCCACCGTTGTTCTGGAGCCCGTTATGTATCGCTTTGCCCCTGCAGGACGTGCCTGCCTTGTTGTCCTGCTGCTGACGGGCCTGGCCGGTTGCGCTGCCACTGGCCCCCAGAGTCCCTCGGCCCGACCCGTGCTGTACCCCAATGCGACCCTGAACCGTGTCGGCGACGCCCAGGCCCGCGCCGAAGCCGACGCCTGTATGGCCCGGGCGGTTTCGGCCGGGCTGACACCCGAGGAGAAAAACAATGCCGTCGCGCGCGGCGCCGGCGTCGGTGCGGCCACCGGCGCGGTCGCCTCGGCGGTTGGTGCCCTGATCACCGGCCGGGGCGGCGAGGGTGCGGTGCGCGCGGGCGCAGCCGGCGCGGCCGTGGGTGGTTCTGCCGGCGCGGTTCAGGGCGCGTTCCGGGGGGACCGGCCCAGCAGCACCTACCGCCAATTTGTGCAGCGCTGCCTGTCCGAGCGCGGCTTTGAAGTGATCGGATGGAACTAGCGGCCGGCCCCGCGCCTGGCCTCCATCAGGCCGCTGCGCGCCGCCTGCTGTCGGTTCAGGTGGGCGCTGCCCGGCGCATCCCCATGGGTGGCCGCAGGGTGCTGACCGGCATGGTCAAGCGGTCGGTGGCCGGGCCGGTACCGGTCCTGCCCATGGGTCTGAGCGGAGACGAGCAGGCCGACCTGTCCATCCACGGTGGTCTGGAAAAGGCCGTGTATGCCTATCCTGCGGAGCACTATCCCTTCTGGCAGGCGGCGCGGCGCGAACGCGGCGTGGGCCTCATCGATGACAGCCTGCCGCACGGCAGCCTGGGCGAAAACCTGACCCTGCAAGGCCTGCTCGAAAGCGAGTTATGGGCCGGTGATGTGCTGAAGTTTCCGGACTGCGCGCTTCAGGTGCGCATTCCACGCGAACCCTGCTACAAGTTCAACGCCGCCATGGGCTTTGCGCGGGCGTCGAAAATGATGGCGCACAGCGGATTCTGCGGTTTCTACCTGTCGGTGCTGACCCCGGGCCGCATCATCGCCGGTGAAGGTTTCGAGTTGCTGCCCGGCCGCCGCAGCGTCAGCATCACGCAGCTGTTCGCCGCCAAAATGAGCAAACACCTCAAGTAGCGCCCAGACGCCTAGAGCAGCGCGTAGGTCGTGGTGGCGCGGCTGACGCTTTTGCCGTCGTCGGCGCCGCGGATGTCGATCTCGCCGAAAGCCAGTGACTTGCCGGCGCGTATCACGCGGGCCTCGATCAGGGCGTCCTGCTTGGCCAGCGGTTTGAGAAAACTGCTGCTCATCTGCACCGTGGTGCAGGGACGGAATTCGCCGAAATGATTGATCAGCGCCAGCACCATGGCCGTGTCGGCGGCGGCCATCATGGCCTGGCCGCACAACATGTCACCGACACGCGACAGCGCCGGGTTTTGCGGCAGGCGCAGGGTCACGCCCTGTCCACCCGCAGCCTCCACCTGGAGACCCAGGGCCTGCACCCAGGGCGCAAAATAGTCGGGCAGGGCGGCCTGCAATGTTTCAGTGTTCATGTCTGTTCGGCGGCTTCAAAACCGGCTGTTTGCAAGACGTCCAGCACCTGGGCGATGTGCTCGCGTCCGCGTGTCTGGATCACCAGTTCGATGTCCACATTCTGCGCCGACAACATGGTGAAAGCCCGCTGGTGGTGCACCTCGTCGATGTTGGCACCCGCGCCGGCCACGGTAGCGGTGATCTTTGCGAGCGAGCCCGGCACATCGCGTGCGCTGACGCGTATGCGCGCGAGCCGGCCGGCGCGCACCATGCCGCGTTCGATGATGGCCGCCAGCAGCAGCGGATCAATGTTGCCGCCGCACAGCACCAGGCCGACCTTTTTGCCGCGGAAGCGTTCCGGGTACTTGAGCAACGCAGCCAGGCCGGCGGCGCCGGCGCCCTCGACCAGGGTTTTTTCGATCTCCAGCAGCATCACCATCGCCTGTTCGATGTCGCCTTCGTCCACCAGCACCAGGTCGTCCACCCGCTGCGCAATGATGGCCTGCGGAATCAGTCCCGGCGTGCCGACGGCGATGCCTTCGGCGATGGTGCTGCTGCCTTGCGGGTGCTGTGTGCCCTTGATGGCGTTGACCATGGCGGGGAAGCGCGAGGTCTGCACGCCGATGATCTCGATGCCGGGCTTCATCGCCCTGGCTGCTGTTGCCATGCCTGCGATCAGGCCGCCGCCGCCCACCGCCACCACCAGGGTATCGAGCTCGGGCACGGCCTGCAGCATTTCCAGGCCCACCGTCCCCTGGCCGGCAACAATGGCTTCATCGTCATAGGGGTGGACAAACACCAGACCTTCGCGCTGCGCCAGCTCCACGGCGTGGCTGCGGGACTCTTCCAGCGTGTCGCCGTGCAGCACCACCTCCGCGCCGAAGCCGCGGGTCCGGTCTATTTTGACGCCGGGCGTGAAGCGCGGCATCACGATCACCGCCCGCAGGCCGAGGCGCTGCGCGTGATAGGCCACACCCTGGGCATGGTTGCCGGCGCTCATGGCAATCACGCCGCGGCGCTGTTCGTCGGCCGTCAGCTGCACCAGCTTGTTGCAGGCGCCGCGCTCCTTGAAGGAGGCGGTGTACTGGAGGTTCTCGAACTTGAGAAATACGTCTGCACCGGTGATCTGCGACAGGGTTTTCGACGCGACACAAGGGGTATGGAGCAACTGGCCCTGCAACCTGAGGGCGGCGGCTTCAATATCGGCGAATCCAAGCATGGTGCTCCTGGCGGGTGGGGCTGTCACGGCATTTTTGGCGGAGCATCAATTGTGGCGGGTTTTGTGGCGCAATCCACACGGGGGAATTTGGCCGGTGTCTTCCATGATGCGACAAGCTGCGTTATGGTTGGGTATCGCCTGCGTCAGGGGACGCAACATTTTTTCCTTCCACGCCGGAGGTCCATCGATGAGCAAGCGTTTGGGTGCCGACAAGCACGGTCAGTTGCTGCTTTCCCCTGGCTTGAAGGATGCGCCGGTGCTGG
>CALRTF020000174.1:0-8762 GCA_943370985.1 Paenacidovorax caeni
GAAAAACCCGTTCATGCAGTTCGCCTTCAAGGGCGGCAAGGCCGGTGAAAAAGTCATCGTCAACTGGACCGACAACAAGGGTGACAAGCGCACCGACGAAGCCGTCATCTCCTGAGCCCATGGCGGCGGGGTACATAACAACATGAGGAGCAAGCGATGAAATGGAAACTGTTGGGCCTGGCGGCGCTGGGCCTGCTGCCCATGCTGGCGGCCGCACAAAAAACCACGGCCGAAGGCATTGCCGAATACCGCGCCATGCTGGCCGACGGCAACCCGGCCGAGCTGTATGAGGCCAAGGGCGAAGCCCTGTGGAAACAGGCGCGCGGACCGAAAAATGCCAGCCTGGCGCAGTGCAACCTCGGCAAGGGCCCCGGTGTCGTCAAAGGCGCTTTTGTCGAATTGCCGCGTTATTTTGCGGACACGGCACGGGTGCAGGACCTGGAATCACGCCTGCTGACCTGCATGGAAACCCTGCAGGGCTTCAGCGCCGAGACCATTGCCAAAACGCCGTTCGGCCGTGACGAACAGAAAAACATCGAATCGCTGGTGGCCTACATCTCGGGCGAGTCACGCGGCATGAAGTTCAACCTGCCGCAAGCGCACACCCAGGAAAAGCTGATGTATGCGGTGGGCAAGCAGGTGTTCTACCAGCGCGGCGGACCCTACGACTTTTCCTGCGCGTCCTGCCATGGTGAGGACAACAAACGTGTGCGACTGCAGGACCTGCCCAACCTGACCAAAAACCCCGGCGCGGGCGACGGTTTCGGCGCCTGGCCGGCTTACCGGGTTTCCAGCGGCGACCTCTGGAGCATGCAGCGCCGGCTCAACGACTGTTATCGCCAGCAGCGCTTTCCCTTCCCGGGTTACGCGTCCGACGTGACGATTGCGCTCGGCGTCTTCATGGGCGTCAACGGCCAGGGTGGTGTTTCGACCGCGCCGGCACTCAAGCGTTGAAAAGAACAGGAAGCATGATGAAAAAAATCTGTCAACAAGCCGTTCTGGCGGCAGCGACCGTGCTGCTCGCGAGCTGTGCCACCACCCCCTCGCCGCAGGATGTGGCCGAGGCCACGCAAAAGGTGCTGAAGTCCTCGTTCCGCGACCAGGGCATCGCCAAAACCAGCTGGCTGGACCAGGATGCGTCCAACAAGGCCTGCTCCGAGGCCCAGGGCGCGGCGCTCGACGAGAAGCTCGCCAAGGCGATCGAGGAAGCCAACCTCAAAACCGTGAAGATGCCGTCGGACGGCAAGTTCATCGGCGACTGGAAAGAGGGCGAAAAAATCGCCCAGAACGGCCGCGGCATGACCTGGAGCGACGCGCCCGGCTCGGCCAACGGCGGCAGCTGCTACAACTGCCACCAGATCAGCAAGGAGGAACTCTCCTTCGGCTCCATCGGCCCCAGCCTCTACAACTATGGCAAGCTGCGCGGCGTCAGCAATCCAGCCGCAGCGGAGAGCAAACCCATCGTCGACTACACCTGGGGCAAGCTCTGGAATGCCAAGGCCTACAACGCCTGTTCCGGCATGCCGCGTTTTGGCCATGCCGGCATCCTGAACGAAGCCCAGATGCGCCATGTGATGGCACTGCTGCTGGACCCGCAATCACCCGTGAACAAGTGACCGTTCCCGGAATTTAGTGCCTTATCTGCCTGTAGCCCCCGCCCAGCGGGGGCAGGCAGCTATCAAATTGATAGTTCATTAACCCGCATGCCTGGCTCGCCAGGCAGGATGTCCAACGCCATGAATCTGTCCCGCCGCGAGTTTGCAAGTGTGATGGCCGCTGGTCTGGCGGCCGGCTTTCCGCTGCACCGTGAGGCCGCTGCCGCCCAGGCCGGCGCGGCCTACAACCTGCCGCGCAGCGGCAATGTGCATTTGCTGCACATGACGGACTGCCATGCGCAGCTGTTGCCGGTCTACTTCCGCGAGCCCTCGGTCAATCTCGGCGTCGGCGCGATGCAGGGCAAGCTGCCGCACCTGGTCGGCGCGCATTTGCTCAAAGCTGCGCACCTGAAGGCCAACACCCCTGAAGCCCACGCGTTTACTTACCTGAACTTCGAGCGCGCCGCGCGGCAATACGGCAAGGTCGGCGGCTTCGCGCACCTGGCCACGCTGGTCAAACAGCTCAAGGCCGGCCGGCCCGGCGCCTTGCTGCTCGACGGCGGCGACACCTGGCAGGGCAGCGGCACCGCCTTGTGGACCCAGGGCCAGGACATGGTCGATGCCTGCAAGCTGCTGGGCGTGGACGTGATGACCGGCCACTGGGACTTCACCTATGGCGAAGAACGCATCAAGACCATCGTCGAGAAGGATTTCGCCGGAAAAATCGATTTTGTCGCGCAAAACGTCAAGACCAGCGATTTCGGCGATCCGGTGTTCAAGCCTTATGTCATCCGGGAAATGAATGGTGTGGCCGTGGCCATCGTCGGCCAGGCCTTTCCCTACACGCCGATCGCCAACCCGGCCTGGCTCACGCCGAACTGGAGCTTTGGCATCCGCGAAAGCGAGATGCAGGACACCGTCAACGAAGCCCGCGCCAAAGGCGCGCAGGCGGTGGTGCTGCTGAGCCACAACGGCATGGACGTGGACCTCAAGCTGGCCTCGCGTGTGACCGGCATCGACGCCATCCTGGGCGGCCACACGCACGATGGCGTGCCGGTGCCGGTGATTGTTCAAAACCCGGGCGGCCAGACCATCGTCACCAACGCCGGCAGCAACGGCAAGTTTCTTGGGGTGCTGGACCTCGATGTCAAGGACAAAAAAGTCGTCGGCTTCAAGTACCGCCTGCTGCCGGTGTTTTCGAAGCTGCTGGCAGCCGACCCGGCCATGAGCCGGCTGATTGCCGGCATTCGCGCGCCTTACGAGGCCAAACTGGCCGAAAAACTCGCTGTCACTGAAGGCACGCTGTTCCGCCGCGGCAATTTCAACGGCAGCTTTGACCAGCTGATCCTCGATGCGCTGATGGAGGTGCGCGGCGCCGAGATCGCGTTTTCGCCGGGCTTCCGCTGGGGCACCTCGCTGCTGCCGGGCCAGGCCATCACGCGCGAACACGTGATGGACCAGACCGCCATCACCTATCCGTGGACTACCCTGACCGACATCCGCGGCGACATGATCAAGACCATTCTGGAAGACGTCGGCGACAACCTGTTCAACCCCGACCCCTATTACCAGCAGGGTGGCGACATGGTGCGGGTCGGCGGCCTGACCTATACCTGCGAGCCCGGCGCGAAGATGGGTTCGCGCATCCAGAACATGCGCCTGAGGGGCCAGCTGATCGAGGCCGACAAGACCTACAAGGTCGCCGGCTGGGCACCGGTGGCCGAGGCCAGCAAAAACGCCGGACCACCGGCCTGGGAGGTCGTCGAGACTTACCTGCAGGCCAAAAAGGTCATCAAGCCGCCGCAGCTCAACGTGCCGGCACTGGTCGGCGTCGCCGGCAATCCCGGCCTGGCCTGAAGCGCTGCAACACACAGCCGGTTGACGGCGTCATGACAAAACCCGGGTCCCCCCATGGTGGCCCGGGTTTCGTCATTCGGGATTCGGTGGCACAATCGAAGTGTTTCTGAAGGCCCTTCCTTGCCACAGTCGCATCCGCTAATCGGTCAAGCCGTGTTGCGGAAGGTTAATCAACCAGCCACATCCTGCTGTGGCCAGCTAATGTTTCCTCAAGGGAAACGGAGGTCAGCGTAATGAGTTCAATCCCGGCGGCATCGTCCGTCTATTCGGCCTATCAAGGCAATACCTATCTCTTCGGCGGCAACGCGCCCTATGTCGAGGAGATGTACGAAAACTACCTCGCCAACCCCGGCAGCGTGCCCGACAACTGGCGCGAGTATTTCGACGCCCTGCAAAACGTTCCCGCGGTTGACGGCAGCAATGCCAAAGACGTTCCGCACCTGCCGGTGGTCAATGCCTTTGCCGAACGCGCCAAACAGGGCCAGACCCGGGTCGTCGTCGCCAGCGGCGCCGACTCCGAAATGGGCCGCAAGCGCACCGCCGTCCAGCAGCTGATTGCCGCCTACCGCAATGTGGGCGCCCGCTGGGCCGACCTGGACCCGCTCAAGCGCGCCGAACGCGACAACATTCCCGAGCTCGATCCGTCTTTTTACGGTTTCAGCGATGCCGACCAGGAAACGGTGTTCAACACCAGCAACACCTTCTTCGGCAAGGAGACCATGAGCCTGCGCGAGCTGCTCAATGCGCTGCGCGAAACCTATTGCGGCACGATTGGCGCCGAGTACATGTACATGACCGACCAGGCGCAAAAGCGCTGGTGGCAGCAAAAGCTCGAGAGCATCCGCAGCAAGCCCAACTTCAGCAAGGAAAAGAAACTGCACATCCTGGACCGCCTGAGTGCGGCCGAGGGCCTGGAGCGTTTCCTGCACACCAAATACGTCGGCCAGAAACGTTTCTCGCTCGAGGGCGGCGAAAGTTTCATTGCCAGCATGGACGAACTGATCCAGCGCAGCGGAACCATAGGCATCAAGGAAATCGTGATCGGCATGGCCCACCGCGGCCGCCTCAACGTGCTGGTCAATTCGCTGGGCAAGGTGCCGGCCAACCTGTTCGCCGAGTTTGACCACACCGCGCCGGAAGACCTGCCCAGCGGAGACGTCAAGTACCACCAGGGCTTCAGCTCGGATGTGACGACCCCTGGCGGCCCGGTGCACCTGAGCCTGGCTTTCAACCCGTCCCACCTCGAAATCGTCAACCCCGTGGTCGAGGGCTCGGTGCGCGCCCGCATGGACCGCCGCGCCGACCCCAAGGGCCTGCAGGTGTTGCCGGTGCTGGTGCACGGCGATGCGGCTTTTGCAGGGCAGGGCGTCGTCATGGAAACGCTGGCGCTGGCCGAAACCCGCGGTTATTCCACCGGCGGCACGGTGCACATCGTGATCAACAACCAGATCGGTTTCACGACCAGCGACCCGCGTGACAGCCGCTCCACGCTGTATTGCACCGACGTCGTCAAGATGATCGAGGCGCCGGTGTTGCACGTCAACGGCGACGACCCGGAAGCCGTGGTGCTGGCGACCCAGTGGGCCCTGGAGTTCCGCATGGAGTTCCAGAAGGATGTGGTGGTCGACATCATCTGTTTCCGCAAGCTCGGCCACAACGAGCAGGACACGCCGGCGCTGACCCAGCCGCTGATGTACAAGAAGATTGCCCAGCACCCCGGCACGCGCAAGCTCTACGCCGACAAGCTGTCGGCCCAGGGCATGGGCGAGACGCTGGGTGACGACATGGTCAAGGCCGTGCGCGCCGCGCTGGACGCCGGCAAGAGCACCTTCGACCCGGTGGTGACCAACTTCAAGAGCAATTACGCGGTGGACTGGAGTCCTTACCTCGGCAAGAAATGGACCGATGCCGGCGACACCGCCATCCCGATGGCCGAATGGAAACGCCTGGCCGAGCGGGTCAGCACCATTCCCGCCACGGTGACGGCCCACCAGCTGGTCAAGAAGGTGTACGACGACCGCGCGGCCATGGGACGCGGCGACATCCCGGTGGACTGGGGCATGGGCGAACACATGGCCTTTGCCTCGCTGGTGGCCAGCGGCTACCCGGTGCGCCTGTCGGGCGAGGACTGCGGTCGCGGCACTTTCACGCACCGCCATGCCGTGATCCATGACCAGAACCGCGAAAAGTTCGACACCGGCACCTATGTGCCGCTGCAAAACGTGGCCGACAACCAGGCGCCGTTTGTGGTGATCGACTCCATCCTGTCCGAGGAGGCCGTGCTGGCCTTCGAATACGGTTATGCGTCCAACGACCCGAACACGCTGGTGATCTGGGAAGCCCAGTTCGGCGACTTCGTCAACGGGGCGCAGGTCGTGATCGACCAGTTCATTGCTTCCGGTGAAGTGAAATGGGGCCGCGTCAATGGCATCACGCTGATGCTGCCGCACGGTTACGAAGGCCAGGGCCCGGAGCACAGCTCGGCGCGCCTCGAGCGTTTCATGCAGTTGTCGGCCGACACCAACATGCAGGTGGTGCAGCCGACGACGGCCGCGCAGATCTTCCACGTGCTGCGCCGGCAGATGGTGCGCAACCTGCGCAAGCCGCTGATCATCATGACGCCCAAGTCGCTGCTGCGCAACAAGGATGCGACCTCGCCGCTGAGCGAGTTCACCAAGGGCAGTTTCCAGACCGTGATCCCGGACAGCCACGAGCTCAAGGCCGACAAGGTCAAGCGCGTGATCGCCTGCTCCGGCAAGGTCTACTACGACCTGGCGAAAAAACGCGAGGAAAAGGGCGCGGACGACGTGGCGATTGTGCGCGTCGAGCAGCTGTATCCCTTCCCGCACAAGGCGTTTGCCAGCGAACTCAGAAAGTACCCCAACCTCAGCGAGGTGGTGTGGTGCCAGGACGAGCCACAAAACCAGGGCGCCTGGTTCTTTGTGCAGCACTACATCCACGAGAACATGTCGGAAGGCCAGAAACTGGCTTACTCGGGCCGCGCCGCCTCGGCTTCGCCGGCCGTCGGGTATTCGCACCTCCACCAGGAGCAGCAAAAGGCGCTGGTGGACGGCGCCTTCGGCAAGCTCAAGGGCTTCATCCTGACCAAATAAGAAGCGGCCGCGCGCGCCACGTGGCGCGTGCCGGGTCCATCTCCCACATACCGAAAGAATTTACATGGCTACCGTAGAAGTCAAAGTCCCCCAGCTGTCCGAGTCCGTCGCCGAAGCGACCATGCTGCAGTGGAAGAAAAAAGTCGGCGATGCCATCGCCATCGATGAAATCCTGATCGAGATCGAAACCGACAAGGTGGTGCTCGAAGTGCCGGCGCCGGCGGCCGGCGTGTTGTCCGAAATCCTGGTGGCCGATGGCGGCACCGTGACCGCCGAGCAACTGATTGCCCGCATCGATACCGAAGGCAAGGTGGCGGCAGCTGCGCCCGCGGCTGCGGCTGCAGCCCCTGCGCCGGCCACCGCCGCAGCGCCGGCACCGGCACCGGCTCCCGCCGCCAGCGGCGGCAGCATGGCCGGCGTGGCCATGCCCGCCGCCGCCAAGCTGATGGCCGACAACCAGCTGGCTTCCGGCTCCGTGGCCGGCACCGGCAAGGACGGCCGTGTCACCAAGGGCGATGTGCTGGGTGCGGTGGCTTCCGGATCTGCTCCCAAGTCAGTAGCTGCCAGCCCAATCCCGACGGGGGCTCCAGCCACTTCATTGCCTCAAGTGGCAGCGCCGGCGAAGGCCAGCGATCTGGGTGACCGCCCCGAGCAGCGTGTGCCCATGAGCCGCCTGCGCGCGCGTATCGCCGAGCGCCTGCTGCAGTCGCAATCGACCAACGCCATCCTGACCACCTTCAACGAGGTCAACATGGCGCCGGTCATGGAAATGCGCAAGCGTTTCCAGGAAAAGTTCGAGAAAGAACACGGCACCAAGATCGGTTTCATGAGCTTTTTCGTCAAGGCCGCGGTGCACGCCCTCAAGAAATACCCGGTGCTCAATGCCTCGGTGGACGGCAACGACATCGTCTACCACGGCTACTTCGACATCGGTATCGCCGTCGGTTCGCCGCGCGGCCTGGTGGTGCCCATCCTGCGCAATGCCGACCAGATGAGTTTTGCCGACATCGAGAAAAAAATCGCCGAGTACGGCGCCAAGGCGCGTGACGGCAAGCTGGGCATCGAGGAGATGACCGGCGGCACCTTCTCGATTTCCAATGGCGGCGTGTTCGGCTCCATGTTGTCCACCCCCATCATCAACCCGCCGCAGTCGGCCATCCTCGGCGTGCACGCGACCAAGGACCGCGCCGTGGTCGAGAACGGCCAGATCGTGGTACGTCCGATGAACTACCTGGCCATGAGTTACGACCACCGCATCGTCGACGGCCGCGAAGCCGTGCTCGGCCTGGTGGCGATGAAGGAAGCGCTGGAAGATCCGGCCCGCCTGTTATTTGACATCTAGGCTGCGCGCTTCCTATGGCTCCGGCCGCTAGATTATTCCTTGTCGCTTCGTTGTTGTTAAAACTGTTTTTGTTTCAGCAAGCTTTTGCACTCTCTACTGCAGCTCCTGATAAGCGGCCGAGATGGATAACACTGGTGGCTTGCATGAGCTTTGAAGGCGCAACTACAAAACTTACTGCGGATGCTAAGCGACGAGTAGATACTTTTCTGGCGAATGGAAAAATAGAATCCACTCGCGCGAGCAGACTGATGCTATTTACGGACCGCTCCATAGCTTCTGAAAAGGCGGATGAGCGTCTTGTGAATCGTCGGGTTTCCTATGTTCGTGAAAAGGTGCTGCGAGGCTATCTCCCGTTTGCTGTGGATGTCATGCCTCAAGACTCATTTGGTGTGAAACCCCAATGGTTGGCTACCGTTTGCGAGCCTGATGATTTTGTTCTGGTTCAGGATTTGAAAAGTGAATCTTTCCCCCCGGCTTGCACACGGAGCGAGGACCACAGCTGCGAGCTGAAATGCAATTTCGTCAGCTGCGATCGCTTGTATCCAAAATAGCTTTTATTGACTGGAATAAAAATGAGTAAACAATTCGACGTCATAGTCATCGGCGGCGGCCCCGGCGGCTACATTGCTGCCATCCGCGCCGCACAACTGGGTTTCAACGTCGCCTGTATCGACGAGTGGAAAAACGCCAAGGGCGGTCCCGCACTGGGCGGCACCTGCACCAATGTCGGCTGCATTCCCTCCAAGGCGCTGCTGCAGTCGTCCGAGCATTTCGACCATGCCAGCCACCACTTTGCCGAACACGGCATAGCGGTCAAGGGCCTGGAACTCGATGTTGCGAAGATGCTGGCGCGCA
>CALRTF020000175.1:0-8723 GCA_943370985.1 Paenacidovorax caeni
GTGTGCGGTGCGCAGGATGCGGCGCGCGATTTCGCCGCGGTTGGCAACCAGCAGGCGGGTGATGGGCCTCATGCCGCCCACCCGGGTTTGCGCTTGGCCGCGAATGCACTCAGGCCTTCAGCGGCCTCCGGGTCGCGCAAATTTGCTACGAATTTGATAGCTGCTTGCACAGGCAGATCGGGGGCTGAGGGCTGATTCAGCATACAAAGCAGGGCCTTGGTGTGGGCCACGGCGCCGGGGGCAGCGCGGCGCAGGGTCGCGATGCGCGATGCCACCGCCGCCTGCAGATCAGCGGCTAGCTCGTCGGCCAGGCCCAACGACAGCGCCTGGTCTGCGGATAATTTTTCGCCGGACAGCAGCAGACGGCGCGCTGTACGGTCACCGAGCCGGCGATGCACAAACACGGCAATCTGCGCCGGCACCACGCCCAGCGTGACCTCCGGCGCCGCGAACACCGCCGTGGGCGTCGCGAGCACAAAGTCGGCGCAACACACCAGGCCCAGACCGCCGCCCATGGCCGGGCCGTCGACCGCGACCAGCAACATCTGCGGCAGCGCACACAAGGCCTCGAGCAGCTTGCCGAAGCCCGCATTGACAGCCAGCAGCGGATCGTCCTGTCCAGCAGGCAGCGACTGGCCAATCGCTTCGGAAAACCCGGCCAGACTGCCGCCGGCGCAAAAAGCACCGCCACTGCCCTGCAACACCACAAAACGCAGGCTGGTGTCGGCCGCCGCGTTTTCGCAGGCCTGGCGCAAGGCCGCCACCAGCTCCTCGGTCAGCGCATTGCGCGTGGCCGGGTCGTTCAGCGTCCAGTGTTCGACCTCGCCGGTGCGGGTGATCTGCAGCAGGGTGCTCATGCTGCTCCCCATCAGGCCGCGGGCTTGCGGCTTTTCGACAAGCCCATGTATTTGGCGATGATGCCCATCATCACCTCGTCGGCGCCGCCGCCTATGGACGCCAGCCGGCCGTCGCGGAACATGCGGGCCACCTTGTTCTCCCAGGTAAAACCCATGCCGCCCCAGAACTGCAGACAGGTGTCTGGCACCAGGCGGTTCAGCCTGCCCGCCTTGAGCTTGGCCATGGAGGCCAGCTCGGTCACGTCCTGGCCCTGCACATAGAGTTCGCAAGCGCGGTAGGTCATGGCGCGCAGGCTTTCGACCTCGGTTTTCATCTCGGCCAGCTTGAACTGCACCCATTGCTGGTCGGCCAGCGTGGCGCCGAACAGCTTGCGCTCATGCGCCCACTCCACGGTCCAGTCGATGCAGTTGCTGAGCGACTGGATGCAGCTGGCCGCGCACCAGAGCCGCTCTTCCTGGAACTGCATCATCTGGTACATGAAGCCCGAGCCTTCGGCGCCTACCAGGTAACGCTGCGGCACGCGCACTTCGTCGAAGTAAATCAGGCCGGTGTCGCTGGCGTTCATGCCGATTTTTTTGATCTTCTTGCCGACTGCTATGCCGGGACGCAGCTTGCCGCTCTCGCGCATGGGCACCATGACCAGGCTTTTGTTCTTGTGCTGCGGCCCCTCGCCGGTATTGACCAGCATGCACATCCAGTCGGCCTGCAAGCTGTTGGTGATCCACATCTTCTGGCCGCTGATCACATAGTCGCCACCGTCCTTGCGCGCATGGCTTTTGATAGCCGCCACGTCGCTGCCGGCGCCCGGTTCGCTGACGCCGATGCAGCCCACGGTATCGCCCGTTATCGCCGGCGCGAGAAAGTCGCGTTTGAGTTCATCGCTGCCGAAACGCGCGAGTGCCGGTGTGCACATGTCGGTTTGCACGCCAATCGCCATGGGAACGCCGCCGCAGTCGATATGGCCCAGCGCTTCGGCCATGGCCACGCCATAGGTGTAGTCCAGCCCTGCACCGCCGTACTCCTCCGGTTTGGTCAGACCCAGCAGGCCGAGATTGCCGAGCTTCTTGAACACCTCGTGCGCCGGGAAAATTTCCGCCGCCTCCCATTCCTCGACATGCGGGTTGATCTCGGCGTCTATGAAACGCTTGAGGGTGTTCTGGATTTCCAGGTGTTCGTGGGTGTACTGCATGGTTGTCTCCTGAAAGGGTCACATGCGCGCGACGCCAAACTGCATGGGCCTGAGCTGCCGCGTCTCGGCTTCGGCGCACATCGTCAGGCACTGCGCCAGCACGGCGCGTGTGTCGCGCGGATCGATCACGCCGTCGTCGAGCAGCAGGCCTGAGGTGTAGAAAGCATCCGCCTGCGCCTCGAACACGGCGACGATCTTGTCGAACTGGGCCTGAGACTGCGCGGCGTCCACAGCGATACCCTTGCGCGCCATGGCCGCTTCGGTGACGATCTGCATGGTGCGCGCGGCCTGCTCGCCGCCCATGACCGCGGTTTTGGCGTTGGGCCAGCTGAACAGGAAGCGCGGTGCGTAGCCCCGCCCGCACATGCCGTAATTGCCCGCGCCAAACGACGCGCCGCACTGGATGGTGATTTGCGGCACCACGGCATTCGTCACCGCCTGGATCATCTTGGCGCCGTGTTTGATCATGCCGCCCTGCTCGCTGTCCTTGCCGACCATGTAGCCGGTGGTGTTCTGCAGGTAGACGATGGGGTGGCCGAGCTGGCACATCATCTGGATGAAATGGGTGGCCTTGTTCGCGCCGGCCACATCGATGGGGCCGTTGTTGCTGATGATGCCGACCGCATGGCCGGCTATGGACGCCTGGACACAGACGGTGGCGGCGCCATACAGGGCCTTGAAGGGCAGAAAGTCGGAACCGTCCACCAGCCGCGCAATGAGCTCGTGCATCTCGACCGGCTGGCGCAGGTCGGACCCCATCAGACCCAGCAGCTCGTCCGCGGGGTAGAGCGGTACCGTGCTTGCTACTGAATTCATAGCTGCCGCCCCCCGTCCTCCGGGGGCTGGAGGCCGATTTAGCCATGAAGTGCGGGCGACCACCTGGCGCGCCAGGCCCAGCGCGTGGCGGTCGTCTTCGGCCAGCTGTTCGCCGAGGCCGGTCACGCTGCTGTGCATCTCGGCGCCGCCCAGTTCCTCTTCGGTGGCGACCTCGCCGGTCGCAGCCATCAGCAGCGGCGGGCCGGCCAGGAAGGCGCGCGAGCGCTTGCGCACCAGAATCACCACATCGGACAGGCCCGGCATGTAGGCACCGCCGGCCGTGCCCGAACCATGCTGCACGGTGATGACCGGAATGCCTGCCGCCGACAGCCGCGCCAGGTTGCGGAACAGCGCCCCACCCTGGACAAAACCTTCGACACGGTAACGCATCAGGTTGGCGCCGGCACTTTCGACGAGGTGGATGAAAGGCAGCTTGTTCTGCAGCGCGATCTCCTGCACCCGCAGGATTTTTTCCAGCCCCATGGCCTGGATGGCGCCGGCCTCGATGCCGGAGTCACTGGCGACAATCATGCAGCGCACACCTTCGACAACACCGATGCCGGCAACCACACCACCACCGGGAACCGAAAGTTCTGCATCCTGGCGGTCCTGCATGAATCCCGCCAGCGAACACAATGGCAGATACGGCGCGCCCGGGTCCAGCAGCAGCGCCACCCGTTCGCGCGGCAGCAACTGCCCGCGTTTGTCGAACACCGCCCTGGATTTGGCCGAGGCCTGGGCCGCGCGGCCTTCCAGCGCCCGCAGCGCCGCGAGGCGCGCCAGCATGGCCTCGCGGCGCTGCAGTGCCACGCTGCTTTCGGCGTTCCAGGCCGACTGGAAAACCGTCATGGCAGCAAGACCCTGGGCGTGGTGGCCAGATGGAAACCGTCAAAGGGTTTGACGGCATCACGCTGCTGCGCCTGGGCATCGGGCAGGCGCATCGGCCATCCCTGACGCACCTGCGGCCGCGCCCCGTCCACCCGCAGCACGGTGCCGCTGATGAAACTGGCCGCCGGGCTCAGCAGAAAAACAATCGCTGCCGAGGTTTCGGCCTCGGTGCCGAAACGGCCCAGCGGCACGGTGCTGCGCATCTCGCGCAGCATGGCGCCGGCTTCGGGCGGGTAGTGGTCCATGCCGCTGGACGCGATGTAGCCGGGCGCCACCGCATTGATGCGCACGCCGCTGTGTGCCCACTCGGCCGCCGCCGTCTCGGTGAAGCTGACCATGCCGGCCCGCGCCGCGCCGCTGTGGCCCATGGACGGCATCGAGCCCCAGATGTCGGCGACGATGTTGACAATCGCCCCGCCGCGCGCGGCCATGGACTGCAGGTAACACTCGCGTGCCATCAAAAAGCCGCCGGTCAGGTTGGTGCTGACCACTGCGTCCCAGCCTTTGGCGCTGATGCTCTCAAGCGGCGCGATGTACTGGCCGCCGGCGTTGTTGACCAGCGCGTCGATGCGGCCATGCGCGAGCACGATGGCGGCCACCGTCGCCTGCACGCCGGCTTCCTGGCGGATGTCGCAGGGATGGAAACTCGCGCGGCCGCCGGCGGCCACAATCTCGCCGGCCACGTCGTGCAATTTGCCGGTCTGGCGCCCGATCAGCACCAAATGCGCGCCGAGTGCGGCCAGCTCGTGTGCGGTGCAGCGGCCAATGCCGGAGCCGCCGCCGGTGACCACCACCACCTTGCCGGCAAACAGGCCGGCGCTGAAGACGGAACGGTAAGTCATGGCCGGGCCTTTCTGGCGGAGGGTGGGGGCGCTTCGCCGATGACCAGCGCCATCGCCGCATCGGCCAGCTCGTCGAGCGAGGCACCTTTTCTGGCATCAAACCACTGCACCGACCAGTTCAGCGCACCGAACATCAGCAGGCGCGCCAGCTTGACCGGGCAGCGCAAGCGGCCCTGTCGGTGCAGCGCCTGCAGCGCCGGCTCCCAGACGGCTTCGTAGTCGCTTTGCAACCTGGCCAGCACGCTGCGCTGCCGGGCCGTGATCGAGCGCGACTCGTAGAGCATCACCGGGATGAAGTCGCTGCCGGGGCCGAGCAACACGTCGAAATGATTGCGCACCAGCACATGCAACTGGGCCGCAGCATCCGGCGCGGCCGGTGCCGCGGCCTGCAGCGCTGCCGTCTGGCGTTCAATCGCCGAGCGCATGCCCTCGGCCATCACCGCGTGCAGCAGCGCGCCCTTGCTCTTGAAGTGATAAAACGGCGAGCCGCTGTGCATGCCCACCGCGGTGGCGATGTCGCGTGTGCTGGTGCCTTCAAAACCCTTGCGGCGGAACAGCCGTGCTGCCGCATGCACCAGCTCGACGCGGCGGTTGCCGTCGTCCCGCTCGGCCACGGTCTTGCGCGGCCGGCCGCGCGGCCGCTTCTCGGGGACGGCGGCCTGCGCCGCTGCGGCGGGTCTGGCGCGGCCAGGAGGTTTGGGCACGGCGGGTTTGTCCATGGCATGGGACCATACCAAATGCCGGTATTTTTAGCAAGCGCGTGCTTTGTGAAAATAGAAGCTGCCTGCAAGGCGTCCTGGCAGCCCTTCTTTACACGGCGCGAACTCCGGCGTTGTAGGGCGTACACCCTGCAGGCCAACCATGAAGGCTCTCAACCACCGGAGTAGCTTCATGAAATCCACCGCCACCGTTTGCGCCGTCGCCCTTGCGGCCCTGAGCTTCGGCTCGCTGTCCTTCGCGCAGGATTTCGGCCAGCGCGGTCGCCATGCCGAGCCGCCACGCTTCGAGCAGCGCGGCCCGGCCCAGCGCGACATGCACAACACCCCCCACTTCGATTCACGCCAGGCCGACCGCCGCGACTTTCGCCACAACAAGCGCTTCGAAACACGCGGCCCGCAGTACCACCGCGGCGACCGGCTGCCGCCCCAGTACCGCAGCCAGCGCGGCATCAACGACTGGCAGCAGCGGCAGCTGCACGCGCCTGCGCGCGGCCAGCAGTGGGTTCAGGTCGGCGCGGACTATGCGCTGATCGCCATCGCCACCGGCGTGATTGCGCAGCTGGTGTTGAACCGCTGAACCAGCGGCTCCCCGGGGAGGGGTGAGGAGATTTCGCCCTTACCCCGCTTGTCATCCCGGACTTGATCCGGGATCCATGTTGGATAACCCGTACAGCTTGGTATGCCAGCAAGCCGGGTCTCGCCCCGGCGGGCGACTCACTTTCTCTTGCTTCGCCAAGAGAAAGTAAGCAAAGAGAAGGCGACCCGATGGTCTGGGTCCCTTCGCTTCGCTACGGGCACCCTGTGGTGCTCGGTCAAAGCGGGGTCTCGCTCGAACTCGCCTTCGGCTCAAACAATCGCGATCCCTGATCCGCTTTGACCTGCGCTCCTCGGCCCAGCCCGACGGGCGGGGGAACGAACGGGGACAGAAATCCGGAGTCCTTGAAGCGCGCAGCGCTTTAAGGACGGGAATCCCAACAGACCGTCATGTTTGCACGCGAGCGCAGCGCACGCGGCCAGATGAAGTCCCCCTCCATCGCCCAGCGGGGCGAGGGAGGGGTGGGAGTGGGGAGTTGAAACTACTTCCCCCTCACGCGCCACAGCCGCAGCGTGACGCAAAGAATGAAGTTAAGACGTCGGCGCTTGACCCGCCAGGTCATCCAGGATCGGACATTCCGGCCGCTCGTCCCCATGGCAGCAATCGACCAGGTGCGCCAGAGTCTGTTGCATGGCCTGCATGGCGGCGATGCGCTGCGTCAGCTCGTCGGCGTGTTTCTGCGCGATGCGCCGCACGCTGGCGCTGGCGCGGCGCCGGTTCTGCCAGAGGCTGACGAGTTCGGCGATTTCGGCCATGGAAAAGCCGAGGTCGCGCCCGCGTTTGATGAAACGCAGCGTGTGCACCTCGGCCTGGCTGTACTGGCGGTAACCGCTGTCGCTGCGCTGTACCTGCGGAAGCAGCCCGAGCGACTCGTAGTGGCGCACCATCTTGGCCGACACGCCCGACTGGCGAGCCGCTTCGCCGATGTTCATGGGGCCGCTCATGGGGCGACGGTGTAGCCTTCTTCAGCAATCGCCGCGGCAATGGCTTCGCGCGGCCGGCTGGAATCGACCTCGACCATGCCGGCCGCGCGGTCTATGCGCACAGCGGCCTGCGGGTCCAGTGTTTTGACGGCCTGGGTCACGGCGCGTTCACAGTGGCCGCAGGTCATGCCTTTGACGTTAAAGGTCTGGTTCATGGGAATGTCCTCTATGACAGGTGGAAGAAGCCTGAAGCTTGAACCCTGCCCTGATGGTAAGGTCAAGCCGCGCCCCTCCAAAGCCTTGATTCGCGTGGGGTTGATCAATGTCAAGGCTTGACCTTGCCATGATGGCAAGCTTGATCATCCTTCCATGACTGCTTCTACCCCCACCACCACCTCCTCCACCCTGGACCTCGGCGTCGGCGGCATGACCTGCGCGTCGTGTGTGTCGCGTGTCGAAAAGGCCCTGAAAAAAGTGCCCGGCGTGCAGGAGGCCACGGTGAACCTGGCCACCGAATCGGCGCGTGTGATTTACGCGCCCTCGGCTCAGATGGACGCGCAGATCCGGCGCGCGGTGCGCAACGCCGGTTATGAGCCGCGGGCAGCGGCAGAGGCGCTGCCGGAAGACCTGTCGCCCTGGAGCGGCTTTGCGCCGGTGGCCATCGGCCTGCTGCTGTCGGCGCCGCTGGTGCTGCCCATGCTGGGCGACCTGCTGGGCAAACACTGGATGCTGCCGGCCTGGCAGCAGTTTGTGCTGGCGACACCGGTGCAGTTCATCCTGGGCGCGCGTTTTTACAAGGCGGGCTGGCATGCGCTCAAGGCCCTGACCGGCAACATGGACCTGCTGGTGGCCATCGGCACAAGCGCCGGCTGGGGGCTGTCGATGTGGCTGTGGCTCACCGCCGAATCCGGCAGCATGCCGCATCTGTATTTCGAGGCCTCGGCCGTGGTGGTGACGCTGGTGCTGCTGGGCAAGTGGCTGGAGGCGCGCGCCAAGCGCCAGACCACGGGGGCGATCCGTGCGCTGCATGCGCTGCGGCCTGAGCTGGCCCATGTGCTGCAGCCCGGCGGCGAGGAAACCGACCTGCCGGTGGCCGAGGTGCTGCTGGGTGACAGTCTGGTGGTGCGGCCCGGTGAACGCATCCCCATGGACGGCCTGCTGCAGCAAGGGCAGACCCAGGTGGACGAATCCATGCTCACGGGCGAACCGTTGCCGGTGAGCAAGCAGCCCGGCGACAAACTGACCGGCGGCAGCATCAACGGCGACGGCCGTGTGGTGCTGCAGGTCAGTGCGGTGGGCAGCGAAAGTGTGCTGGCCCACATCATCCGCCTGGTGGAAGACGCGCAGGCCGCCAAGGCGCCGATCCAGCGCCTCGTCGATCAGGTGTCGGCCGTGTTCGTGCCGGTGGTGCTGGTGATCGCGCTGGCGACCCTGCTGGGCTGGCTGTGGGTGGGGGCCGGCGTGGAGGCGGCGCTGATCCACGCGGTGGCGGTGCTGGCGATCGCCTGCCCCTGCGCGCTGGGCCTGGCGACGCCGGCAGCCATCATGGCCGGCACCGGTGTCGCAGCAAAAAACGGCATCCTGATCAAGGATGCGCAGGCGCTGGAGCTGGCCCACAAGGTGGACACCGTGGCCTTCGACAAGACCGGCACGCTGACGGTCGGGCGGCCGCGGCTGGTGGCCTTCCTCGCGTCTCCAGACGCAGACGAAGCGGCACAGCTGGCGGTTGCCGCCAGCCTGCAAAGCGGCAGCGAACACCCGCTGGCGCGCGCGGTGGTGGCTGCCGCGCAGGAGCGCGGCATGACGGTGCTGCCGCCCGATACACTGCGCGCCGTGCCGGGCCGCGGCAGCGAGGGCGAGCTCGGCGTGCGCAGCTACCTGATCGGCAGCCTG
>CALRTF020000176.1:0-8692 GCA_943370985.1 Paenacidovorax caeni
GGGGGGGCGGCTGCCGATGCGGTTGGCGCGAGTTGGCCGATCATGTAATCGGCCAGCGTGGCGTAGAGCGGGCGACTGATCATGCGCGAGACCAGGCTGGCCAGCATGGCGGCCATCATGAGACTGAGCACCATGGCCCGGCCGTCGACCATCTCCATCACGATGATGAAGGCGGTCAGCGGCGCCTGTGTCACGGCGGCCAGGAAAGCCGCCATGCCCATGGCAATCAGGGCCGCGCTGATGTCCGGACTGGCCAGGGTGGCGATGTTGTGGCCGACGCCCGCGCCTATGGACAGGGCCGGGGCAAAAATTCCACCCGGCACGCCGCACCAGGCGGCCAGCCAGGTCGCGACAAATTTGAGCAGCACATACAGGGATGGCACGGAAGCTTCGCCCGCCAGCATCTGCTTGACAGCGTGTGATCCGGCGCCAAAGGTGGCGCCGTCGCTGGCCAGACCGATCACCGCGATCGCCAGGCCGCCGGCTGCGGCGAAACGCACCGGGTAGCGCCTGCGCCACTCGTTGAAACGTTCGGGCGAACCGGTCAGCGAGGCGGCCAGCAGCCGCGCAAACAGGCCGCCGAGCACGCCGCAGCTCAGCGCCACCGCCATGCCGGGCAAAAGTGCGGCCCAGCCCAGAACCGGCACACGGATCACGCCGAAATAGGTCACATTGCCGAAGGCCGACACCCCCATCAGGCCGGCCAGCACGATGGCGGTGATGATCAGGCCGCTGTTGCGCGACTCCAGCTTGCGCGACAGCTCCTCGATGGCGAACACCACGCCGGCCAGCGGCGCGTTGAAGGCTGCTGCGATGCCGGCTGCACCACCGGCCACCAGCAGGGCGTGGTTGCTCATGCTGGAGTCGGGCCGCAACCAGCGCCGCGCGTGTTGCATCACCCCCGCAGCCACCTGCACCGACGGCCCTTCACGGCCGATGGACAAGCCGGCCATCAAGCCTGCCGACGACAGGCCGATCTTGGCCAGCGTCAGGCGCAGCGACACAAAACGGCTTCGCTGGTGCTCCGGCAGCGCCGGATCCAGCGCCGCCATGACCTGCGGGATGCCCGAGCCGCCGGCGCCGGGGAAGTGGCGGCGCGTCAGCCAGACGATGCCGGCGGTCAGCGCAGGCGTCCAGACCAGAAGAATCCAGCGGTTGTAGTCGTGGACCTGTTCGAACAGGCTGAAGGCCCATTCGCTGAGCAGGGTGAAGGCCACGACGAAGAGGCCGGCGGCGACAGCGTAGACCAGCACAACCGCCCGGTCGAACCACCGCCGCCCATTGGAAAATTCGGCTTGCAGGTTCTCGAGGAAGTTCGGTTCGCGGTTCATGGGCTCGGATTTATTGTGACATCTGTCACGTCTGGTCATTGTCCTGCCGGATGCGAAATGGCGCAGCGCAGAATGCGGCACAATCGTGTTTGCGGCGCCTTGTGGTGCCTTTTCGAATCCCGATCCCATCACATCAAGAGGCGGCAACCATGGCATCAGTCAACAAAGTCATCCTCGTCGGCAACCTCGGCCGCGACCCGGAAGTGCGCTACATGCCCAGCGGCGACGCCGTCGCCAATATCGCGCTGGCCACCAGCAGCAAGTACAAGAACAAGGCCGGCGAAATGGTCGAGGAGACCGAGTGGCACCGTGTCAGTTTTTTCGGCCGCCAGGCCGAAATCGTCGGTGAATACCTCAAGAAGGGCCGTTCGGTTTATATCGAGGGCCGCCTGAAGACCCGCAAGTACACCGACAAGGACGGCGTCGAAAAATACGCCACCGACATCATCGCCAGCGAGATGCAGATGCTGGGCAGCCGCGAAGGCATGGGCGCTCCGGGCGGCAACGATGGCGGTGACGAAGGCGGCGAGCGCTCCTATTCGCGTCCGCCGGCTGCGCCGCGTCCTCCGGCGGCTGCTGCCCCGCGCCCGCCGGCGCCCACCAAGGCCGCCAGCGGCTTTGACGACATGGACGACGACATCCCGTTCTGATCCTCCCGCAGTCCCTGTGCCTGCCCGGCCTGCGCCCCGCGCCTGCCGGGCAGATGCATTTTTAAACAACGCTTTTTGTCGCCCGCGACCGCGAGGCTGTGTAGGCGCCGGCCGTGTTCTGGCGCTGCGCGCCCCATGCCGGTGCTTTGTTGGCTAGGATCAATTCCTCCATCCTGCAGACAACCCGGAAGCCTGCCATGCGCGCCAACCACAATCAAAAAACAGTCCTGCGATCCGGCTTGCTGAGCACCTGGCTGGGCGCCGGCCTGCTCGCGGCGGCCGGCCTGGCGCATGCCAACACCGACCCGCTGAGCGACCTGTTCAGCGTGCCCGGCAGTGCCGGCCTGGGCTTTGCGGTGCGCGCCGAACAGTCGCCTTATGTCGGCGGCGGTACCCGTTACGACCTGTTGCCGCTGTACCTGTATGAAGGCAAACGTGTGTTCCTGCACGGCAGCCGTGCCGGGCTCAAGCTGCTCGACGACGGCGCCCAGCGCGTCGACATTTTTCTGGACCAGCGCTTTGAAGGTTACGCCGACGACCGGATTCCGCCCAGCCTGGCCGGGATGGGGGAACGCGGCTCCGGCCTGGACGCCGGTGTGTCTTACCGCTACCGCCAGCCCTGGGGCACGCTGCAGGCCGAATTCCTGCAGGATGCGGCCGGCTTCTCCAAAGGCAGCGAGGTGCGCCTGTCCTATGCCTATGACTGGCGCTCCGGCCGGCTGGCGCTGCGGCCCAGCCTGACGGTGGCGGCGCGCAGCGCCCGGCTCAACAACTACTACTACGGTGTGCGACCGGGCGAAGCCACCGCGGCGCGGCCGGCCTACGAGCCCGGCAGCGGCATCAACACCACCCTGGGCCTGTACGCCACCTATGAGCTGAGCGAAGGCTGGCGCCTGCTGGGCGGCGTGACCCGCACCGTGCTCGACAGCGGCATCAAGGCCAGCCCGATTGTGGGCCGGTCGGCGCAGACCGGCGTGTTCCTCGGCGCGGCCTATGACTTCGGCACTTACAAGGGGAACTGGGCGCAGGAAGCCAGCTCGCCGACCTACTTCAAGCTGCTTTACGGCAAGTCCACGGAAGACGGTTGCCACCTGGCCAGGATCATCACGCTGCGCTGCGCCTCGACGGCCAAGGTCAACTCGACCCGCATCGCGGGCGTGCAGGTCGGCAAACCCTTTATCGAGCAGCTCAACGGCTGGCCGATCGACATCGTCGGCTACATCGGCCTGCTGCAGCATGACGACCGCGGGCTGGCGCCCAACGGCCTGCAGGTCGATGCCTTCATGAAGGCGTATTACTACGGCTTCCCGTGGAGCGAACGTGTCAAGACCCGGCTCGGCCTGGGTGTCGGCGTGTCGCTGGCGCAGCGTGTGCCGTATGCCGAGTCCAGCAGCCAGGCAGCACGCGGACGCTCCACCTCGCGCCTGCTCAACTACCTGGACCCGAGCATCGACTTCAGCCTGGGCGACCTGATCGGCCGGCCCGGGCTGAAAGACACCTACCTCGGCTTCGGCGTGTCGCACCGTTCCGGCATCTTCGGCTCCTCGCGCCTGCTGGGCAACGTCAATGGCGGCTCCAACTACATCTACACCTACATCGAGACCGCGCTCTAGGCCGGCCCTGCCGCTGGCTTGCTATTGAAACGTGAGCACCCTTCCCTTGTCTGGCAAGGGCGGGAAGCCTGTCCCATAAACAGGGGATGGCGCGGCGCCGGCAAAACCCCGACAGTTGATCTGCTTGCTGCGCGGAGCCGGACGCATGTTGCCCCGCGGCCTGCACTTATCATCGGCCACCGTGGCACCACTTTCAAAGACTCCTTCATGCCTGTCTGGCGCGTGTTGATTGTTGAAGACGATCTCCCCACGCGGGAGTTCTTCGCAGACAGCGTGGCGCGCTGCGCCGGGCTGTGCCTGGTGGGTAGCGCGGGCACCTTTGAGGAAGCCCGGGTGCTGCTCGGCGACCGCTCACTGGCCATCGACATCCTGCTGACCGACCTGGCCCTGCCCGATGGCAACGGCCTGGACCTGATCCGCCTGGCCGGGCAGATTCGGCCCGACTGCGAAGCCCTGGTGATCTCGATGTTCGGCGACGAGGACAGTGTGCTGTCGAGTGTCGAGGCCGGCGCGCTCGGGTACATCCACAAGGACTACACGCCGGACAATATCGCCAGCACGATTCTGGAGATGAAGGCCGGCGCCTCGCCGATCTCGCCCATGATTGCGCGCCGTGTGCTGGCCAAGTACCGCGCGCTGCAGGCCGGTGAGCGCGAGGCCGCAGCGCCCGAACCCCAGGCGCTGGTACCGACCGCCGCAGAAGTGCGCGGCACCGGGCGCGCCCTGCTGTCCGGGCGTGAGCAGGAGGTGCTGGAGCTGATCGCGCGGGGATTTTCCTATGCAGAAATTTCCCGGCTGCAGTCGGTGAGTGTGCACACCGTGCAGTCGCACATCAAGAACCTGTACACCAAGCTGGCGGTTCATTCGCGCACCGAAGCGGTTTATGAGGCCACGCGGCTGGGCCTGTTGCAGCCGCCGACCGCCTCGCCGGATTGAACGGCAGCCGGCGCCCATGATCCGCCGCGGCTTCTGGTTTTTCCTGCTGTGCGGCTTGCTGCTGGGGGGCGTGGCGCGGGCGGCGGTGGTGGAGCTGACGCAGGGCACGGCGCTGGTCACGGTCGGGGGCAGCACCACGCACCAGGCCGTGACGCTGCCCTACCATTGGGACCGCCTGCACAAGGGCCAGCCAGGCGAGATGGTGGTGGAGTTGCCCTTCAAGCTGCCGGCGCTGACGGAGGAGCCGCACGGCGTGTATTTCCAGCGCATCGGCAACACCGCAGAGATCTGGCTCAACGACACCCTGCTGGCGCGTTTTGGCGATCCCCAGCGCCCCAACCGTGCCGACTATGCCAAGGGCCCGCAGTATGTGGCGATTCCGGCGCGCTTGCTGGAGACCGACAATGTGCTGCGCATCCGCGTGGGTGCCGATGGCGGCCGCCGCGGCGGCCTCGCCACGGTGCTGGTCGGGCCCGAGAACGAGGCACGGGCCGCGTATTCGGACGCCTTCCGCTGGCGTGTGTCGGCCTCCATGGGGGTCACCATCTTCAGCCTGTTGGTGGGCGTGGTGGCGCTGATGCTGTGGGTCACGCAAACCGACCCGGCCAACCTGCTGGCGAACCGGCGCGATCCGGTCTACCTGATGGCGGGCCTGGCCGAGATCTGCTGGGCACTGCGTGTCGGCGACGTCGCCATCGAGCATCCGCCGCTGCCCTGGCCGCTGTGGGGCGTGGTGATGACGGCAGCCTTTGCCGGCTGGTTCTGCTGCATTGCGCTGTTCTGCCACCATGTGGCCGGCTGGCACCGGCACCGCTCCATGCCCTGGATGAAGGCCGGTCTGACGGCGCTGTTTGCCAGCGCCATCGTGGCGTCCACATTGAGCTTCCGGCTGCAGCAACCGCTGTACCTGACCGTCTGGCTGGGCAGCGCCAATGTGTTCTTCGTGGTTTACGCTTCGGTTTATCTGTGGGGCGCCATCCGCAAGCCCGACATCGCCTGGTTGCTGGTGGCGCTGGCCGGCGCCCTCAACGTGCTGATGGGGGTGCGCGACTGGGTCGCGATACGCATCAGCGGGGGCTATGGCGACAACACCTGGATACGCTACAGCTCGCTGCTGTTCGGGCTGGCGCTGGCCTATATCGTCATTTCGCGTTTTCGCGAGGTCAGCGCGCAGGCGCGCGATTTGATGGCCAACCTGTCGGCGCGTATTGCGCAGAAAGAGCAGGAGCTGGGGCAGAGTTACCTGAAAGTCGAGCAGCTCGCGCGCGAGCAGGAGCGAGTCGGTGAGCGCACCCGCATCCTGCGCGACATGCACGACGGCGTGGGCGCGCACCTGAGCACCGCGATCCGCCAGCTGCAGTCGGGCAAGGCCAGCACCGAAGATGTGTTGCAGACGCTGCGTTACACGCTGGACCAGCTCAAGCTGTCGATCGACGCCATGCACCTGCAGCCCGGCGACATCACCTCGCTGCTGGCCAACCTGCGGTATCGGCTGGAGCCGCGTTTTGCCGCCTCCGACATCGAGCTGTTGTGGGTGGTCGGCGCGCTGGCGCCGGTCGCGCGGATTGATGCCAACGCCATGCGCCAGCTGCAGTTCATGGTGTTCGAGGCCCTGTCCAACGTGCTGCAGCACTCGCAGGCGACCACGCTGGCCATCGAGGCAGAGATGGACGGCGCCGGCGTCTGCCTGCGCATCGTCGACAACGGCCGCGGCTTCGATGCCGACGCCGCGCCGCGCAAGGGCCTGCTGGCCATGCGCGAACGGGCTGCCGCCATTGGCGTGCAGGTCCTGATCAGCAGTGCGCCGGGCCGCAGCGTGGTCGAAATCCGCATTTCCTGAGCTTCTTGCTACTCTATTGATAGCTGCCGGTGCTTGTCCGGCAAGGGCTGAAGGCCGATGTGGGCCCTGACTTGAACGCGCAGGCGCAGGCTCAGGCGCCGTTCTGCACGTTGCTGGCGGTGATCACACCGCCGCCCAGGCAGACCTCGCCCTGGTACAACACGGCAGACTGGCCGGGCGTGACTGCCCACTGCGGCTGCTCAAACCGCAGGCTTGCCTCACCGGCGCCTGGCGTGAGCAGTTCGCACGCGGCATCGGCCTGGCGATAACGTGTTTTGGCCGCCATCGCGCCGGCCTCGGGCGGCGCGCCGGCGACCCAGCTGCAGTCCTGCATCTGCAGTTCGGTGGACAGCAGCCAGGGATGGTCGTGGCCCTGCACCACCCACAGGGTGTTGCTGTCCATGTCCTTGCGCGCGACAAACCAGGGTTCGTGTTCACCGGCGCCGCGCTGGCCCTGTGCCTGCAGCGCCTTGAGCTCGGCACCGCGCGCCTTGACGCCGCCTATGCCCAGGCCCTGGCGCTGGCCCAGGGTGTAAAAACTCAGGCCCACATGTTCGCCGAGCACCCGGCCCTGGTCGTTTTTGATCGGGCCGGGCGCCTTGGCGATGTAGCGGTTCAGAAAGTCGCGGAAGGGCCGCTCGCCGATGAAACAGATGCCGGTCGAGTCCTTTTTCTTCGCGTTGGGCAGGCCGATCTCGTCGGCGATGCGCCGCACCTCTGTCTTTTTGAGTTCGCCGACCGGGAACAGGGTTTTCGACAGCTGCGCCTGGTTCAGGCGGTGCAGGAAATAACTCTGGTCTTTTGCCGGGTCCAGGCCCTTGAGCAGTTCATGGCGGCCGGTGCCCTCGTTCAGGCGCACGCGCGCATAGTGACCGGTCGCGATTTTTTCGGCGCCCAGGCGCATCGCATGGTCGAGGAAGGCCTTGAACTTGATCTCGGCATTGCACAGGATGTCGGGATTCGGCGTGCGGCCGGCCTGGTATTCGCGCAGGAACTCGGCGAACACCCGGTCCTTGTAGTTGGCGGCAAAGTTGACATGTTCGATCTCGATACCGATCACGTCGGCCACGGCAGCAGCGTCCACGAAGTCGATGTTGGACGAGCAGAACTCGCTGTCGTCGTCGTCTTCCCAGTTTTTCATGAAGATGCCGACCACCTCGTGGCCCTGCTGCTTGAGCAGCCAGGCGGTGACCGCAGAGTCCACGCCCCCGCTCAAACCGACCACAATGCGTTGTTTTTGCATCAGCCGATTTTAGGTGGGCGGCATTAAACGGACATCGTCAGGGCTTTGGCTGGTAAACGCTGGCATCGACCGTCATGAGGTCCAGCGGATAACGTTTGCCCGCCAGGTAATCTTCCATGCAGGTCAGCAGCAGCGGGCTGCGGTGCCGCGGCACGCAGGCGCGGATCTCGTCGGGGCTGAGCCACAGCGTGCGCACAATGCCTTCGTCCAGTGCCTGCCCCGCCACCTCCTCGCCCAGGGTGCCGCAGAAGGCAAACCGCATATAGGTGATGTCCAGCGGTGCGTCCTGACCGGGCTGGGCCTTTTCGAAACGCGACATGTAGATGCCGACCAGCGCGCCGGGCGTGAAGTGAAAGGCGGTTTCCTCCAGGGTTTCGCGGACACAGGCCTGCACCGTGCCTTCACCCGGGTCGAGGTGGCCGGCCGGGTTGTTCAGGCGCAGGCCGTCCTGCGTGTGTTCCTCCACCAGCAGGAATTTGCCGCCCCGCTCGATGATGGCGGCAACGGTGACACTGGGTTTCCATCGTGAGTTCATGCGCGCATTATCCGGGTGCCTTGCGCTGCGGCGCCCTCCCCCGTACCTGCGCCGTTACCCGGCGGCCAAAACGGCGCGAAACTCATGTAAGCTAGCCGACAGCTTCAATTTCACGTAGAACTACTTACACGCAACGAGGAGACACCCATGCGAATCGGGGTACCGGCCGAAATCACGGCGGGAGAGACACGCGTCGCCGTCACGCCGGAGACGGCCAAAAAACTCAAGGGCCAGGGCCACACGGTCGTCATCCAGTCGGGTGCCGGCGTGGCCGCCAGCGTGCCGGATGAGGCCTATGTCGCCGCGGGCGCGGAGATCACCGATGCCGCCGGCGCCTACGCCTGCGACATCGTGCTCAAGGTACGCTGCCCGCTGGACAGCGAGATCGGCCTGGCGAAAGCCGGCACGGTGCTGGTCGGCATGCTCAACCCCTTCGACGCCACCGGCCTGCAGCGCCTGGCCGCCGCGCAGCTGACGGCGTTTGCGCTGGAAGCCGCGCCGCGCACCAGCCGCGCGCAAAGCATGGACGTGTTGTCCTCGCAGG
>CALRTF020000177.1:0-8682 GCA_943370985.1 Paenacidovorax caeni
CCACCAGGCTTCGGGCACCACGTCGAGCAGGCGGTCATCCTGCAGCGCCATGTTGGCCTTGAAGGAGGTC
Source organism: Paenacidovorax caeni (assembly GCA_943370985.1). Taxonomy (GTDB): domain Bacteria; phylum Pseudomonadota; class Gammaproteobacteria; order Burkholderiales; family Burkholderiaceae_C; genus Polaromonas; species Polaromonas caeni_A. The sequence continues at coordinate 71 of CALRTF020000177.1, forward strand.
ACGCCCTCGGTCACTGCGGCGTTTTGCCCGCCCTCGTTGCGCCGCGAGATCATCACCGCGTGGCGCCCGTGGCCGTCCATCACCATGCGGCTTTTCTGGTCGGCGCGCCACAGGCCGAAGGTCACAAACCAGGTGTGCAGCAGGCCTGGGTGGTAGGGGTCCTTGATGTTTTCCATCATGAGCTTCCAGTTGCCCGGAATGCGCTGGCGGTTGTAGCCCAGCAGGGTCAGTTGCCGGCCCTTGAAGATGCGGTCCAGCCAGGGCATCACGTTCGGGCCCAGATAGTCCTCCAGCGGCTCGACCGCATCGCTGAAGCTGGCAAACACCAGGCCGTGCAGCACGGCGACCCGAAGCTTGGTCAGGCCGTGGTCCTTGAGATCAAACCCTGGGGGCATGCCGCCGTTGACACCCTCGCCGTCCTTCACGCCGTCCTTGAAGGGCAGGCCGGCCAGGTCGCCGTTGAGCTTGTAGGTCCACTGGTGGTAGGGACAGACAAAACTGCGTGTATTGCCCTGCGGGTTCTGGCAAAAACGCACACCGCGGTGGGCGCAGCGGTTTTCCACGACACGGATGCCGTGGTCAGTGTCGCGGTCTTTGGGCGCCACGCGGTCGCGCACCATCACCACCTGGCGCTCGCCGACATGGCTGAGCTTGAAGTCGCCACCGTTGGGGATCTCGACCGCCAGGCCGACATAACACCAGTGCGGGCCATGGAAGATTTTTTCCAGTTCCCGCTGGTACAGCTGCGCATCGGTATAGGCCCAGAAGGGCACGCGGCTCGAGCCGGGGTCGATCCAGCGGGACAGGGTTTGATCAGCCATCATGAGGGTGCCTTCCCGAACGGTTTTCCGGTCTGTGGTTCATCTCGCCAAATGATAAGCTTACTTATCAATTGTGGCGAGCAGGGTTTATGCCGATCCGCCACCCCGCCGTTTCGGGCCCTCGTACATGGCGTCGATCTCCTGCGAAAAACGTTTCATCAGGTTGTTGCGCTTGAGCTTGAGCGTCGGGGTCATCATGGCGTTTTCCACGGTCCACGGCGCCATCGTCAGCAGCACCGTGCGCGGCATCGCATAACGCGGAAAACTCGCGGCCTGCGCCGCCATGCGTTGCAGGGCCGCCTGGTGCACGGCCGGCAGGTGCAGGCTGGCCGCGTCATCGGGATCGACGTCGAGCGAGCCGGCCAGCCGCTTCCATTCAGCCGGGTTCAGCACCGCCACACAGCCGATGAAGGGCCGGTTGTCGCCCACCACAAACACCTGCGAGAACAGCGGGTCCACGGCGATGGCCAGTTCGAGGTCGCCCGGCGGCACTTTCTCGCCGGTCGAGGTCACGATGATCTCCTTGATGCGGCCCATGATCCGGATGCGCCCGTCCGTGATTTCGGCCTGGTCGCCGGTGGACAGCCAGCCATCGGGCGTGAGCACCCGGGCCGTGTCGTCGGGCCGCTTCCAGTAAGCGCGCATCACCGAAGGACCACGCACCTGCAGTTCCCGGTTCTCGCCCAGGCGCACCTCCACACCGGCCAGGGCACGGCCCACCGTGGCCGGGTCGTTGTCGTCCACGCCGTTGGCCGCGACCACGGGAGAGGTTTCGGTCATGCCGTAACCCTGCAGCAAGGGCACACCGAGGCCCAGGAAACAGCGCGCCACCGCGTGGGACAGCGGCGCGCCGCCGCTGACGGCCACGCGCACGCGCCCGCCGAATTGCGCCCTCAGGGTGCGCCCCACCAGGCGGTCCAGCAGCGGCCAGAACACCGGGTCCAGCCAGGCCCAGGCGCTGCCCTCGTCCGGCGCCAGGGACAGGTGCTGGTCCCGGCAAAAGCGCCGCCAGCCGACCGCCTGGGCAGCACCGAACAGGCGCGCCTTCAAGGGCGAGCCGGCCAGGCTTTCCTGGAGTTTGGCAAACACGCGTTCATAAATGCGGGGGACCGAGACCAGCACCGTGGGACGCACGGTTTTGAGGTCTTCGGCCAGCAGGGGCACCGATCGCGCGTAGGCCACACAGCTCCCGGTGGCCATCGGCAGGTAATAGCCCCCTGTCCGTTCGAAGGTGTGGGACAGCGGCAGAAACGACAGGAACACATCGTCGATCGTCGGCACCACACGCGCCAGAATGGCCTGCACATTGGCCACCACATTGCGGTGCGTGAGCATCACGCCCTTGGGCTTGCCGGTCGTGCCCGAGGTGTAGACGATGGCGGCGAGATCGTCCGCCGACGGCGCCTGTCCGTCGCCTGCATGACCTTCACCCGCCGCCAGCCAGTCGGCCAGCGACGACAGCGGCACGCCGCCCGCGGCAGGCAAAGCCGCCGCCCCGGCCACCACCACACGCCTGAGCGCCGGCATGGCCACGCCCAGCGCCGCGATCGCCTGCCATTGCGCCAGCGAGGAGACCATGAGCATGGCGGCCTCGCAGTCGGCCAGGATGTAGGCAATGCTGCCGGGGTTGTCCAGCGCATGCAGCGGCACCGGTACATGGCCCAGCGCCAGCGCCGCCTGGTCCAGGCTGACCGCATCCAGCCCGTTGGGCAAGAGGATGGCCACGCTGGCATGCGGTGGCAACTGCATGGCGGCCAACGCGCCGCGCCAGTGCCCAAAACGTTCACCGGCCTGGGCCCAGGTGGTGCAAACCCAGGCGCCTGCGCCGGCATCGAATTCCCGGTAGGCCTGGGCCCCGGGGCTGCGCGCGACCCGCAGGGCCAGCAGTTCGGGAAGCGTTTGCACCTTGGAAAAATCGATGTCTGTCGGGGTCATGGTGGTGGCTTGCTCGGAAATGTATTTCCCGCCAGTTTGCGCCATGCGCAGGCAGCCGCCCTGCCCTGGATCAACAAACGCCGACTCCGGCCGCGAAACCGGTCAGGGAACTACCGGCTTGGCAGCGCGGCTGGCCTTCCAGGCGCCGTACAGCACGATCAGGCCCGGAATCAGGATCATGGCCCAGATGATCTTGCTGAGGTTGGCCTGCACCCAGGGCAGGTTGCCGAACAGGTAACCGGCACCGGTGAGGCCCACCACCCAGATCAGCGCGCCAATCACGTTGTAGGCGCTGAACTTGCCGCGGCTCATCTCCGCCACACCGGCCACAAACGGCGCAAAGGTGCGGATAAAAGGCATGAAACGCGCGATGATGATGGTGATGCCGCCGTAACGTTCGTAAAAGTCGTGAGCCTGGTTAAAAGCCCGCTTGTTGAAAAATTTGGACTGTTCCCACTGGAACACCTTGGGCCCGAAGTAGCGGCCAATCGAATAGTTGCACTGGTCGCCCAGAATCGCCGCGACCACCAGCAAACCCATGGCCAGCGGCAGGCTCAGCAGCCCGGCCCCGCACAGCGCGCCGACAATGAACAGCAGCGAATCGCCGGGCAGGAAAGGCATGACCACCACACCGGTTTCGACAAACACGATCAGGAACAGCAGGGCGTACACCCACATGCCGTAAGTGCGGGTGAAGGCCTCCAGGTGGGCGTCCACGTGGAGGATGAAATCGATCAGGAAAGCGATGAGGTCCATAGGGATTGATTTTGACATGCCGAAATCGTTCGGCCTTCGCAAACCCGCGCTTTGTGAGGGCATCAGCAAGCCGGGTCTCGCCCCGGCGGGCGACTCACTTTCTCTTGCTTCGCCAAGAGAAAGTAAGCAAAGAGAAGGCGACCCGATGGTCTGGGACCCTCCGCTTCGCTACGGGCAACCTGCGGTGCTCGCCGAAAACGGGGCCGGGCTAGCACTCGCACGCTCAGACAATCGCCCGTCCTGATCCGTTTTCGGCTGCGCTCCTCGGCCCAGCCCGACGGGTGGGCGAAAGAAAACGAATACCGGGTTCAAAATCCGGAGTCCTTGAAGCGCGTAGCGCTTCAAGGACGGGACTCCCAACGAAAGGTCATGTTTGCACGCGAGCGCAGCACACGAGGCCAAATGAGGTCCCCCTCTCTCGCCCTGCGGGGCGAGGGAGGGGCTAGGGGTGGGAGTGGGGAGTTGCAACTACTGACGGAAGCGAACCGGAGACCGAGCGTGATGCAACCCATCTGCCCAGCGCGGCGCGGCAGCGCAACCGCCGCCCTAGGCCCTGCCCCATTCGATCTCGCGGATCCTCAGCTTGCCGGCCTCGCGGGTAACGATCACGGTGACAGCCTCGGCTTCCTCGCTGTCGATGGTGACGTAGACCGAGGCCAGGTCTTCCGGCCACCTGTCGGGCCACTTGTCGAAGGAGCTGAAGGCCTGGGCGCTTTCGGGGAAGTCTTCGTCCTCGAACATCGATTCAAACGCTTCTTTCAGTTCCCCGGCGCCGGTGTCCGACATGCTCGTATGCAGCATGGCCTGGGCCTTGTCGTAGTCCTGCGCCAGCAGGAGATCCACGAAGTCCGTGGCAGCCTGGCGCGCGAGGTCGTCGTTGTCCATGGGTCCATCTCCTTGAAGTGAATCGGTTTCCGGGACAGGCAGGGTTCCGCCGGCCGCCAGTATTTCTTCCATGCCTTCGAGCTCCTTGAGGAGATCGGCCATGTCGTCGTCGCCGATCGGCTCTATGCCCTGCTCCCTGAGCCAGGTCTGAGCGGCAGCGTCTTCGTCCCAGGTTCCGGCCTGCTTCTGCCTGCAGCGCTCGGCCGCCTGCTCACCGGCCTGCGCGTAGCTTGAATCTGCCAGCGCCAGGAACGCGGTCTCGGCCTCGGCGAAGTCGCCAAGTTCTTCCCGCAGCAGCGCCTGGGTGTAGCGCCAGAATGCTTCGGGGTGAATCGACAAGGCGATGTCGTAATAGGCCAGGGCCTCGCGCAGCTTGCGCGGCAGGATGTAACGGCCATCGGCAGCGGCCACCCAGCCCGGTTTGCCAGGACCGTCGGGCTGGTCGGAGCGGCCCCTGGCTGCGGCGCGATCCGCCAGCGACACCACGGCGGCTGCCGCGTTGCTGCGAATGTCCTCAGGTACATCCCCCATCGCGCCCTCCGTCCTTGCGGTTTTGGAAACGCATTCTTGCAGAAGGCGCTGGCGCCGTCAAAAAGGGCTGCGGCCTAAAATGGCGCGGTGAATGCCCTCCTGTCCCCCTCCCCTCGCCGCCCCATCCGCGAACTGCCCGACGAGCTGATCAGCCAGATCGCGGCCGGTGAGGTGGTCGAGCGCCCGGCCTCGGTGGTGCGCGAGCTGGTGGACAACGCGCTGGACGCCGGCGCCACGCAGGTCACGGTGCGGCTGCAGGCCGGCGGTGTGCGCCTGATTTCGGTCGAGGACGACGGATCGGGCATTCCGCAGGCTGAGCTGGCGGTCGCGCTCCGGCGCCACGCGACCAGCAAGATTTCGTCGCTGCAGGACCTCGAGTCCGTTGGCACCATGGGTTTTCGCGGTGAGGCGCTGGCCGCCATCAATTCGATTGCCGACATGAGCCTGCTGTCGCGCACCGAGGGCGACAGCCATGCCTGGCAGCTCGACGGCCGCTCCGGCGAACTCAAGCCGGTGGCGCGCAACCGCGGCACCACGGTCGAGGTACGTGAGCTGTTTTACGCCACGCCGGCGCGCCGCAAATTCCTGAAGACCGACGCCACCGAACTGGCGCACTGCATCGAGGCGGTGCGCCGCCACGCGCTGGTGCGGCCGGATGTCGGTTTTGCGATCTGGCACGACGGCAAGCTGGTCGAACAGTGGCGCGCCAGCGCGGCCACCACCGGCCACAACGCCCACGACCAGCGCCTGGCCGATGTGCTGGGCAGCGAACTGCTGGCGCAGAGCGTGGCGGTCGACTACCGCTCCGGCGCGCTGCATGTCACCGGCCGCGCCGGCATCCCGGACGCGGCGCGGGCGCGTGCCGACCAGCAGTTTGCCTATGTCAACGGGCGTTATGTGCGCGACAAGGTGCTGACCCACGCCGCGCGCAGCGCCTATGAGGACGTGTTGCACGGGCACCGCCAGCCGGTCTATGCGCTGTACGTGTCCATGGACCCGGCGCGGGTGGACGTCAATGTGCACCCGACCAAGATCGAGGTGCGTTTCCGCGACAGCCGCGAGGTGCATCAGGCGGTGCGCCATGCGGTGGAAAATGCGCTGGCCGCCCCCCGCGCGGCCGCAGCGGCCCTGGCGGCGCCCCAGGGCATCGTGCCCGGAAGTTTTGAACCAAATCGGGCTTCAGCCCCCGCCGGCTGGGCACAACCAGCTATCAATTTCGGAGCGTACCAGCCGCACCGGCAGGATGCGCGGGTGTCCGACTTCGAGGCCATGTGGCCTTCGCCGGGCCTTGTTGCTGCTTCACCTGGACCGGCGGAAAGCCTTCGCCCCGCTGAAGCCGCTTCAGCAGACAACGCGGACCTTCCCCCCGGCGACTGGCCGCTGGGCCGCGCGATTGCGCAGCTGCAGGGCATTTATGTGCTGGCGGAAAACACCCAGGGCCTGGTGATTGTGGACATGCACGCGGCGCACGAACGCATTGTGTATGAGCGCCTGAAAAGCCAGCTCGACACGGCCGCGTCCATCAGCAGCCAGCCCTTGCTGATCCCCGCCACCTTCGCGGCCACGCCGCAGGAAGTGGCCACCGCCGAGGCCAGCGAGCAGACGCTGAAGGCGCTGGGGCTGGAGATCACGCCGTTTTCACCGCGCACCCTGGCGGTGCGCGCGGTGCCGACCAGCCTCGCGCTGGGCGATGCGGTGGAACTGGCGCGCAGCGTGCTGGCCGAACTGGCCCAGCACGAGGCCAGCACGGTGATCCAGCGCGCGCAGAACGAGCTGCTCTCGACCATGGCCTGCCACGGCGCGGTGCGCGCCAACCGCAAGCTGACCCTGGCCGAGATGAACGCCCTGCTGCGCCAGATGGAAGCGACCGAGCGCTCCGACCAGTGCAACCACGGCCGGCCGACCTGGCGCCAGGTGACCGTGAAAGAGCTCGACAGCCTGTTCCTGCGCGGGCGCTGACGCGCTGCCAATTCCCATTCGGCTGCAAAGAGATTCATAACAGTGCGTCAATGCACCGTGATGGTTCCCGCTCTGGGGACTTTTTTGCAACACCCCCCGAACAGGATTTTTGAATGAAACATCAGAGCGCCCACGGTTTTCTGGAGCAGGTTGCGCAGCGCAACCCCGGCCAGCCTGAATTCCTGCAGGCCGTGACCGAGGTGATGGAAAGCCTCTGGCCCTATATCGAAAAACATCCCGAATACGCCACGCTGGGTCTGCTGGAACGCCTGGTCGAGCCGGAGCGCATCCTGATCTTTCGCGTGTGCTGGATGGACGACCATGGCGCTGTCCAGGTGAACCGGGGCTTTCGCATCCAGCACAGCATGGCCATCGGCCCGTACAAGGGCGGCCTGCGTTTCCATCCCTCGGTCAACCTCTCGGTGCTGAAGTTCCTGGCATTTGAACAGACCCTGAAAAACGCATTGACCACGCTACCCATGGGCGGCGGCAAGGGCGGCTCGGACTTCGACCCCAAGGGCAAAAGCCAGGCCGAAGTCATGCGGTTTTGCCAGGCCTTCATCTGCGAGCTGTACCGCCACCTCGGCTCGGACACCGACGTGCCGGCCGGCGACATCGGCGTCGGCGGCCGCGAGGTCGGCTTCATGGCCGGCATGTACAAAAAACTCAGCAACCGCGCCGACTGCGTGTTCACCGGCAAGGGCCTGGCTTTCGGCGGCTCGCTGATCCGCCCCGAAGCCACCGGCTACGGCACGGTTTACTTCGCGCAGGAGATGCTCAAGACGGCCGGCCGCTCTTTCGACGGCCTGCGCGTCAGCGTCTCGGGCTCGGGCAATGTGGCCCAGTACAGCGTGGAAAAAGCCATGGCGCTGGGCGCCAGGGTGGTCACCGTGTCCGATTCCAGCGGCACCGTGATCGACGAAGACGGCTTCACCCCCGAAAAACTTGCGGTGCTGATGGAGGTCAAGAACCACCTGTACGGCCGGGTCGACGACTACGCCAGGCGGGTGGGCGCGCGTTTCGAGGCGGGCGTTCGCCCCTGGCATGTGCCGGTGGATGTGGCCCTGCCCTGCGCCACCCAGAACGAACTCGACGCCGGCGATGCCGCCACCCTGATCAACAACGGCCTGGTCTGCGTGGCCGAAGGCGCCAACATGCCCTCGACGCTGGAGGCCGTCGAGGCCTTCGAGGCCGCTGGCGTGCTTTACGCGCCCGGCAAGGCCAGCAATGCGGGCGGGGTGGCGACCTCGGGGCTGGAGATGAGCCAGAACGCGGAGCGCCTGTCCTGGCCGCGCGAAGAAGTCGATGCGCGGCTGCTGCAGATCATGCGGAGCATCCACGAGGCCTGCGTGCAGCATGGACGCCGGGCCGATGGCAGCATCAGTTATGTGGACGGCGCCAACGTGGCGGGTTTTGTCAAGGTGGCCGACGCGATGCTGGCCCAGGGCGTGGTCTGAGCCAGGGCGCTGCGGCCGGGTGCGCGCCGCCTGAGCTTTTCAATAGTTGACGAGACAGACATGGCAGGAAACATGCTTGCCCTGGAAAATCCGTGTCATTGCGAACTTTTGCCGGCATTGCCACTCAGTCATGCAACCTATGAAACGCTGGACCCTCTTCGCCTCCCTGGCCCTGGCCCTCGGTATCGCCATCCTCGCCGGTTGCAGCACGCTCGATGAACGCCAGCGCGCCTGGATCTTCCAGCCCAGCGACCGGACCTGGAGCGGC
>CALRTF020000178.1:0-8674 GCA_943370985.1 Paenacidovorax caeni
CTGGATCACCAGCGAACTGGCGCAGCCGACGAGCTGGTCATCATAGAAGGCGACGAACTGGCCCTCGGGGAACAATTCGATCTGGTGCGCCACCCGGTCGTGTTGCCAGGCAGAGATGCCGGGGTAAACCTCGCGCTGCAGGCGTACCAGGGCATCAATATCGTGGACAGTGGTGTTTCTGACGGTAAGTTTTGGCATGGCGCTTGGGGAGTCGGATGGGCGCACCGGGTTGCCGGGCGAGCTCGGTTGTGTCGTTCAGCGCTGGCTGACGCGCTTGAACAGCATGACATTCTCGTTTTTGTCGGTGGGCCGGCGCAGGGTGGCGAGAAACGCCCACTCGGGCATGTCGACGGTAGTGCTCAGCTCGGCCTGCGCGTCGGCATCAACCACCAGGTAGGGGCAGACGGCTTTGGGGCCGGCCTGGCGCAGGCTCAGCCGCCCATGGTATTGCAAGGCCGCCACCTGGGCGCTGTTCAAGCCAAAAACCTCGACGCAGGCCTGCGGGTCCACCCGCGCTGCCACCTGCCGTGACAGGGGGCCGTAGCTGCGCGCGTAATCGAGCAGCGGCAGCCACAGCGTCATCAGCAGCAGCCAGCACAGGGTGGCTCCGCCCGCAGGCAGCACCATGGACTTCCATATCGCGGCGCGTTGCCGGCCGGCCCGCCACCGGACCAGCCAGGCCCAGGCCAGGGTGGCCAGCACGGCAGCCAGAAAGGCCAGCCAGGAGAAGCTGGGTTCGAACCCGGGCGCCAGCTTGGCCACGTTGGCGGCGGGCTGCTTTGGCATGCCGGTCTGCATGGCAATCCAGATGATCCAGATGATGGCCGCGCAGCCGGTGAAAAACAGCAGGGTGAACCAGTCGATCAGCGAGGCCACACTGCGCTTGAGTGTGGGCAGGGCGAAGGCGGCCAGGGCCGCCAGCGCCGGCAGGCTCAGCAACAGGCTGCGGTCCGAAGCGGTGGTGGTCACGGTGGCGCCCATGGCGACAGCGGCGAACCACAGCGGAAGTGCCACATGCCGGCTCGTCAGTTGCCGGCGCCAGCGCCACAGGGTCCAGGCCGCAAGCGGCCAGGCCGGCCAGGTGAACCAGATCAGCAAGCGTGCGAGGCTGCGCCATTCGCGGCGGTCTGCCGGATCTTCCAGCCCGGGGATTTCGATGCGCCAGCGCCACAGGTCCAGCGCCCAGCACATCAGGGCCACGCCCAGGGTGAGCGCGCCGGCCAGCAGCACCCAGCGCCGGGCGTGGGTTTCAATTTTTTCGGCGGCCGTGTGCTGGGTGCTGCCCAGCGCCAGCAGGGTGCTGCCGGCGCCCAGCAGCACCGCCACCGTGGGTGCGCCACTGAGGGCCAGTCCGGCCAGGCCGACGCCCAGGCCCAGCGCCGGTCCGATGATTTTCCAGGCGCTGCGGTAGGCACTGGCCGCCATCGCATAAAACACCAGCGCCATGAAGCCGAGCTGGGCCAGGGCCGGCGTGGTTTCGTGCGAGAGCTGGGCCAGTCCCAGGCTGGCGATCAGGGCCAGCAGCCCGGCGTCCGCGATGGCGCGTGCGTAGTCCACCGGACTGGCTTCGCCGCCGAAGGCAAAAGCCACGGGTTGGGCTTGCGGACTGCGCGCCAGGTAATAAACCGCGTACCAGGTGGCCAGCAGGGTCAGTGCCAGCAGCAGGCCAAAGGGAATGCGGGCCGCAAACGCCGGGTCCAGAAACGGGAAGGCCTTGATCGCCAGGGCGCCCAGCCAGTAGGGCGCCAGTGCTTCGAATTCGCCGGCCTGACCCAGCAGTTGCGGATGCAGCCAGCTGGTGTTGCCGGCCGCGAGTTCGCGCATGGTGCCAAAGGCCGCAATATCGGCATTTTTCCAGGGACCGCGGCCCAGGAAGCCAGGCAAGACATAGGCCACGCAAAACAGCAGCAGCGCAAGCCGTGGCAGGCGGCGCACGGCGGACTGGGCGATGATGGCGGGAGAAGGCTTGTTCACGGAGGCTCAGGCTGGGCAGAATCGCCGATTTTGGGGCAAAAAAAAACAGCCTGAGATTCAGGCTGCTTTTTGTGTGAGTTTGCAGAAAGTCGCAGCTTACTCGGCAGCGGCGGTCTTGGCGGGGGTCTTGCCAAAACGGTTGCGGAACTTCTCGACGCGGCCACCCATGTTGTCCACGGATTTCTGTGTGCCGGTGTAGAAGGGATGCGACTCGCTGGAGGTGTCCAGCTTGTACAGCGGCAGTTCGCGGCCGTCTTCCATGGTCACCATTTCCTTGGTGTTCGCGCAGGAACGGGTCACAAACTTGAAGTTGTTGGACATGTCCAGGAAACAAACTTCGCGGTAATTGGGGTGAATGCCTTCTTTCATGATCTTTCCTTGTTCGTTTCGGGAGCCACTCAAAACCGTTTTGAGCACTTTCCGTGAAGCCCACTATTATGGCATGAAATCAAGCACTTAGCGCGGTTTTGACCGGTTTTTATACCAGCCGGGGGCCTGATCAGCCGCCGCGCCGCATCATGTCAAAGAACTCGTGGTTGTTTTTGGTGGCCTTCATGTTCTTGAGCATCAGCTCCATGGACTCGATTTCGTCCATGTTGTACATGAACTGGCGCAGGATTCGCGACTTTTGCAGGATTTCCGGGGCCAGCAGCAGTTCTTCCTTGCGGGTGCCGCTGCGGTTCAGGTGAATCGCCGGGAACACGCGTTTTTCGTAGAGGCGGCGGTCCAGGTGGATCTCGCAGTTGCCGGTACCCTTGAATTCCTCGAAGATCACCTCGTCCATGCGGCTGCCGGTGTCGACCAGCGCCGTGCCGATGATGGTCAGGCTGCCGCCTTCCTCGATCTTGCGGGCCGCGCCGAAGAAACGCTTGGGACGCTGCAGGGCATTGGCATCGACGCCGCCGGTCAGCACCTTGCCGGACGAGGGCAGCACGTTGTTGTAGGCACGGGCCAGGCGGGTGATGGAGTCCAGCAGGATGACCACGTCTTTACCCAGTTCGACCAGGCGCTTGGCGCGCTCGATCACCATCTCGGCCACGTGCACGTGGCGGGCCGCGGGTTCGTCGAACGTGGAGGAGATGACTTCGCCGCGCACGCTGCGCTGCATCTCGGTCACCTCTTCAGGCCGTTCGTCGACCAGCAGCACCATCATCACGACTTCGGGGTAGTTGGCGGTGATCGCGTGGGCGATGTTCTGCATCATCACGGTCTTGCCGGACTTGGGCGGCGCCACCAGCAGGGCGCGCTGGCCCTTGCCGATGGGGGCGATGATGTCGATGATGCGGCTGGTCAGGTTTTCCTCACCCTTGATGTCGCGTTCGAGCTTGAACTGCTCGCGCGGGAACAGCGGCGTCAGGTTCTCGAACATCACCTTGTGCTTGTTCGCTTCCGGCGCGCCGTCGTTGACCTTGTCGAGTTTGTTCAGTGCAAAGTAGCGCTCGCCGTCTTTCGGGGTGCGCACTTCGCCTTCGATCATGTCGCCGGTGTGCAGGTTGAAGCGGCGGATCTGGCTCGGGCTGATGTAGATGTCGTCGGTGGAGGCGGTGTAGCTCGAGTCCGGTGCCCGCAGAAAGCCGAAGCCGTCGGGCAGCACTTCCAGCACGCCGTCGGCGACGATGGTTTCACCTGTCTTGGAGCGCTTCTTGATGATGGCGAACATCAGCTCCTGCTTGCGCATGCGGCCGACGTTTTCGATCTCGAGTTCTTCGGCCTGCTTGAGGACTTCAGACACGTGCAGTGCCTTGAGTTCGTTTAAGTGCATGGGAAAACCTTGCGTGAAGTCGACTCCTCGCGGAGTTCATTTTTAAAAACGGGGGAGGTCTGAAAGGAAGCTAGAGGCGCTTCACAAACCGGGAACTCGAACCAACCGGCAGCGGCCGGTCAGCGAACAGAATCATTATGACAGGAAAGTGAGGGGGGTCGTCCGCAGGGGAGGGCGGGGAGGTGCCACACACAAAGGCCGGCGGCGGGGCCGGACTTCGTGGTGGCAGGTGGGGCTCAAGCCAGTTGCTGGTCGATGAAGGCGGTCAGCTGGGCCTTGCTCATGGCGCCGACCTTGGTGGCGGCGAGCTGGCCGTCCTTGAACAGCATCAGGGTCGGGATGCCGCGAATGCCGAACTTGGCGGGGATGTCGCGGTTTTCGTCGACATTCATCTTGGCGATCTGCAGGCGGCCGTCGTAACCGGTGGCCACTTCGTCAAGAATCGGGGCAATCATCTTGCAGGGGCCGCACCATTCCGCCCAGTAGTCCACCAGCACCGGCTTGGAAGCCTGCAGCACATCGGCTTCGAAGGTGGCATCGGTGGTATGTTTGATCAGTTCGCTGGCCATGGCATGTCCTTTGGGGAGGGTTCAGGGAAATTGTGTCGATAGAAGCTAAAGTTGCAGGCATTGTGGCAGAAACCAAGTCCCCCCGTTGCGCACCAAACCTCCCGTTCCCGCTATGGGCGTGATAGGCGAAGGCATGGACACGCCTGCCGGGCCCGGCGGGCCCTGCTGGGCGCAGGTCACGGCGCAGTTGTCCGGCCTGCTCCAGGCACGCGGCATTCATCCGGCGCGCACGGTGGTGCTGCTGCCTTATGCGCAGCTGATGCGCGAGGCCAAGGCCGCCTGGTCGGCGGGGGCGGGCGACACCCATTTCCTGCCGCGTTTTGAAACCACCATGAATTGGGCCACCCGGCTGGGCGGTTTCGAGCCGGCCCCCGGCGACCTGCGCCAGGACACCGCACGCGACGTATTGACCGCCGCCTCGCTGCTGGCGCGCGCCGGGCTGGCCGCGCAGCAGGAGGTGCTGGCCCCGCGCCTGGTCGAGGCGGCATCGTCGCTGGCCCGGCTGGCGGCGGCGATTCCGCCCGACAGGCGCCCGGCCTGGGGTGCGCGCCTGGGCGCCCTGCTGGGCGCCGGCCTGGACGCGCCGGTGCTGCAGCTCGAGGCGGCGCTGGGCCAGCTGGCGCTGGTCTGGGCGGCCACGTCCGCTTATCCGTCCGACGTGTTGTTCTCTCCCCAGGCCGGCGAGGCGGTGGACCTGCTGGTGGTGCTGCAAGGCTTCCAGACCGAGCCGGTCACCGGCGCGCTGGCGGCCCACTTCGGTGACAGGGCCGTTTCGATTTCGCTGGATGTGCCTGCCCAGGCGTATCTGCCGGCTATCCATGCCGCGCCCGACTTCGAGGCCGAGGCGCAGCGCGCCGCTGCCTGCGTGCTGGCGCACTTGGCCCAGGGCCGCAGCCCGGTCGCGCTGGTGGCCCAGGACCGCGAGCTCACGCGCCGCGTGCGCGCCATGCTCGGCGAAGCCGGCATCGCACTGCGCGACGAAACCGGCTGGAAACTCTCCACCACCCGAGCCGCGGCAACCCTGATGGGCCTGTTGCGCGCCGCGACCTGGAATACCGGCACCGACGCCGTGCTGGACTGGCTCAAGAATGCGCCGGCTTTCGAGGCGGCAGAGGTCGCCGCCGCTGAAAAGGAATTGCGCCGCAGCGGTGTGCGGGAGTGGCGCGCTGTCGGCGAGTCCCTGCCCGCTGCCGGGGCGCTGGCGGCCCGGCTGAACCTGCTGCGTGATGGTTTGCAGCGCCCGCGCCCGCTGGCGGCCTGGCTGCGCGACCTGCGTGCGGCGCTGCAGGCGGCCGGCCAGTGGGACGGCCTGGCACGTGATGTGGCCGGCCAGGCCGTGCTGGAGTCGCTGCGCCTGCACGACGGCGCCGAGGCCGAATTCGCCGATGCGGATGCGCGCATCAGCCTGGCCGGCTTCACTGCCTGGGTCAATCAGGCGCTCGAGGCGGAAAGTTTCAAGCCGGCGCATCCGGCGCAAGAGCAGGTGGTGATCCTGCCGCTGAGCCAGTTGCTGGGCCGCAGCCTGCAGGCGGTGGTGCTGGCCGGTTGCGATGAACAGCACCTGCCGGTGTCGCCCGAGCCGTCGGGCAACTGGACACCGCCGCAGCGCGAGCTGCTCGGCCTGCCCTCGCGCGAGGCCGAGGCCGCGGCCCAGCGCGCCGCCTGGCGCCATGCGCTGCAGTTTGCCCACCTGGACCTGCTCTGGCGCGAAAGCCACAACGGCGAGCGCCTGATGCCCAGCGGTTTTGTGCAGGAGTTGCTCTTGCAAAACCAGATCGCCATGGCCGCCGACCCGCGTGTATTGCGCCCGCTGCAGCTGTTGCCGACGCCGCGGCCGCTGCCGAGCGGGCAAGCCCTGCCGGTCAAGCGCCTGTCGGCCAGTGCATACGAGGACCTGCGGCGCTGCCCCTACCGTTTTTTTGCGCTGCGCCAGCTGCGCCTGCAGGAAGCCGACGAACTGGACACCGAACTCGGCAAGCGCGATTTCGGCAACTGGCTGCACACGCTGCTGAAAATTTTCCATGAGTCCCTGCAGTCAGAACCGGCGCCCGACCTGCCGGCGCGTGAAATCCTGATCAACCAGGCCGCTGAACAGGCGGCGCGCGACATGGGCCTGAGCGAAAGTGAGTTCCTGCCGTTCGCCGCGAGCTGGCCGCGTGTGCGCGAGGGCTACCTCGCCTGGCTGGCGGACCACGAAACCGCCGGCGCGGTGTTCCAGGCGGCCGAGGTGGAGCGCCAGACGCCGCTGGGCGACCTGACCCTGATCGGCACCATAGACCGCATCGACCGGCTGGCCGACGGCAGCACGCTGGTGCTGGACTACAAGACAGAGGCCAGTGGCACGACGCGGGAGCGCCTCAAGCAGCCGCAGGAAGACACCCAACTCGCGTTTTACGCCGGTCTGGTGGAGGACGACACGCTGGCCGCCGCCTATGTGAACCTCGGCGAGAAGGAGGCCACACGCAGCTACGAACAGCCGGACATTGTGGCCCTGCGCGATGAACTGCTCGACAGCATCCTCACCGACATGGCGCGGGTGGCGCGCGGCATGCCGCTGCCGGCGCTCGGCGAAGGCAAGGCCTGTGAATACTGCTCCGCCAGAGGCCTGTGCCGGAAAGACTTCTGGTCATGAAAGCCGCGTACGAACACAACGGCCAGCCGGTGTCGGCCGAGGCTTTTTACGCGATCGCCTGCGACCCGCGGCGCAGTGTCGCGGTCGAGGCCTGCGCCGGCGCGGGCAAGACCTGGATGCTGGTCTCGCGCATCGTGCGGGCCTTGCTGGACGGCGCGCAGCCGCAGGAGATCCTGGCCATCACCTTCACCAAACGCGCCGCCGGCGAGATGCGCGAGCGCCTGCATGACTGGCTGGAGCAGTTTGCCCACGCCGACGATGCCACGCTGATGCGGGAACTCGCGATGCGCGGCTTTGCGTATCAAAAAGGCCCGCAGCCCCCGCCGGACGGGCGTGAGCAGCTATCAAATTTATACCAGCGGATTCTCGAAACCGGCCGCGCGGTGCAGGTACGCACCTTTCACAGCTGGTTTGCCGCCTTGCTGCGCAGCGCGCCGCTGGCCTTGTTGCAGCAGCAAGGCCTGCCGCTGAACTATGAGTTGCTGGAAGACGATGCGCCGGCCCGCGCGCTGGTCTGGCGGCGCTTTTATGCCGCGCTGGTGGACCAGCCCGAACTCAAGGCCGACTTCGAGGCCGTGGTGCAGACCCATGGCCGCTTCCAGGCCGACAAGGCACTGCAGGCCGCACTCGACAAACGCACCGAGTTCGCGCTGGCCGATGCCACCGGTGTGGTCGACGGCTCGGTGCAGCATTTCACGGCGCAGTTCACCGAGTTCGGCGGCCTCGACGAACCGGAAGAGCTGCTGAGCAGCAATCGCTTCCACCGCCAGACCCTGCGCGACGCGGCGGTGGCGCTGGCGCGCGCGAGTGCGCCGACTTTTGCGGCCAAGGGCGTGGAGCTGGAGCAGGCCCTGACCGCTGGCGACATGGATGGCGCATTCGGCGCGCTGCTGACCGACAAGGGCACGCCACGCAAGTTCGGCGAAAAAATCGTGGGCATAGCGCAGGTCCGGGTGGCGCAGGAGCTGGTGCTGCGCGTGCTGGCCGCGCGCCAGCAGCACGACGCCTGGCTTTACCAGCAGCGCATGGCGCGGCTGGCGCGGCTGCTGATTGCCGAATTCAGCGCCATCAAGCAGGAGCGCGGCTGGGTCGACATGAACGACATCGAAACCGCGGCGCTGACGCTGCTGGGCGACGAGCTGCTTTCCGGCTGGGTGCAGCAGCGGCTCGACGCGCGCATACGCCACCTGCTGATCGATGAATTCCAGGACACCAACCCGCTGCAGTGGCAGGCGCTGTGGTCCTGGCTCAGCGCATATGGGGGCGCGGGCACGGCGCCCAGCGTGTTTATCGTCGGCGACCCCAAACAAAGCATTTACCGCTTCCGGCGTGCCGAGCCGCAGGTGTTCAAGGCCGCGCAGCAGTTTGTGCGCCAGGGCCTGGACGGTGAACTGCTGAGCTGCGACCACACACGGCGCAATGCGCAGCGCGTGATCAGCACCGTCAATGCGGCCATGGGCGCGGCGCGAGACGCCGACGGTTATGAAGGTTTTCGTGAACACACGAGCGAATCGCCGGAGGCCGGCGCGGTCGGGCGCCTGCCGGCGATTCCGCGCAGCAAGGAAGATGAAGCCGCTGCTACCGGCCTCGGCGGCTGGCGCGACAGCCTGACCACGCCGCGCGAGATTCCGGAAGAGACTTTGCGCACCCTCGAGGCCAGACAGGCTGCGGCATGGATCTCCCAGCAGATCGTCGCTGGCCTGAAACCTCAGGACGTGATGGTGTTGTCGCGCAAAC
>CALRTF020000179.1:0-8669 GCA_943370985.1 Paenacidovorax caeni
ACCGGCGGCGCTGGTGGTCTGGGCCAGCGTGATGCTGATGCTGACCTATGCCGGCTACAGCGCGCTCAGCGTGTCGCACCAGTCCTGGGGCGCGATGCTGGGCGGCGACGAACGCCAGCGCAGCCGCATCGTGGCCTGGCGTGAAGGCCTGGGCCTGCTCGGCGTGGTGCTGGCCTCGGTGTCGCCGGTGGCATTCGGCCTGCCCGCTACCACCGCGCTGTTTTTTGCCGTGCTGGCGCTGGGCTGGCTGGCCTGGACGCGTGCCGACCGGCCGCTGCCGCAACCCGCGCTGTATGGCGGCAAGGGGCCGTCGATCTGGCTGCCGTTCCAGCACACGGGTTTTCGCCGGCTGCTGACGGTGTTCATGCTCAACGGCATCGCCAGCGCCGTGCCGGCCACGCTGGTGCTGTTTTTCATCCAGGACCGGCTGCAGGCGCCGCAAAGCATGGAGCCGCTGTTCCTCGGCAGCTACTTCCTCAGCGCCGCACTGTCGATCCCGCTGTGGCTGGCGGTGGTCAAACGGGTCGGCCTGGCGCCAGCCTGGCTGCTGGGCATGGGGCTGGCGATTGCCACCTTCGGCTGGGCCACCCAGATCGGCGCCGGACAGACCGCGACGTTTGTGCTCGTCTGCGCGCTGTCCGGCATCGCGCTGGGCACCGACCTGGCCCTGCCGGGTGCGCTGCTGGCCGGCCTGATCCAGGCCAACGGCCAGTCGGGCCGCGCCGAGGGCGCCTACTTCGGCTGGTGGAATTTTGCGATCAAGCTCAACCTGGCGCTGGCGGCCGGCCTGGCCCTGCCGGCACTGAGCCTGTTCGGCTACGCGCCGGGCGCACGTGATCCGCAGGCGCTGGACGCGCTGCTGGTGGCGTATTGCGTGTTGCCCTGCCTGCTCAAGCTGGCGGCCGCGGCCTGCCTGTATTTCCTGGTCATCAAACATCCCCAAGAGGTCCTGCCGTGAACCGTTTTTTCTTCCGGGGCGCTGCGGCGCTCGCCTTGTGTCTGTCCGTGCTGGCCGGCTGCGCCGGACCGCAGATCAGCGACTATGCCGCTGAAAAACCGGTGCTGGACATGCGCCAGTACTTCAACGGCACGATTGACGCCTATGGCGTGTTCACCGACCGGTCCGGCAAGGTGGTCAAACGCTTTACCGTGGTCATGACCTGCAGCTGGCAGGGCCCACCCGGCGCGGAAACCGGTGTGCTGGACGAGGTCTTCAGCTATTCGGACGGTACGACCGACCGCCGTGTCTGGACGCTCAAACGCTCGCCCGACGGCAAATACACCGGCACCGCCGCCGATGTGGCGGGCCAGGCCTTCGGCGAGGAAAAAGGCAACACCTTCCGCTGGGGCTACACGCTCAAACTGCCGGTCGATGGACCGAGCGACGCCGGGCCGCCCCAAGGCGCGAGCGCCCCCTTGGGAGGCAGTGCAGTACGCGAAGCGACAAACGTGGGGGCACGCAAAGTGATCGAAGTCCAGTTCGACGACTGGATGTATCTGATGAATGAGCGGGTGATGCTCAACAAGGCCGTCATGAGCAAGTTCGGCTTCCGGCTGGGCGAAGTCACGCTGTCGTTTGTCAAACGCTGACTCCGCCGCCGTTTACAAGCAAATCAGGCCTTCAGCCCCCGTCCAGCAAGCGCCACCAGCTATCATTTTTATAACAGGCTCCGCATGTCCCTCAACCCTCCCATGAACGACTGGCACGGCAAAACCGTGTGGCTGGTCGGCGCTTCCAGCGGTATCGGCGAAGCCACGGCGCACGCGCTGCATGCACGCGGGGCGCGGGTCGTGGTCTCGGCGCGCAATGCCGCTGCGCTCGAGACGTTTGTGCTCAGCCACCCCGGGGCGGTGGCACTGCCGCTCGACGCCACCGACCCGGCCGCCGTACGGGCTGCGGCGCAAGCGATGCTGGCAACCGGCCCGCTGGACCTGGTGATGTATTGCGCCGGGTATTACAAGGCCATGCGCGCCACCGCCTTCGACCTCGCCGGCATGCTCCAGCACCAGCAGGTCAACTACGTCGGCGCGCTTTATCTGCTGGATGCGGTGCTGCCGGCGCTGCTGCAGCGCGGCAGCGGCCACATCAGCCTGACCGGCAGTGTCGCCGGCTACCGTGGCCTGCCCAACAGCCTGGCCTACGGGCCAACCAAGGCCGCGCTGATCAATCTGGCCGAAACCCTGTACCTGGACCTGCAGGGCAGCGGTATCGGCGTCAGCATCGTGAATCCGGGTTTTGTCGAGACGCCGCTGACGGCGCAAAACAGCTTCAGCATGCCGGCGCTGCTGACGCCGGCGCAGGCGGCCAGCGAGATTCTTGCAGGCTGGGCGCGCGGCGAGTTCGAGATCCACTTTCCCAAACGTTTTACCCGCTGGATGAAAACGCTGCGTGTGTTGCCGCATGCGCTGTATTTCCCGGCGATCCGCAAATTCACCGGCCTCTGAGCCCGCCGTTACTGCCATGACACCTGCCATCAGCCGTTTTGTGGACTTTTTTGAAGGTCTGGAGCCCGCCAGCGTCGCGCGCCTGGAGGAGGTCTACACCAGCGACGTGTACTTCAAGGACCCGTTCAACGAGGTCCACACACGGGCCCAGGTGCAGCAGATCTTCAGCCACATGTACGTGGCGCTGGACCGGCCGCGTTTTGTCGTGACCGGCCAGGTGGCGGAGGGCCGTGAGTGTTTCCTGACCTGGAACTTCGAGTTTTATTTCAGGAAGCGGCGCCCGGCGCTGCTGCAGACGGTGCGCGGCAGCTCCCACCTGAAGTTCAACGAGGCTGGCCTGGTCAGCTACCACCGCGACTACTGGGACGCGGCCGAAGAGCTGTACGAAAAGCTGCCGCTGCTGGGCAGCCTGATGCGCTGGCTCAAACGCCGGGTGAACAGCTAGGCCACGCCGCCGCTCCTGTTTTTATAGCTGCCTACGCTTGCCCAGCGGGGGCTGGCACGTGATTTGGCTTGAAAACTCAGGAAGGCTGGGTGTCCATGAAGCTGGGACGCTGCGCCAGCTTGTCGTAGAGCCGGGTCAGGTTGGGGTGGGGCGTGCGCCAGTCGATCTGCGCAAACCGGAAATCCAGGTAAGCGAGCGCGCAGCCGACGGCGATGTCCGACAGGCTAAGGTGGATGCCGCTGCAAAACGGCTTGTCGCCCAGGCCGGTACTCATGGCCTGCACGGTGTCATTGATTTTTTTCATCTGGCGGTCGATCCAGGCCTGGCTGCGCTGCTTGTCGTTGCGGCCGGACCAGGTGGCTTCCAGCCGCGCCAGGATGGCCGCGTCCATCAGGCCGTCGGCCAGCGCTTCCCAGGTTTTGACTTCGGCGCGTTCGCGGCCCTGCACCGGGATCAGCTTGCCGACCGGCGACAGGGTGTCGAGGTACTCGACGATCACGCGTGAGTCGAACACCGCTTCCTCCGAGCCATTGGAGCCTTCCATGACCAGGCAGGGCACCTTGCCCAGCGGGTTGGACTCGGACATGCTGGTGCCGGCCGCCCAGACGTCTTCAATGACGAACTGGTAGTCGAGCTTTTTTTCGGCCATCACAATGCGCACCTTGCGCACATAGGGACTGCCATGGGATCCGATGAGTTTCATAGATGTGGTGTTGTAGCGTGGGGCCGAATTCTGGCGTCGTTTGCATTCTATCGAGTAAGGCCCGGCCAATGCGTATCCGCCTGTCAAACCGGCACGGCGCCTGCTGGCGGCGCAGGCCGGCGCCTACAATTGGGGCATGAACCCGTCCACCAGCTTCACCATCACCGCCCTGTCCCCGCTTGACGGACGTTACGCCGCCAAACTGGCGCCCTTGCGGCCGCTGATGTCGGAACTCGGTTACATGCACCGCCGCGTCCAGGTTGAAATTGCCTGGTTCATCGCGCTGTCGGACGCCGGTTTTGCCGAGTTCAAGCCGCTGACGCCCGGCGCCCGCACCTACCTGCTGGGCCTGGTCAAGCATTTTTCCGACACCGATGCGGCGGCCATCAAGGAGATCGAGAAAACCACCAACCACGACGTGAAAGCCGTGGAGTACTGGATCAAGTCGAAATTTGAAGCCAGGCCCGAGCTCGAAGGCGCCAGCGAGTTTGTGCATTTCGCCTGTACCAGCGAGGACATCAACAACACCAGCCATGCGCTGCAGCTCAAGAGCAGCCGCGAGCAGGTGCTGTTGCCGGCGCTCGACAAGGTGATCGGCCAGTTGCGCGAGATGGCGCACCGCTATGCCGACCAGGCCATGCTCAGCCGCACCCACGGCCAGACCGCCAGCCCGACCACGGTCGGCAAGGAAATCGCCAATGTGGTGGCGCGCCTGGCCGTGGCGCGCGAGCGCATCGCCGGTGTGCAACTGATGGCCAAGATGAACGGCGCGGTCGGCAACTACAACGCCCACCTGTCGGCCTGGCCCGACTTCGACTGGGAGGCGCTGAGCCGCCGGGTGATCGAGTCGCCCGAGCCGCTGGGCCTGGGCCTGACTTTCCAGCCCTACAGCATCCAGATCGAGCCGCATGACTACATGGCCGAACTGTTCGACGCCGTGGCGCGCACCAACACCATCCTGATCGACTTCGCGCGCGACGTCTGGGGCTATGTCAGCGTGGGTTATTTCAAGCAGCGCCTGAAAGCCGGTGAAATCGGCTCCAGCACCATGCCGCACAAGGTCAACCCGATCGATTTTGAAAACGCCGAAGGCAACCTCGGCCTGGCCAATGCGCTGCTGCGCCACCTCAGCGAAAAGCTGCCGATCAGCCGCTGGCAACGCGACCTGACCGACAGCACGGTGCTGCGCAACATGGGCGTGGCCTTCGGGTATGCCGTGCTGGCCTACAGCTCGCTCAGCGTGGGCCTGGGCAAGCTCGAACTCAACAGCGAGGCGCTGGACGAGGACCTCGACAGCTCCTGGGAAGTGCTGGCCGAGCCGATCCAGACCGTGATGCGGCGTTATGGCGTGCAGGGCGCTTACGAAAAGCTCAAGGAAGTCACGCGCGGAAAAACCGTGACCGCCGAAGCCCTGCACGAGTTGATCCGCTCGCTGGACATCCCGCAGGCCGAGAAAGACCGCTTGCTGGCCATGACCCCGGCCAGCTACACCGGCAAGGCTGCCGAGCTGGCGAAACGGGTCTAGCCGGCTGCCGGCATGCTGGCGCCGCAGGCCCAGCACTCCTCGAAACCGCCTTCGACCGTCTCGCCGCAAGCGCACAGCCAGTGCCGCTGCGGCGGGTTCTGCAGGCTGTGCAGCAGCAACTCCGCGCGCGGTTTTTCATGGTCGTGGGCCAGCCAGATTTCGGGCTGGCACTGGTCGGGTGGCAACTCGCCGGCCACACTGCCGAGGAAATAACGCTGCACGCTGGCGGAAAACCCGGCCTGCTGCAGGGCATCCGCCCAGAGCGCAGCGATGGCAATGTTGGGAGCGCGGGCCAGTCGGAGCATCCAGCCAGTCTACTCCTGAATTGATAGCTGCCTGTGCTTGCTGGACAGGGGCTGGCGCCAAAAAGGCTTCAAACCCCGGGCGTCGGCGGCTCATCCCTGTTTTCCAGCGCACGATCGGCGTAACGGCCGAAGCGCCAGGCCGTGTCTTCCTGGGTGATGCGCCGCCAGGTGCTGCGTTTTGCGGCCGGGCTCATCTCGGGCCAGTGCTGGACCTCCTCGAAGGTGCGGCCGCAACCCTTGCACAGGTCGTCGCCCTGGCTGGTCGAGCAGATCGCGATACAGGGCGTGTCGGCCGTTGTGTCGTACCAGGCGCGCCAGGCCGCCAAGGCCCTGGGCGGAAAGCCTGCCTCGTCCGCTTCATCCTCATGGTAGAAAACCATCAGCGCGTACACCTCGGCCAGGGCCCGCAGTTCGGGTGCCAGCGTGACGCCGTCAGGCGACGGTTTTTTCTCGCGCCAGTAGTTGATGGCGGCTTCGATGTCGGTGATGTGGATGCCGGGCATAAGAGATGTCGGTGGGGAAAAGCAGCGCGGCTGGCATGCCGGCAGCATGGTTGCCGGGAGCCCCAATTATCGGCCGAGAAGGCCGCGGAGCCCGGTCGGGCGGCTTTTTTTGAGGGAAAGTCCTACGTGCGGGGATTGCGGGTTTCCGGACGGCGTTGTTAGAATACACACACGAAGGGGAGTAACTCCCTCGTTTTGCTGCATTACAAGTTAAAACAGACACAACAGCAGAATCGCTTCAGCAAGTCGTCATTTCGAAGCTCACGCTTCCGGCTTGCTGGACATGCACGGACACTGCATGTCGAGCCAGACCTTCGATTGAAACCTGCATGGGTTTGATCGAGGCGTTCGCGGCCCTTCAATAGCTGCATCCACTCACAGACCAGCCGGTTTCGACGAAGCCGGAAATCCGACTGCGGATTTCCACGTTGAAACTCGATTTTGGAGTCTGTGGAACATGGAACTTTTCTCTACGCCCTGGTGGACAGCCCTGCTGGCCATCATCCTGATTGACCTCGTACTGGCCGGCGACAACGCCATCGTGATCGCCCTGGCCGCGCGAAACCTGCCCCCGCACCTGCAGAAAAAAGCCATCGCCTGGGGTGCAGTCGGCGCCATCGCCGTGCGGTCTGTCATGACGATAGGCGTGGTGTGGCTGCTCAAGATCCCCGGCCTGATGCTGGTCGGTGGCCTGGGCCTGCTGTGGATCGCCTACAAGCTGCTCGCCGACACCGGCGAAAAGCACCATGACGGCCCGGCCGCCAGCACCTTCTGGGGTGCGATGAAAACCATTGTGATCGCCGACGCGCTGATGGGCGTGGACAACGTGTTGGGTGTTGCCGGCGCGGCCCATGGCGACTTCGGCCTGGTGGTGATCGGCCTGCTGGTCAGCGTGCCCATCGTGGTTTTCGGCAGCACCATGGTGCTCAAGCTGGTCGAACGTTTCCCCATCATCATCAACCTCGGCGCCGCCGTGCTGGCCCTGACGGCCGCCAAGATGATTGTCGGCGAAGCCCTGCTTGACCCGATCTACGGCGGCCCGGCTTCGCTGGCCACCGAGGAAAACATGCACACGATCGCGCGCTGGGCCACCTACGCGGTCGCCATCGTCGGCGTCCTGGGTGCAGGCTGGGTGGCGACCCGCCGCAGCAAATCCACCGGCGACGACAAACTGATCACCGAGTAAACCGAGTCCCCGCGGGGGCCGGTTGGCCCCCGCATCGCAGCCAGAGAGTCCGCATAGCACGTAAAACCAAGGAGAACTTTATGGACAACATGATCGTTTACATTGATGACGCCGCCTACGCATTGAAGATGCTGACGCCGATGCTGCCCGCCGAGGCAGCGCGTACCCCCACCCGCTGGATTGTGGTCGGCTGCGCACCCCGCGTGACCCATCACGTCAGCAAATGGGTCACCAACAGCGCGCGCCAGAGCTGGCGCGGCAAGTGGGCCGAGAAGGTTTTTTCCGAGGTGGTTCCGCTGCTGCAGAACCCGGGTGACGCAGTCATCACCCAGGTCGCCAGTGGCCCCCTCTGTGATCTGACCGATTCGTTGATGACCCAGTATGGTTCCGGCCGTGTACTCGATGCGCGCCGTCCCAAGCTCGGCCAGGATTTGCAACCTGTCACGCGCCACCAGCCCCAGGAAGTGCAAGGCGTCTGGAGTTATGCCGCCGTCGTGGCCGGCACCGGCATGTTGCTCGCTGCCGATTGAGCTGATTCCAGCCTCCTGAAACGGCCGCCGCAGTGCGGCCGTTTTCTTTTGCGTGCCCGCCGACGGGTGGCAAGCCAGACGCGCGGGTGCTATTCTTGCGCCCATGAAACTCATCATCAAATGGCTTTGCAGCGCCGCCGCCCTGCTGGCCGTGGCCTATCTGTACTCCGGCGTGACCGTGACCAGCTTTCCTGCCGCGCTGCTGGCCGCAGCCGTGCTGGCGGCACTCAACACCGTGGTGCGCCCGGTGCTGATCCTGCTGACACTGCCGGTGACACTGGTCACGCTGGGCCTGTTCCTGTTTGTCATCAATGCCCTGATGTTCTGGGCAGCGGCCAGCTTGCTCAGCGGCCTGCATGTCACCGGTTTTGTGGCAGCGCTGATCGGTTCGGTGATTTATTCGCTGCTGCAGCTAGCGATCGAGTTTCTCCTGGAGCGCCTGCTCCCGAAGTAACTGGTCGATCTCGCGCGTGCGCGTGTCGATGATGGACCCGTCCATATGCGCGCTGGCACCGGAGCCGGTGTCACGCCCGCTGCGCATCAGGTCCTGCGCCGCCTTGAAGCGGTCCCGCGCTGCGCCATAGTCCAGCTGGGCCACGCGGCTTTCTGCATCCGACCGTATCGCCCTCAGGGTCTGTCCCTGCTGGCCCTGGGCCGTCGCCAGCAACTGCCAGGCCATGGCATCGCGGGGGTGGGTGGTGACCCAGGTCTGCAGGCGCTCCGACACATCCTGCGGGCGCCCCGCCGCCAGATCGGCCTGCGACTGCAGCAACAGCACCGCGCGGCTGTTGCCGCTGGACAGCCTGGCCGCCTGCGCCGCCCGGCCCGCGGCAATATCCGTCTCCAGCGACAGCAGTTCAACCGCCGGGGCCATGGACGGATTGGCGGCTGCCGCGGTTTTGAGCCTGTCCACCAGCATGCGTGCCTCGCCGTGCTCACGCAAGCGGGTGGCAGCCAGGGCGCCCGCATACAGCACACCGGCTTGCCGCTGCGTCACGACAGCGGCGCCAGGCAGGCGCTGCGCCTC
>CALRTF020000180.1:0-8648 GCA_943370985.1 Paenacidovorax caeni
GGCGCGAGTACCACACCAGAATTTACGAAGATCACGTCCGTGTTGTAAGTCGGCACCTGAACACCCAAGGCCACCGGCAGAAAGCAAGCCGTCGCCAGGCATGCAGAAAGCAGACGGCAGAGAGGTGGTATGGATGGCATGGTTATCGCAGATCCGTAGGGTGCATAGCACAGGCTACGCTATCGAACACTCGCGGATCATAGGCGTGAAACTGAAATATCCCATTCTGCGAATCGAGGAAAATCCAGATCAGCCCTGCCTAACGAACTTGATTCTGGTGACGTACACACCAGCCACCTTGCCATGAATGACAATCCCGAAATCGGTGCCTCTGCGCCCCTCCCCACCCACCTCCCCACCCACACTTTCCACGGCCTGGCCCCCGGACCGAAGTTATTGGTGCTCGGCGCCGTGCACGGCAACGAGGTCTGCGGTGCGAAAGCGATTGCGCAGTTGCTGCAAGACATCAACAACGGCCAACTCGGCATCGAACGCGGCACGGTGACTTTTGTGCCGGTCACCAACCCGCTGGCCTACCAGCGCAAGCAGCGCACCGGCGAGCGCAACCTGAACCGCAACATGGCGCCGAGTGCGATTCCGCAGGATTTCGAGGACCGGATTGCCAATGTGTTGTGTCCGCTGCTCGACGCGCATGAGGTCTTGCTGGACCTGCACTCCTTTCACACCGGCGGCGCGCCGTTCGTGATGATCGGCCCGCAAAACAACAGCGGACCGCTGGAGCCCTTCAGCCAGGCCGAGGCCGAAATGCAGCTCGCGCTGTGCACCGGCGCGCCGCGGATTGTCGAAGGCTGGCTGGACACCTATGCGCGGGGTGTATCGCGCCGCGCGGCAGCGCCGGTGGCCGCAGGTTCGGCACGCGCGCAGACGCTGGTCACCAACCCCAACTACGGCGTCGGCACGACCGAGTACATGCGTTCACGCGGCGGCTACGGCGTGACGCTGGAATGCGGCCAGCACGAGGATCCGCAAGCGGTCGGGGTGGCGCGCCGCGCGATTGTGCAGACGCTGGCCTTGCTGAACATGGTGGCGCTGCCGCTGGAAGCCATGCCGGCCGAACGCGAGATCCTGCGCCTGGTGGACGTCGCGGACCGCGAGCATGCGGGTGACAGTTTTGCGCGCGAGTGGCGCAGCTTTGATGCGGTGAAGGCCGGCGAGCTGATTGGCACGCGCCACAGCGGCGCCGAAGTGAAGGCGCCGCACGATGGTTTTGTGGTGTTTCCCAACCCGCGCGCGGAGCCGGGCCAGGAGTGGTTTTACATGGCGCAGCGACGGCGCTGACGCTGCATTCTTGTCCTGCTACCTGGCAAAAGCCCGGTTCAATGCCTCTGATATCACGGTCGTGAGCAAAGGCTCCGACCTGGCCTTCATGGCGGCGCCCGCCTGATTTTGCAAGGACACAAACTTTGCAAAAAATGGAGACTTCTGCTTTTCTGCAGCGATTGATTCAAATTCGCCCCGAGTCATCAGCGGCGCCCATGCCTGCGCAAGGTTCCCGTTCCACTGTTCCTGATGCTTCGCCACGGATATCGCCAGTTCAGCCCTGAGCATTTCGTCTGCCTTCAGGGGCCCATGCCTGGTCGCGATGCCCTGATAGCTCACCGTGAGTTTCGACATCCTGTAGCTCATGCCCGCCAGGTTCTCCCCCAGCCTCAGTGCCTTCACCATCTTCAAGGCGCTTTCATCGGTTTGCGCAAACGCAGCGCCCGCCAAGAGGGCCAGCGAAAGAAAGATGCACGCGCGCAAGCCGGAGAGTAATCGTGTGAGCATTGACATGGCGTTAAGGTTGTGTAGTCAGCCGCAGACCACACGGCACAGCCTGGTCGTGAAGAGAAAGACTCAGGCCTTCGCGTATTCCGAAAATGTCTTGCGGAATTTGGCCACCTTGGGACCGGCCACCGCCATGCAGTAACCCTGGTTCGGGTTTTTCTCGAAAAAGTCCTGGTGGTATTCCTCCGCCGCCGAGTAGTTGCTGAGCGGCAAGACCTCGGTCACTACCGGCTTGCCGAACAGCTTGTCGCGGTTCAGCGCGCTGACCATGTCCTCGGCGACCTGCTTTTGTTCCGGCGTCGAGTAATAAATGCCGCTGCGGTACTGGGTGCCCGTGTCGTTGCCCTGGCGGTTCAGCGTGGTCGGGTCGTGGACCACAAAGAAAATTTCGAGGATGGCGCGCAGGCTGATTTGCGCCGGGTCATACACCAGCTTGACCACCTCGTTGTGGCCGGTGGTGCCGGTGCAGACCTGCTCATAGGTCGGACGGTTGACGTGGCCGTTGCTGTAGCCCGACTCGACATCAACGATGCCGCGCACCTGCACAAAAACGGCTTCGGTGCACCAGAAGCAACCGCCGCCCAGCGTGATGGTTTGGTGGGAATCAGGCATGGAAAATCTCCGCTAAAAAAGTGACTGGCAAGTTTGCGCAGGCCAGTTAGCTGGGGCCCGCAGACCTTGGTCGCAAGAGGAGCAACTATCTTACGCCGCGACACGCCCCGTCGGCCAAATCACCGGGGTCAGTGCTCAGCGCAGCGCCCTCAGGGGCGTCGCTTGCTCTTGCCGGCCTGCATGGGCCCCACCGTGCGACGCATCAGCCGCAACAAGGCCAGGCAGAGCACCGCCCCGCCAATGGCCAGGCCCAGCGAGCGCATGCTGAAGTCGGTGTCGTTGATGACCCCGCCGTTGAGCATGGACGCGATGAAATCGCCGCCAATGTAGGCGCCGAAGATGCCGACCCCCACGTTTTCGATGATGACGATACGGTCGCTGGATTTGAAAAGAAGGCCGGCGGCGCCACCCAGGAGTCCGCCCACCACACACCAGATATACGGGTTGATGCCGTTCTCCCTGAAAGCTGTTGGAAGTCGATGCTGACAGCTTTCCACCGTTCTGTACGTTATTTCTTCCGAAGGCCGCCATGGGGTGACGCCGCGGGGGCGACAATCGGTGCTCATTTCCCGGGAATGCGGCCACGCCATGGAATTCGGATTGCTCAAACCCCTGCTCACCACGCTGGTACTGCCGCCCGCCTCGCCGCTGCTGTTGATCGGCCTGGGCCTGCTGCTGTCAGCGCGAAAAAAGTCATCCGGGCTGGTGCTGGTTTTTCTGGCGGCAAGCCTGCTCTGGCTGCTCAGCTGTCACGCGGTGGCCGTGTGGCTGGCGCAGGGCCTGCTGCCGCACTACCCGCCGCTGTCGGTCGCCGCGCTCAAGGCCAGCCCGGTGCAGGCCATTGTGGTGCTGGGCGGCGGGGTACACCCGGTGGCGCCTGAATACGGCGAGGCGCAGGCTTCACTGCCGGCGGCCGCGCGCCTTCGTTACGGCGTGTGGCTGGCGCGGCAAAGCGGCTTGCCGGTGGCTTTTGCCGGCGGCATGGGCTGGGGCGCAGCGGACGCGCAAACGCTGTCCGAGGGGGAAGTGGCACGCCGCGCCGCCCTGCAGGACTACGGCTTGGCCCTGCGCTGGATTGACAGCCAGTCACGCGACACCGCTGAAAATGCACAGTTTCTGAAATCCCTGATGCAGAAAGACCAGGTCCAGCGGATTGCCCTGGTCACCCATGCCTGGCACATGGCCCGCTCGGTCCGGGCCTTCGAAGGCGCGGGATTCACGGTCACGCCCGCCCCCACCGGTTTTGTCCTGCCCAGCCGCAACGGCATGCTGGAATGGCTGCCCTCCAGCGATGGACTGGACAGCTCGCGCGTGGTGCTCAAGGAGTGGCTGGGTTTGCAGGTGCAGCGCTTTACCTGAGCTTTACCCGCGTGACGGCCCCGTGTCAGCGACGGGCGGCATAGTGCTGTGTTGACGGACAGCCAGCGAATCGCTACATTACTAACCAGTCAGTCAGTAATTTATGTCCATCTCCAAATTCCTTTGCGAAAAAACCAGCGTGCTGGCGGTCAAACGCGAGCGGCGCAAGGAAGCCCGTCCCGGTGAACTGCTGGACGCCGCGCTGGACCTGTTTGTGGAAAAAGGCTTTGCCGCCACGCGCGCCGAGGAAGTGGCCGCCCGCGCCGGCGTTTCCAAGGGCACGCTGTTCCTCTACTTCCAGAGCAAGGAAGAACTCCTCAAGGCCGTGGTCCGCGAAAACATCTCGGGCCGTTTCAAGGCCTGGAACCAGGAGTTCGAGACCTTTGAAGGCACGGCCGCCGAGATGCTGACGTATTGCATGACCACCTGGTGGGGCCAGGTAGGCGCCACCCGCGCCTCGGGCATCACCAAGCTGATGATGAGCGAAGCCGGCAACTTTCCCGACATCAATGCCTTTTACCAGCAGGAAGTGGTACAGCCGGGCCAGACACTGATCCGCCGCATCATGCAGCGCGGGATAGATCGCGGCGAGTTTCGTTCCATGAACCTCGACTACGCGATTTACAGCGTGATCGCGCCCATGATCTTCCTCGTGCTCAGCAAACATTCTGCAGGCACCTGCGGCGACCCCACCCTGCCCGGCAACGCCGAGGAATACATCGCCGCCCAGGTGGACATCATTTTGCACGGCCTCTCGGCGCCGACCGGCGGCAAACCCGCAAGAGGGAACGCATGAAGCCCTGGATGAAGTGGTCCCTCAGCGGCCTGGTCGTGTTGCTGCTGGCAGCGGCCCTGTTCGGCGCGTTGTCGGCACGCAAGACGCAACAGCAGGCGCTGGCGACTGCCACCGCAGCCAGGGCGCAGACCGTGGTCGAGCTGGCCGCCAGCGATGTGGTGCAGGCGAAAACCCGCGAACTCAGCCAGGGGCTGGCGCTGTCGGGCCCGCTCAAGGCCATCAACTCGGCCTTTGTCAAGGCGCGCGTGGCCGGCGAGTTGCAGGGCCTGGCCGTGCGTGAGGGCGACTTCGTCAAGGCCGGCCAGGTGGTGGCGCGGGTGGACGCCACCGAGTACCAGTCGCGGGTGCAGCAGGCGCAGCAACAGGCTGATTCGGCCAGGGCGCAGGTCGACATCGTGCAGCGCCAGTACGACAACAACCAGGCGCTGGTGAACCAGGGCTTTATCTCGAAAACCGCGCTGGACGCCTCGCAGGCCAATCTCAACGCCGGCAAGGCCAACCACAACGCAGCGCTGGCCGCGGTGGCCGTGGCCAAAAAATCGCTGGATGACACGGTGCTGCGTGCCCCGCTGTCGGGCCAGGTCGCGCAGCGGCTGGCACAGCCCGGCGAACGGGTCGGTGTCGAGGCCAAGGTGCTGGAGATCGTGGACCTGAGCCGGCTTGAGCTCGAAGCCAGCCTCAGTGCGGCCGACGCGCTGGCCGTGCGCCCGGGCCAGACGGCCACGCTGCAGATCGAGGGCACGCCGCAAACCGTCAACGCCACCGTGGCACGCATCAATCCCAGCGCGCAGGCCGGCAGCCGCAGCGTGCTGGTCTACCTGTCCATCGACAACAGCGCCGCCAGCTCCGGCCTGCGCCAGGGCCTGTTTGCGCAGGGCACGCTGGGGACGGCACGCACGGCGCTGCTCGCGGTACCGGTCAGCGCGGTGCGCACCGACAAGCCCACACCTTATGTGCAGGTGGTCGAGAACAAGCAGGTCGTTCACAAACCGGTCGAGCCCGGCGTGCGCGGCAACGACGACGCCAGCGGTGAACCCATGGTGGCGGTCAAGGGCCTGGCCGAAAACGCGGTGGTGCTGCAAGGCGCTGTCGGCAGCCTGCGCGAAGGCACGGCCGTGAAATTCACGCAGGCGCCGGCCTGGGCTGTGCCGGCTGCGCCTGCGGCCTCATCGCCCAAAGCCCTGTAGCGCTCCGGCATTCCCATGTGGTTCACCCGCGTCAGCCTGAAAAACCCGGTGTTCGCCACCATGGTCATGCTGGCCATCGTGGTGCTTGGCCTGTTTTCCTACCAGCGGCTGCAGGTCGACCAGTTCCCGAACATCGACTTTCCGGTGGTCGTGGTCACCACCGAATACCCCGGCGCCTCGCCCGAAATCGTCGAGAGTGAAGTCACCAAAAAAATCGAGGAAGGCGTCAACTCGATTGCCGGCATCAACGCCCTGACCTCGCGCAGTTATGAAGGCATGTCGGTGGTCATCATCGAGTTCCAGCTGCATATCGACGGGCGCAAGGCCGCCGAGGACGTGCGCGAAAAAATCGCCTCCCTGCGCCCGCTGCTGCGCGACGAAGTCAAGGAACCGCGTGTGCTGCGCTTCGACCCGGCCAGCCGCGCCATCTGGTCGGTCGCCGTTTTGCCTGCCTCCGAAAATTCAGGAACCGCCCCCACAGCCGTCGAGTTGACCAACTGGGCCGACCAGGTGCTCAAGAAGCGGCTGGAAAATGTGCGCGGCGTCGGCGCCGTCAGCCTGGTGGGCGGCAGCAAACGCGAGATCAACATCTACCTGAACCCGCAAGCCATGGAGGCGCTGGGCATCACCGCCGACCAGGTGGCCAGTGCGGTGCGCAGTGAAAACCAGGACCTGCCGGTCGGTGCCATCCGCTCGCTGGCCCAGGAGCGCGTGGTCAAGATCGACGCCCGCATGAAACGGCCGGAAGACTTCGCCGGCATCATCGTGGCGCGCAAGGCCTCTGCCACGGGCGCGGGCACTGCCATCACGGTCGGCCAGGTGGCGACCGTGCGCGACGGCTCGCAGGAAGTCGAGAGCCTGGCGCTGTACAACGGACAGCGCACGCTGCTGCTGACGGTGCAGAAAGCCCAGGACGAAAACACCATCGCGGTGGTCGACGGCCTGAACCAGGCCATCAAGGACATACAGGCGCAGCTTCCTGCGGGAACACGGCTCGAACTGATTTCCGACGGCTCGCGGCCCATCCGCGTTGCTGTGGAAAACGTGCGCCGCACGCTGATCGAAGGCGCGCTGCTGACCGTGCTGATCGTGTTCCTGTTCCTGAACTCCTGGCGCTCGACGGTGATCACCGGCCTGACCCTGCCGATCTCCATCATCGGCACCTTCCTGTTCATGAACATCTTCGGCTTCACCATCAACATGATCACGCTGATGGCGCTGAGCTTGTGCGTGGGCCTGCTGATCGACGATGCCATTGTGGTGCGCGAGAACATCGTGCGCCATGTCCAGATGGGCAAGCTGCCCTACCAGGCGTCGCTGGACGGCACGCAGGAGATCGGCCTGGCGGTGCTGGCCACCACCTTTTCCATCGTCGCGGTGTTCCTTCCCATCGGTTTCATGGGCGGCATCATCGGCAAGTTCTTCCACGAGTTCGGCATCACCATCGTGGCGGCAGTGCTGATCTCGATGTTTGTCAGTTTCACGCTGGACCCGATGCTGTCGAGCATCTGGCACGACCCCAGCATAGCGGCACATGGCAAACACCACGCGCCGGAGACTTTCTACGACAAGACCATAGGCCGGGTGACGGCCTGGTTCGAACGCGCCACCGATTCGCTGGCCGAGACCTACCAGCGCATCCTGCGCTGGTCGCTGCTCCACAAGCTGGCCACCCTGGCACTGGCCCTGGGCATTTTTGTCACCAGCATCTTCATGGTGCCGCTGCTGGGCACGGAGTTTGTGCCCAAGGCCGACTTCTCGGAAACCTCATTGACCTTTTACACGCCGGTAGGCTCCTCGCTCGAAGCAACCGAGGCCAAGGCCGCCCAGGTGGAATCCATCGTGCGCGAGTTTCCGGAGGTGAAATACACCCTGTCCACCATCAACACCGGCAATGCCCAGGGCAAGATGTACGCCAGCATGTATGTGCGCCTGGTGGACCGCAAGGCGCGCAGCCGCAGCGTGGACGAACTGTCGGGCGTGCTGCGCGAGCGGCTCAAGCAGGTGGCCGGTATCACCGTGACACACGTCGGCCTGCTCGATTCCGTCGGCGGCAACAAGCAGGTGGAGTTTTCACTGCAAGGCCCCGACCTCAAGGAGCTGGAACGGCTGACCCGGCTGGCGACGGAGCGAATCGCCGCCATTCACGGCCTGGTGGACCTGGACTCCAGCCTCAAGCCCGACAAGCCGACCATCGAAATCGACGTCAGGCGCGATGCCGCGTCAGACCTGGGCTTGAGCGTGTCGCAGATCGCCGGCGCGTTGCGCACTTTGGTGGCCGGCCAGACCGTCGGCAACTGGCGCGCGCCGGATGACCAGACCTACGACGTGAATGTGCGGCTCTCGCCCGCCGCCCGCAACGCTCCGCAGGACCTGGAGCGCCTGCCCTTCCTGAGCAGCGCCATCGGCAGCAATGCCGACGGCTCGGCGCGCACGGTGCGCCTGGGCCAGCTGGCCACCATCCGGGAGGCGACCGGCCCCAACCAGATCAACCGGCGCGACCTGACACGTGAGGTGGCAATCAATGCCAACGTCTACCAGCGCTCGGCCGGTGAAGTGTCCGCCGACATCCGGACCGCCCTCGACGGCATCAGCTTCCCGCCCGGCTACCGCTACCAGTTCGGCGGCTCGACCAAAAACATGGCCGAGTCCTTCGGTTATGCGATCTCGGCGCTGGTGCTGGCCATTCTGTTCATCTACATGATCCTGGCCAGCCAGTTCAAGAGTTTCCTGCAGCCGCTGGCGCTGATGACCTCGCTGCCGCTGACGCTGATCGGCGTGGTGCTGGCGCTGCTGCTGTTCCGCTCGACGCTGTCGATGTTTTCCATCATCGGCGTGGTGATGCTGATGGGACTGGTCACCAAAAACGCCATCCTGCTGGTGGACTTTGCGATCCGCATGAGAGA
>CALRTF020000181.1:0-8641 GCA_943370985.1 Paenacidovorax caeni
CGCCGCAGCCTCGCCTGTTGTCGCCCGCCTCATGCGGTATGTCCGGAACGTCGAATCATGGGTGCATCCTAGCGCCGCGCGCGTCTTGCGGCATCACGCCGGCCGACCTTCGCCCTGTCAGCAGGAACCGACAACGGACAGCCAAGCCATCCGGTCTGCCGTCCCGCCTCCATGAAAAAAGCCCCTGGCTTTCGGCAGGGGCTTTGTCGGTGCAGTGTCGGCGCCTTATTTTTTCTGGCGGTATTTGCGCAGCGCGGCAATCTGGGCGGCCATCACGGCCAGCTCGGACTGGGCCATCGCGATGTCGATGTCGCTCTTGGCATTTTTCAGGGCTTCTTCCGCCGCCGCCTTGGCCTCGCCGGCCTTGGCCTCGTCGAGGTCCTTGCCGCGAATGGCGGTGTCGCTGAGCACCGTCACGCAGTTGGGCTGGACTTCCAGCAGGCCGCCGGCGACGAAGACAAACTCTTCCGTGCCATCGGCCTTCTCAATCCGCACAGCACCGGGCTTGATGCGGGTGATCAGCGGGGTGTGGCGCGGGTAGATCCCCAGCTCGCCGGCCTCGCCCGGCAAAGCCACGAACTTGGCCTCGCCGGAGAAGATGGACTCCTCCGCACTGACAACATCGACGTGGATGGTGTGGGTGGTGTCCATGACTTAGACCTTCTTGGCCTTCTCGAAGGCTTCGTCGATCGTGCCGACCATGTAGAAAGCCTGCTCCGGCAGGTGGTCACACTCGCCGGCCACAATCATCTTGAAGCCGCGGATGGTTTCGGCCAGGCTGACGTATTTGCCGGGCGAACCGGTGAACACCTCGGCCACGTGGAAAGGCTGGCTCAGGAAACGCTGGATCTTGCGGGCGCGGGCCACGGCCAGCTTGTCCTCGGGCGCCAGTTCGTCCATGCCCAGAATCGCGATGATGTCGCGCAGTTCCTTGTAGCGCTGCAGCGTGCCCTGCACGGCGCGGGCCGTGTTGTAGTGATCTTCACCGACCACGGCCGGCGACAGCTGGCGGCTGGTCGAGTCGAGTGGATCGACCGCAGGATAGATACCCAGCGAAGCGATGTCACGCGAGAGCACCACGGTGGAGTCCAGGTGGGCAAAGGTGGTGGCAGGCGACGGGTCGGTCAAGTCATCGGCAGGCACGTAAACGGCCTGGATGGACGTGATGGAGCCGACCTTGGTGGAAGTAATACGCTCTTGCAGGCGGCCCATTTCTTCGGCCAGCGTCGGCTGATAACCCACGGCGGAAGGCATGCGGCCCAGCAGCGCGGACACTTCGGTACCGGCCAGGGTGTAGCGGTAGATGTTGTCCACGAAGAACAGCACGTCGCGGCCTTCGTCACGGAAGGATTCGGCAATCGTCAGGCCAGTCAGCGCCACGCGCAGGCGGTTGCCCGGCGGCTCGTTCATCTGGCCGTAAACCATGGCCACCTTGGACTCGCCGAGGTTCTCCAGGTTCACCACGCCGGAATCGGCCATCTCGTGGTAGAAGTCATTGCCTTCGCGGGTACGTTCACCCACACCGGCAAACACCGACAGACCGGAGTGGGCCTTGGCGATGTTGTTGATCAGTTCCATCATGTTCACGGTCTTGCCGACGCCGGCGCCGCCGAACAGGCCCACCTTGCCGCCCTTGGCGAACGGGCACACCAGGTCGATCACCTTGATGCCGGTTTCCAGCAGTTCCTGCGAGGGCGAGAGTTCGTCGTAGGCAGGCGCCTTGCGGTGGATCGGGGCGGTCAGGGTCTGGTCGACCGGGCCGCGCTCGTCGATCGGCGCGCCCAGCACGTCCATGATGCGGCCCAGGGTGGCCTTGCCGACCGGAACCGTGATGTTGGCGCCGGTGTTGTACACCATGTTGCCGCGGCGCAGGCCGTCGGAGGTGCCCAGTGCGATGGTACGCACAATGCCATCGCCGAGCTGCTGCTGCACTTCGAGGGTCAGCGCGGAGCCTTCCATCTTGAGTGCGTCGTAAATCTTGGGCATCTGGTCGCGCGCGAATTCAACGTCCACCACCGCGCCGATACACTGAACAATCTTGCCTTGAGCTTGAGCCATGACTGGATCCTTTTCCGTTCTTTAAATCTTGAATCGCGGTTTAAACCGCTGCGGCACCGGCAACGATTTCCGAAAGTTCTTTCGTGATCGCTGCCTGACGCGTCTTGTTGTAAACCAGCTTGAGTTCGCCAATCACGCTGCCGGCGTTGTCAGTGGCGGCCTTCATGGCCACCATGCGCGCCGACTGCTCGGAAGCCATGTTCTCAGCCACAGCCTGGTAAACCAGCGCCTCGACATAACGCAGCAGCAGGTCGTCAATCACGGTCTGTGCATCAGGCTCGTAGATGTAGTCCCAGCCGTGCTGGTCCTTGTCGGCCTGCATGCTTTCGGCGGTCAGCGGCAGCAATTGCTCGACCACCGGCTCCTGGCGCATGGTGTTGATGAACTTGGTGTAGCACAGATACACCGTCTTGATCTTGCCTTCGCTGTACGCGTCGAGCAGCACCTTGACCGGGCCGATCAGCTTGTCCAGGTGCGGCTTGTCGCCCAGTTGCGTGACATGCGAGATGACCTTGGCGCCCACCCGGTTGAGAAAGCTCAAGCCCTTGTTGCCGATCGCCACCGCCTGCGCATCCTCCCCGGCCGCCTGCAATTCCTTGAGCTTGGCCGTCACGGCGCGCAGCACATTGGTATTGAGTCCGCCGCACAGGCCCTTGTCGGTCGTCACCACGATGAAACCCGTCGTTTTGGTGTCGTTGGACTCCATGAACGCGTGGGTGTACTCGGGATTGGCCTGGGACAGGTTGGCCGCGATGTTGCGGATCTTGTCGCTGTAAGGACGAGCGGCACGCATCCGTTCCTGCGCCTTGCGCATTTTGGAGGCCGCCACCATTTCCATGGCTTTGGTGATCTTCTTGGTGTTCTCCACCGATTTGATCTTGCCGCGTATCTCTTTTCCTGCCGCCATATTGCTTCCTAAATGGTTTCTAAGCGTTGAGCTTTGATGTCTTCAGGGTTGGATCAGGCAAACGACTTCTTGAACTCGCCAACGGCCGTGTTCAGCTCCGCCTCGGCATCCTTGTCCATGGCCTTGTTGGCTTCCAGCTTGGCCATCAACGCAGCATGCTTGTCCTTGAGGTAGCTGTGCAGGCCGGACTCGAAGGCCAGAACCTTCTTGACATCGACGTCGTCCATGAAGCCCTTGTTCACTGCGAACAGCGTGGCGGCCATGTTGGAGATCGACAGCGGCGAGTACTGGGCCTGCTTGAGCAGTTCGGTCACGCGGGCACCGCGGTCCAGCTGCTTGCGGGTGGCCTCGTCCAGATCGGAAGCGAACTGCGCAAACGCAGCCAGTTCACGGTACTGGGCCAGGTCGGTACGGATACCGCCGGACAGGTTCTTGATCAGCTTGGTCTGGGCGGCGCCACCGACGCGCGACACCGAGATACCGGCGTTGATCGCGGGACGGATACCGGCATTGAACAGGCTGGTCTCCAGGAAAATCTGGCCGTCGGTGATCGAGATCACGTTGGTCGGCACGAAGGCGGACACGTCGCCGGCCTGGGTTTCGATGATCGGCAGCGCCGTCAGCGAACCGGTCTTGCCCTTGACAGCGCCTTTGGTGAAGTCCTCGACATACTTCTCGTTGACGCGCGCTGCACGCTCGAGCAAACGGCTGTGCAGATAAAACACGTCGCCGGGATAGGCTTCGCGGCCTGGCGGACGGCGCAGCAGCAGCGAAACCTGGCGGTAGGCCACGGCCTGCTTGGACAAATCGTCATACACGATCAGCGCGTCTTCGCCGCGGTCGCGGAAGTATTCGCCCATGGTGCAGCCGGAGTAGGCGCTGACATACTGCATGGCGGCCGACTCGGAAGCCGATGCGGCCACCACAATCGTGTAATCCATGGCGCCGGCCTGCTCGAGCGAGCGCACCACGTTCTTGATCGACGAGGCTTTCTGGCCGATCGCGACGTAGACGCAGGAAACGCCCTTGCCCTTCTGGTTGATGATGGCGTCGATGGCCACGGCGGTCTTGCCGGTCTGGCGGTCGCCGATGATCAGTTCGCGCTGGCCGCGGCCGACGGGCACCATGGAGTCGATCGACTTCAGGCCGGTCTGCAGCGGCTGGTCCACCGATTTACGCGCGATCACGCCGGGCGCAACTTTTTCGATCACGTCGGTCATCTTGGCGTTGATCGGGCCCTTGCCGTCAATCGGCTGGCCCAGCGCGTTGACCACGCGTCCCAGCAGCTCGGGACCGACCGGCACTTCCAGAATGCGGCCCGTGCACTTGACGGTGTCGCCTTCGGCAATGTGTTCGTACTCGCCCAGAATCACGGAACCGACGGAGTCGCGCTCCAGGTTCAGTGCCAGACCGTAAGTCGGCGTGCCATCGGCAGTGGCCGGGAATTCAAGCATCTCGCCCTGCATCACATCGGACAGGCCGTGGATACGCACGATACCGTCGGTCACCGACACAACGGTGCCCTGGTTACGGATGTCGCTGCTGGCCGTCAGGCCCTCGATGCGGCTCTTGATCAGTTCAGAAATTTCTGCGGGATTGAGTTGCATGACTCTTTCCTTCTTTCTTCGGTTATGGGCTAAAACTTCAGGACTTGCACGCGGCAGATCAGGAAATCAGTGCCGCTTTCATTTGCTCTAAACGGGCTTTGATCGAGGTATCCAGCACCTCGTCACCCACCACGACTCGTACGCCGCCTATCAGTTCGGGCTCCAGCTCGACCTTGAGGTTGAGCTTGCGGCCAAAGCGTTTTTCCAGCGTTGCAGCCAGACCGGCCAGCGCGGCGCCGTCCAGCGCAAAGGCGCTGTACACGGTGGCGTCGGACGAACCGGTCTTTGTATTTTTCAGCACCCTGAACTGGCTGGCGATTTCCGGCAACACGCTGATGCGCCCGTTGTCGATGACCGCACGCAGGAAGTTGCTGGCGGCCTCGGGCAATTTGCTTTTGGCAACGCCGGAGATCACGTCAAAGGTCTGCGCCGCCGTCACACTGGGATTGCCCGCGTACTGCTGCAGCTGCACATTGGAAGCGATCGCGGCCAGCTCGTCGAGCCAGGCTGCGGTGCCGTCAAGGTCGCCACCGGCGGTCTTGAACAGCGCTTCAGCGTAGGGACGGGCGATGGTGGCTAGTTCGGCCATAGTGATGCTCGCTTCGATTCAGTCAAAGTTCAGTCTTCAGGCGGCCCAGCAAGTCAGCATGCACACCGGCATTGACTTCCTTGCGCAGGATCTGCTCAGCGCCCTTGACGGCCAGTGCGGCAACCTGCTCGCGCAGGGTCTCGCGGGCCTTGACGGTCTGCTGCTCGGCTTCCACCCGGGCGGCAGCAATGATCTTGCTGCCTTCTTCGGTGGCCCTGGCCTTGGCTTCCTCGATCATGGCCTGCGCGCGGCGCTCGGCTTCAGCCAGACGCAGTGCGGACTCGTTGCGCGATTTGGCCAGTTCTTCTTCCACGCGCTTGTTGGCAACGGAAAGTTCAGACTTGGCCTTGTCGGCGGCGGCCAGGCCGTCGGCGATC
The DNA here is from genome assembly GCA_943370985.1 of Paenacidovorax caeni. GTDB lineage: Bacteria > Pseudomonadota > Gammaproteobacteria > Burkholderiales > Burkholderiaceae_C > Polaromonas > Polaromonas caeni_A. The sequence goes on from CALRTF020000181.1 coordinate 5,539, forward strand.
TTGCCGGCGCGCTCGTCCAGGGCTGCCGTGATGGGCGGCCAGACAAACTTCATCGTGAACCAGACCAGAATCCCGAACACGATCAACTGGATTATTAGGGTACCTGTAATGCTCACTGCTCATCCTTTCCCGACGGAGCCGGCCAGAAGCCAGCCCGAAGGAATGACATTTTTAAAAATTAGATGAAGGCTTACTTGGGCAGGTTGGCGATTTGCGCCAGGAACGGGTTGGCCGTGGCGAACCACAGGGCAATACCGGTACCGATAATGAACGCCGCATCGATCAGGCCGGCCAGCAGGAACATCTTGGTCTGCAGTTCGCCCATCAGCTCAGGCTGGCGTGCAGCTGCTTCGAGGTATTTGCTGCCCATGATGCCGATGCCGATACAGGCGCCAACTGCGCCGAGGCCGATGATGAGGCCGGCGGCCAGAGCGACAAAACTAATAACTTCCATGATGACTCCTTAGGACTTGGTTGCGAGAGAAAAAGAAAAAGAAACGGAAACAGAAAAGGTCAATGATGATCGTGGGCCTGGCCGATGTACACCAGCGTCAGCATCATGAACACAAAGGCCTGCAGCGTGATGATCAGGATGTGGAAAATCGCCCAGGCGGTACCGGCGATGACGTGGCCGATGGCCAGTGCGATACCGGTGCCCAGAGAAACCGAGGCAATCGCGCCACCCATCAGCGCAATCAGCATGAAAATCAGCTCGCCGGCATACATGTTGCCAAACAGTCGCATGCCATGCGACACCGTCTTGGCGACAAACTCGATGATCTGCATCATGAAATTGAAGGGGTACAAGGCCCAGTGGTTGCCAAAGGGCGCAGTGAACAGCTCGTGGATCCAGCCGCCAAAACCCTTGATCTTGACGTTGTAGACCAGGCAGGTCAGCAGCACGCCCAGCGACAGGCCCATGGTGACCGAGAGGTCGGCGGTGGGCACAACACGCATGTACGCATGGTGCGGATCAAGACCGGCGCCGCTGTAGATCCCGGCCCAGATGACCGGCAGCAGATCGACCGGCAACAGATCCATGGCGTTCATCAGGAAAATCCAGACAAACACGGTCAGCGCCAGCGGTGCGACCAGCTTGCGGCTCTGGGCATTGTGAACAATGCCTTTGGCCTGGGAATCCACCATTTCAACCAGCAGCTCGACCGCCGCCTGGAAGCGGCCGGGGACGCCGGAAGTGGCCTTGCGCGCGGCCCGCCAGAGCAGGAAAGAACCGAGGATGCCAAGCACGATGCTGAAAAAAGCGGAATCAAGATTGACAACCGTCAGGTCAAAAGGGCCGACCAGCTCCTTGTTGCGCCAATGCGTCAGATGGTGAATGATGTATTCACCGGCCGTTGGGCCTACCTGTCCTGCAGCGTTCTCAGCAGCCATTTATTGCTCGCTCAAAGTTTTTTATGCCTGGCCGCCAGAAACAGCGCGAACCAGGACACTTTCATTGTCACCACCAGGCCGACCAACATGATCGGCCAGCTCAGCATCGAAACCAGCCTCGGCGCCGCAAACAGCATTGCCAGCGTCAAGGCCACCTTGACCATTTCCCACAAAAAGAATCCGGCCACAGCCGTGCCCGGATTCATTGACCAAACCTTGCCCGTCAAACCGCGCGCAAAAAGCGCTGCAGGAACAACCACCGCCAGCGACCCATACAGGGCGGACCAGCCAGCGCTTGACCTTCCGGTCAGCAGCCAGGCCAGCAAGGCCACCAGGACCCCCGCCACACACTGCCCCGCCAGCACATGCCAGAGAGAAACCTGAGGATGGTTTTTTCGAAACTGCTGCGCTTCTTCGCGTGTCAGTGTCTTGAAATCGTCCTGTTCCGTCTCATCTCTATCACCGGAAGCTCTCGCTGCCCGGTCCACCGCCGCATCTGTCATTTTGGTCACCACAAATTGGGCAGGCGGTTCACAGCCGGTTATTAGCAAAGCCCTTGATTATACGTAGAAACCCGCCTGTTCCCAAAATTCCCCTGCCCGAAGCTGCGGTGATCACGGCGGCTGCAAGGCCGCATCCCGGGCGGCGCAAGTTTTGCAGGCGACAATCGGCAATTGCGCAACGCCTGTTGCCACCGCGCACCTTTTTGTTGCATTGACGGCAGCTTTGCCGCTCACCCCCAAAGGAACCCCATGCCCGCCCTGATGAAATTTCTCCACATCGCCGCCGCCATCGTGTGGCTGGGCGGCATCAGCTTCATGCTGTTTGCCCTGCGCCCGGCCGCCACCGCGCAGCTGGCCCCGCCCCAGCGCCTGCCGCTGATTGCCGGCGTGCTGCAGAATTTCTTCAAATTTGTCTGGCTGTCCATTGCCCTGCTGCTGCTGACCGGCCTGGCCATGCTGATGGCCGTCGGCATGAAAAACGCGCCGCTGGGCTGGCACCTGATGTTTGGCATCGGCCTGGTGATGTTCGCGTTGTTCGGCCACCTTTTCTTCGGCCCGTTTCGCCGCCTCAAGCTCGCGGTGGCCGCGGCCGACTGGCCCGAAGGCGGCAAGCGCGTCGGCCAGATTGCGATGCTGGCCAGCCTGAACCTGGGCCTGGGTGCGCTGGCCATCGCGGGCGTGATCTTTCTGGCCTGACCCCAGCCTGGACTTTTTACCCATGAACCCTGGCGACTTCCGGCCCCTGCCCTGCAGACCGCCACGTCGATGACACAGCACAAACACACCCGTCCGCCCGTCGGCAGCAAAAAGCAGCCCGGCCACTGGAGTGATCGCTTCACGCAGGGCGTGAGCCGCGAAACGCTGGCCGCCCACCCCTGGCTCAAACCGGTGGCGCACCACCTGCAGGAGCCCGGGCTCTGGCATCTGCAACATGAGGCCGTCGCCCGCGGCGTCGCCATCGGCCTGTTCTGGGCGTTTGCCTTGCCGGTCGCGCAAATCCTGGTCGCCGCTGCGCACTGCGTCTGGTGGCGCGGCAATATCCCGGTGGCCGCCGGCGCCACCCTCATCACCAATCCCTTCACCATCGGTTTCTGGCTCTGGCTGGCCTACAAACTGGGCAGCCTGATCCTCGGCGCTCCCCCGCATGAGGCGGCCGCCGGCGACGCGGTGCTGGACGCGGCGGCCGCCGGCGACGCGGTGCTGGACGC
>CALRTF020000182.1:0-8628 GCA_943370985.1 Paenacidovorax caeni
CGGCAGCCTGGTGGTCAAGAACCTCGGTTCCAGCACCGGCCAGCTGCTGGCCAGCCCGGAGCTGCTGCGCCGGCAGGGCGTGCCGCAAACGCCGGACGACCTGCACAAACTCGACACCGTCGCCATGTCCTGGACCGACGGGCGTGCCGCCTGGACCCTGCTGGGCCCGCAGGGACGGGAATTCGTGCTGCAACACCAGCCGCGTTATGTGGCGGACGACCTGCTGACCCTGAAGCTGGCCATGCTGGCGGGCACCGGCATGAGTTTTTTGCCCGACTCGCTGAGCGCGGCGGAGCAGCAGGCGCAGTTGCTGGTGCCGGTGCTGCCGGGCTGGGCCCTGCGCGCCGGCGTGGCCCATGCCGTGTTCCCTTCGCGCCGTGGCCAGGTGCCGGCGGTGCGCAGCTTTCTGGATTTCCTCGGGGAGCACATGCGCGGGGAAATGCTGGTCTAGTCTTTGCCGCGCTCTCTTTTTGATAGCTTGCAGCCCCCGCTGGACGGGGGCTGAAGGCTGATTTCTTCACACATCCGGACCCGGCGCGATGCTGCTTGCTATATTCGTTGTAAGGCATAAATTAACAACGATATATTCTTTTGAGTTTTAACGAATGCTCCCCAAAATGCATTTTTCGAATATGCATCGCAGGAGTCTTTCATGGCCGTGGTTCCCGTCAGCAACCGTTCCCCTCAGGACTGAGACCGGTCCGGCCATGCGTTTCATCATCGTCCCCGGCTGGCGCGACTCCGGCCCCGGCCACTGGCAAAGCCTGTGGGCCGGGCGCCTGGACAATGCCGTGCGCGTCAGGCAGGACGACTGGATCACGCCCTCGCGCAAGGCCTGGGTGGCGACGCTGGCGCAGACCATTTTGCTGCAGCGCGAGCCGGTGGTGATCGTGGCGCACAGCCTGGGCTGCATCGCGACCGCGCACCTGCCGGCCGACGCGCGCGCCGCCATCCAGGGTGCGTTGCTGGTGGCGCCGGCCGATCCCGAACGCCGCGCCATCCTGAGCGACTTCGCACCCGTGCCTTACCAGAAGCTGCCTTACCGCAGCGTGCTGGTGGCCAGCAGCAACGACCCGTATTGCCCGGTGCGGCTGGCGGGCGCCTATGCGCGGGCCTGGGGCAGCGAGTTTGTGCGCATCCAGGACGGCGGCCACATCAACATCGAATCGGGCCACGGCGAATGGCCGCTGGGCGTGGCCCTGCTGCAGTCGCTGGCCGGTGACCTGGACATCGCCTCCCGCCTGCATTCACCGTTTTCTTCTTCCTCCTCTGCTTCCCTGGAAACTGTATGACCTCCAAGATCAACATCAAACTCGCGCTCGCTTCCCTGGCTCTCGCCACCGGCGGCCTGGCGTCTGCCCAGACCCTGCTCAACGGCTCCTACGACGTGGCGCGCGAGTTCTACAAGGACTACAACGCGGCCTTCATCGCCCACTACAAGAAGAGCACCGGCAAGGACATCAAGGTCGACCAGTCGCACGCCGGCTCCAGCGCCGTGGCGCGTTCGGTGGCCGACGGCCTGGACGCCGACGTGGTGACCATGAACACCACCACCGACATCGACTTCCTCGCCGAAAAAGGCCTGGTGGCCAAGGACTGGACCCGACGTTTTCCGAACGACGCGGCGCCCACCACCTCGACCATGGTGTTCCTGGTGCGCAAGGGCAACCCCAAGGGCATCAAGGACTGGGCCGACCTCGTCAAGCCCGGCGTGCAGGTGATCGTGGTCAATCCCAAGACCGGCGGCAACGGCCGCATGGCCTACCTGGCGGCCTGGGGCTCGGTGCGCAAAAAAGGCGGCAGCGATGCGCAGGCGGCCGAGTTTGTCGGCAAGCTTTACAAAAACGTGCCCATCCTGGCCAAGGGCGGCCGCGATGCCACCTCCATCTTTTTGCAGCGCAACACCGGCGACGTGCTGATCACCTTTGAATCCGAGGTCTTGTCGGTGAACCGCGAGTTCGGCGAGGGCAAGGTCGATGCGGTCTACCCCTCGTCCAGCATCGTGGCCGAAAATCCGGTCGCCGTGGTCGAACGCACGGTCGCCAAGAAAGGCACGGCTGAAGTGGCCAAGGCTTACCTGGACTACCTGTATTCGGACGTGGGCCAGGAGATCGCGGCCAAACATGCCATTCGCCCGCGTTCGGCGGCCGTTCTCAAGAAATATTCGAACGTCTTCAAGCCCATCCAGCAGTTCACGGTCAAGGACTACTTCGGCTCGCTCGGTGAGGCGCAGAAGGTCCACTTCAACGACGGCGGCCAGTTCGACAAGCTCTACACCGTCAAATAACGGGCCCCCACGCTTTTCGCTTCGCGAGCCTGCGGCGATACGCTGCCCCTTGATTCGAGGAAACGTAGCCAATTTCCCTTGGGGCGGCCCGGCGGGAAATTCCATGGCTTCGTTGAACAAAAAATGTCAAAAAAATCTGCGAAAAAGGTGTTGCCGGGCTTCGGCCTGACCCTGGGCTACACGCTGTTCTACCTCAGCATCATCGTGCTGATCCCGCTGTCGGCGCTGCTGTTCAAGACCTTTTCCCTGAGCTGGGACCAGTTCGTGACCGCGGTGACCTCGCCGCGCGTGATGGCCTCCTACCGGCTGACCTTTGGTGCCTCGCTGTTCGCGGCGCTGGTGAACCTGGTGTTCGGCCTGCTGCTGGCCTGGGTGCTGGTGCGTTACAGGTTCCCCGGCAAAAAAATTGTCGATGCGCTGGTGGATCTGCCGTTTGCGCTGCCGACCGCGGTGGCCGGCATCTCGCTGACCGCCATCCTCGCCGGCAATGGCTGGATCGGCCAGTACCTCGAGCCGCTGGGCATCAAGCTGGCTTTCACGCCGGCCGGCGTGGTCATCGCGCTGATCTTCATCGGCCTGCCGTTTGTGGTGCGCACGGTGCAGCCGGTGCTGGAAGACGCCGAAAAAGAACTCGAGGAAGCCGCGACCTCGCTGGGGGCCACCCGCCTGCAGATATTCACCCGGGTCATCCTGCCGCACATCACGCCGGCGCTGCTGACCGGCTTTGCCATGGCGTTTGCACGCGCCATCGGTGAATACGGCTCGGTGATTTTCATCGCCGGCAACATGCCCATGATTTCCGAGATCACACCGCTGATCATCATCGGCAAGCTCGAGCAGTACGACTACGCCGGCGCCACCGCGGTGGCCGTGGTCATGCTGGTGATTTCCTTTGTGCTGCTGCTGGTGATCAACGGCCTGCAGGCCTGGCAGCGGCGTTTTGCTGGAGCCCCTGCATGAGTGCAAATTCTTCGGAAACCAGGGCCGCCGCAGCGCAGGGCCGCCCCAAGCAAGGCACGGCCCCCTCGGGGGGCAGCGCATTACGCGTAGCGAAAAGCGTGGGGGCTCGTTCAGGTACCACCGAAGCGCCCTGGGTGCGCTACACGCTGATCAGCGTCGCGCTGCTGTTTGTGTTGCTGTTCCTGGTGCTGCCGCTGGCCGCGGTGTTCACCGAAGCCTTGCGCAAGGGCTTCGATGCCTACTGGGCCGCGCTGAAGGAGCCCGACGCGTGGTCGGCGATCAAGCTGACCTTGATTGCGGCCGCGATTGCCGTGCCGCTGAACCTGGTGTTTGGTGTGTCTGCCGCGTGGGCGATTGCCAAGTACGAGTTCCGCGGCAAGTCCTTTCTGACCACGCTGGTGGACCTGCCGTTTTCGGTCTCGCCGGTGGTGGCCGGCCTGATGTATGTGCTGGTCTTCGGCGCCCAGGGCTGGTTCGGGCCCTGGCTCGCGGCCAACGACATCAAGATCATTTTTGCGGTGCCCGGCATTGTGCTGGCCACGGTGTTCGTGACCTTTCCCTTCATTGCGCGCGAGCTGATCCCGCTGATGCAGGCGCAGGGCAGCGACGAGGAGCAGGCCGCCATCGTGCTGGGCGCGACCGGCTGGCAGACCTTCTGGAACGTGACCCTGCCCAACATCAAATGGGGCCTGCTCTACGGCGTGATCCTGACCAACGCGCGTGCCATGGGCGAGTTCGGCGCGGTCTCGGTGGTCTCCGGCCACATCCGCGGGCAGACCAACACCTTGCCCTTGCATGTGGAAATTCTGTACAACGAATACCAGTCGGTGGCCGCCTTTGCCGTGGCCTCGCTGCTGGCGCTGCTGGCCCTGGTGACCCTGCTGATCAAGTCGGTCGCCGAGTGGCGCGCCGAACAGGAGGAAAAAGCCGCCGCTGCGCTGCCGCCCGAAAGGCCGCCGGCCGCCATCACTGCCGGCGCCACCTGAACACAACGAGAGCCATCATGAGTATTGAAATCCGCAACATCAGCAAACACTTCGGCAACTTCCAGGCGCTCAATGACGTGAGCCTGGACATCGCCTCCGGCGAACTGGTGGCCCTGCTCGGCCCTTCGGGCTGCGGCAAGACCACCTTGCTGCGCATCATCGCCGGGCTGGAAACGGCCGACCTGGGCAGCATCCTGTTCAGCGGCGAAGACACGACCGACGTGCATGTGCGCGAGCGCCAGGTCGGTTTTGTGTTCCAGCATTACGCGCTGTTCCGCCACATGACGGTGTTCGAAAACGTCGCCTTCGGCCTGCGTGTCAAGCCGCGCGGCATGCGCCCCAGCGACGCCGAAATCAAGAAGAAGGTGCACGACCTGCTGGGCCTGGTGCAGCTCGACTGGCTGGCCGACCGTTTTCCCTCGCAGCTCTCGGGCGGGCAGCGCCAGCGGATTGCGCTGGCACGCGCGCTGGCGGTCGAGCCCAAGGTGCTGCTGCTCGACGAGCCCTTCGGCGCGCTCGATGCCAAGGTGCGCAAGGAGTTGCGGCGCTGGCTGCGCCGCCTGCACGACGACCTGCATGTCACCAGCATTTTTGTCACGCACGACCAGGAGGAAGCGCTCGAGGTCGCTGACCGCGTGGTGCTGATGAACCAGGGCAATGTCGAGCAGATCGGCTCGCCGCAGCAGGTCTGGGACCACCCGGCCAGCCCTTTTGTGTATGGCTTCCTCGGCGACGTCAATTTGTTCCAGGGCCGCGCGCACGAAGGCAAGATCCAGCTCGACGGCATGCGGCTCGATTCGCCCGAACACAGCGCTGCGCAGAACGCGAAGGCCTTTGCCTATGTGCGCCCGCACGACTTCGAGGTGCAGCGTTATTCACCGGGCGCCGAAGGCATTGCCGCGCAGCTGAGCCGCGCCATTGTGATCGGGCCGATTGCCCGGCTCGAACTGCTTCCTTCGGAAGACAGCGGCCAGGCCGACCCGCTGATCGAAGCGCAAATTTCGTCGCAGCAGTACCGCGACATGGGTTTGCGCGAGGGCGACCTGCTGGTGCTGAGGCCGCGCCATGCGCGCGTGTTTGTGGATGCGGGCCAGGGGATTTAGCTGGCCGGGCAAGGCTTTCACGCCTTTGCCGTGGAGGGCGCCATGGTCTGCGTGTTGAACACGACACCGGGTGTCATGGCCTGCGTGATTTTCACGGGCAGCGCCTGAAAGCCTTGAGCTTGCGCAAAACAAGTGGCTTGCGGACGGGAACTTAACAGCGCCTAAACTCACGAACCACCGGACAATCCGTAGATTGAAGAAAAAAGGACCGTGATGTTGTTGACGTATTTCAGAACCGCGCCGCGCCGCGTGCTGGCGCTGGTGGCTGTGGCCTGTGTGGCCATGCTGGCTTTTGGCCTGTATCTGCAGCATGTGGTCGGCCTGGAGCCATGCCCCATGTGTATCGTGCAGCGTTATGCGTTGATCCTGGTGGCCATTGTCACCGGCCTCACGGCCTTCGCAGACAAAAAAGGCCTGCTGATGACGGGGTCCTTCGTGACCCTGCTGCTGGCCGGTTTCGGCGCTTTTGTGGCGGCGCGGCAAAGCTTTTTGCAGTGGTACCCGCCCGAAGTTGCTTCCTGCGGCCGTGACTTCTACGGGATGATCGAGACCTTTCCGCTCCAGCGTGTCATTCCCATGATCTTCAAGGGCAGCGGCGACTGCAGCAAGATCGACTGGACCTTTCTGGGCCTGTCGATTGCCAACTGGTCTTTTCTCTGTTTCACCGCGATTGCCCTCGTGATGCTGGCTTTGCTGGTGCTGCGCGCACGCCAGCCGGCGCGCTAAGCAAGCGCCAAACAAGTCCCTTCAAGGACGTCTTCACCGCTTCCATGAGACGGCTCAGGGCGCCAGCGGCGCGCTTTTGGCCGGCACCATGGCGATTTCCACGCTGCCGCCCGGGTTGTTGCTGCGTATCCTGAACTCCTCGTTGCTCAGGCTGAGGATATCGACCTTGTAGGTCTGCCCGTCCTCGGTCATGGTGAGCGCGCCGCCCTGGTAAGCCCAGGCGCCCAGGGCGGGTTGGCTGTTCTTCGACGTCATCACCAGCGTGCCGTCGGACAGAAACACATACAGCATGCCCGGCGCCACGCCGGTGGACAGGCTGACTTCCCAGACCTTGTTGACAAAACCCGGCTTGCCGGCGGCGGCGGCCTGCTGCGCGGCGGGCGGCAGCTTGTCGGCCGTGTCGGAGGTTTCGGAGCAGGCCGCGACCAGCGCCAGGGCCAGCACGCAGGCGGCCCGCTGCAACAAATATTTCATGGGCGTGGCTCCAAAAACCTGATTGTCCTCTTCGCTTGCAAAAGCAGTAATACTGTATATATTAACAGTCTTTTCCTGCCTCTTCTCTTTCTGCTTCCCCATGTCCACCCCCTTGCCCCTTCCTGCCGATGTCTGGCGCGCCGATGCCGTGGCCCAGGCGGTGGCCCACGCGCTGGACACCGGTTACCCCGCCCTGAATGCGGTGCTGCCCGGGGGCGGCTGGCCGCCAGGCGCGCTGGTGGAAGTGCTTCAGCCGCAGGCCGGCCTGCATGAGTGGGGGCTGATCGCGCCGGCGCTGGCCAGCTTGCAGAAAACCGCGCCCGGCAAGCTGCTGGTGCTCAGCGGCGCGCCCTGGCAGCCCTTCGGCCCGGCACTGGGCGCGCGCCAGATCGACATGCGGCGGCTGTTGTGTGTGCAGTCTGCGCGCGGCGACGGCCCGGCGCTGCTCTGGGCCACACGCGAAGCCCTGCAATGCGCCGACGTGGCCGCCGTGCTGGCCTGGCTGCCCGATGCCCGCAGTGCGCATCTGCGCCGCCTGCAGATCGCCGCGCATATGCACCACAAGCTGCTTTTCGTATTCCGCACGCCGCGTGCGCAGCACGAGTCCTCGCCGGCGCCGCTGCGCCTGCTGCTCGAAGGGGTGGCCGGGGAGGACGGCCAGGTGCGGGTGCACATCCTCAAGCGGCGCGGCCCGCCGCTGGCGGCGCCGCTGCTGCTCGATACGCGGCCGCAACGCCTGAGCGCCCTGATTGCCGCCAGCCGCGAGCGCCTGCGCCTCAAGCGCGAAGAAGACGCGCCGCTGCTCCTTCCTGTGACTTCACCCGCCCATCCTGTCCATGCGCTGCTGGATCGCATTGCACACCTCGATCACCACTGAGCCCGGCGCCGGGCCGGTGGACGGGGCCGACGCGCAGCGCGCGGTGGCCAGCATGGCGCTGGCCTTCACGCCGCGCGTGGCGCTGGTGGATGAAGCGGTGCTGATGGACGTGACCGGCAGCCTGCGGCTGTTCGGCGGCCTCGCCAGGCTGATGGCGGGGCTGCAAACCCGCTTGCAGGCTTTTTTTGAGTCCAATCAATGCCTGGCCCTTGTCCAGCGCGCGCAAGGCGCTACATCTTTGATAGCGCTGGGGCGCCTGCGCATGAAGCTGGAAAGCGGCCGACAGGGCACAGAGGGGAACGGGGGCGAAGCGGGCACCGGCCCGCGCCTGCGGGTGGCCGAACTGCCCATGCACACCCTGAGCGCCGCGCGCCCGCACCTGGGCGTGCTCGAGCGTATCGGCTGCCGCCACTGGGACGACCTGCTGCGGCTGCCGCGGGACGGCGTGGCGCGGCGCTTCGGCGCCGATCTGCTGCAGGCACTGGACCGCGCACGCGGCAGCCTGCCCGACGACTACCTGTGGCAGGTGCTGCCCGAACACTTCGACGAAAAGCTCGAGCTGGAGGCGCTGGTCGAACATGCCCCGGCGCTGATGGCCGGCGCCGAGCGCCTGCTCGCGCGTTTGCAGGCCTGGCTGCTGGGCCGTCAAAGCGGGCTCAGTGCGCTGCGGCTGGTGTGGCACCTGGACAAACGCCGCGATGTCCCGCCCACCGGCGAGCTCGACATCCGCACCGCCAACCCGGCGCAGGACCTGCGCCATGTGGCGCGGCTGGTGGCCGAACACCTGGCGCAGCAGCAGCTGCCGGCGCCGGTGTTTGCCCTGAGCCTGCAGTCGCTGGCGACCGAGCCGCTGGCCGATGCGGCGGCCGCCACCCGGAGCCTGCTGATGACCGAGCGCCAGAGCGGCGACAGCGCGGTCGAGCTGGTCGAGCGGCTCAGCGCGCGCCTGGGGCTCTCGCAGGTGCTGGCGTGGCAGCCGGTGGCGGACCACCGGCCAGAACGCATGCAGTGCTGGGTCAGCGCCCAGTCCGCTATCAAATCGATAGCTGCTTACGCTGATCCGCAAAGGGCCAGAGCCCGAAAAGGCTTGAAAACCATGGCCCCGCCGCCGCGGAGCGACGCGCTGTACCCGGCCTGGCTGCTGCCCCAGGCCCTGAAACTGGCGGTGTCCGGCAACAGCCCGGTCTACCAGGGCCGGCTGGTGCGGCTGGCGGG
>CALRTF020000183.1:0-8613 GCA_943370985.1 Paenacidovorax caeni
CGGCGGGCGCGGCCATGTCCAGGTCGGCGCGTTCGCTGAGGGCGCGCAGCCGCTCCTTCAGCGGCGCGGGCATCACGCGCTCGAGCTTGGCCTGCAGGCTTTCCAGCGTGGGGCCCTCCCCGCCCAGGCCGAGCCGGCGCGCCGCCACCAGGCCCAGCGAGACGGCCAGCGTTTCATCGTCGGTGAACATCAGCGGCGGCATCTTGTAGCCGGGCGCCAGCGTGTAGCCGCCGTAACGGCCGCGTTCGGTCGAGATCGGAATACCGAGGTCTTCCAGCACGCGGATGTAGCGGCGCAGGGTGCGCGGCTCGACCTGCAGCCGCCGCGCCAGCTCGGGGCCGGTGCTGTGCCGCTGGGTTTGCAGCAGCTCGAGCAGGGCCAGCACGCGGGTCGTGGGATGGGTCATGACGGTTACAACTTTCTGCGCTCAATCAGGACATATTTTGACCTGATGCGTTTTTACAGTGCTTTCAGGCACCGCATCCGGCGGCGCCGTTTAACCCTCTGGAAAGAAAACATCCTCATGGAACCCGTTTTGTTTTATGGCGTGCCGCAGGGCTGCTCCTTCGGCTCCATCGTGGCGCTGGAATGGCTGGGCCAGCCCTACAAGCTGTGCCGCATCGAGATGCTGGAACACCCCTGGCCGGCGCTGTACGCCCGCATCAACCCGCTGAACCAGACCCCCGCGCTGCTGACGGAGAAAGGCGCGCCCCTGAGCGAAAGCCTGGCCATCCTGCTGCATGTGGCGGCGCGCGGTCAGGACCGGGGCCTGGGCTTTGCGCAGGGCACAGCGGCCTTTGACGAACTCAACCAGATGCTGGCGTTTTTGAACACCGACTTTTTCTCGGCCTTCACGCCGCTGTGGACCGCTTATGAGATGGCCAGCACCGACCCGGTGGCGCAAAAAGTCCTCCAGACCCTGGGGGCCGGGCAGGTGCGCAAACGCTTTGCCGACCTGGACACCATGCTGGCCGGCCGCGACTGGCTGGTGGGCGGCCAGCGCACGGTGGCCGACGCCTACCTGACCGGCATTGCCCGCTGGGCCAGCTACCACCGGCTGTTCGAGGTGGAGCGCGACTACCCGCGTGTTGCCGGGCTGCTGCGGCGGCTCAGCGACGATCCGGCGCTGAAGTTTGCCGAAGCGATCGAACAGGGCGCGGCGGCGACCAGCAGCGGGCAGTGCCTCGGCCATGTCACGCTGGAGGAACTGCGGCCACGGCTGCAAACATTTCGCTGAGGGTGGCGGGCCACGGCGGTTTTGCAGGCCGCAGGGATCACCAGCCCTTATGCTCTGCCGCATGCAGCAGTTCCTTTTTTTATGCAGCAGAAACCGCCTTCGCAGCCCGACGGCGGAGCAGCTGTTCGCCGGCCGCCCGGGCATCAGCACCGATTCGGCCGGCCTGGCGCCGGACGCGGACACACCGCTGGACGCCGAGCAGGTTCGCTGCGCCGACATCATCTTCGTGATGGAACGCGCGCACCGCAGCAAGCTGCTGCGAAGCTTCGGCCCGATGTTGAAGGGAAAAAAACTGGTGTGCCTCGACATTGCCGACAACTACACCTTCATGCAGCCTGAGCTGGTGGCGCTGCTCGAGAAGAAGATGGCGACTTACCTGCGCTGAAATCCGCTTTCTGCTCTGCTTTTGATAGCTGCCTGCGCTTGCCGGACGGGGGCTGGCGGCCGATTTGGCCTGAAATGGCGGCGGAAAGCCTAGAGCCCCTTTTCCACCATGTCGATCAGGCGCTGGCCGATCTGGGCCAGCTGCGGTCCGATCACGGGCGCCAGCGGACCGTCCACCACCAGCATGGCCAGGCCGTGCACCGCCGACCAGGCCAGGTACTCGGCGCCGGGCCGGCGCTCCGCCGGCATCACGCCGGCCGTGACCAGCTTGTCCAGCGCGGCGCCCAGCAATTCGAAGGGATTGAGCCCGCCGGGGCCGGCCGTCGGGGCCTCGGGCGTCGCCTGCATCAGCACGTCGGAACGGGCAAAAGCGGTGCGAAACAGGCCCGGTTCGGCCAATGCAAAACGCAGGTAACCGGTGCCGACGGCGCGCACGCTGGCGCGGGCGAAGTCGGCCGGCGGCAGTTCCGGCGACAGGGTCGCCAGCTCGGCCTCCATCGCGGCCGCCACGTCCGACAGGGCGGCCGCGCGCACCGCCTGCAGCAAGGCCTCGCGGCCAGCGAAATGCCGGTAGGCGGCATTCGGCGCGACGCCGGCGCGGCGCGTGGCCTCGCGCAGCACCACGGCGTCCGGACCGCCGGCGCGCGCCAGCCCGATGCCGGCCTCCAGCAGCACACGCCGCAGGTCACCGTGACGGTAGGTGCTGCGGGCGGCCGGCGCTGTCGCGGGCTCGGACGGGCTGTTCATGGCTTGTTACGTTTTAATGTGGACAGTGTCCATTATCTTTGTTATTCTTTTGTGGACGGTGTACACAATAACCTTGTTCTTGCGCCAGGACAAGGACGGCGAAAAAAAGCCGGCGCACCCGACCGGCTTTCACAAGGAGAACAACCATGCAGAAAATCACCACCTTCCTGACCTTCAAGGATCAGGCCGAAGACGCCCTCAAGTTCTACACCTCGGTGTTCCGGAACGCCAAAACCGGCGACATCCAGTATTACGGCGACGGCGCCCCGATGCCCAAAGGCAGCTTCATGACCGGCAGTTTCGAGATCGCCGGCCAGACCTTTTTTGTGCTCAATGCGGGCCAGGACTTCGGCTTTGCGCCGGGCATGTCGCTGATGGTCGACTGCCCGACCCAGGACGAGGTCGATGAGCTGTGGGACAAGCTGTCCGCAGGCGGCAGCGTGCAGGCCTGCGGCTGGCTGACCGACAAATTCGGCGTGTCCTGGCAGATCGTGCCCAGCGTGATGCGCACGGTGCTGGCCGACAAGGACCCGGCCAAAGTCAACCACGTGATGCAGGCCATGATGCAGATGATCAAGCTGGACGGCCCCAAACTGCAGCAGGCCTATGAAGAGGCCGGGGGGCGGGCATGAAGCTGTATTACTTCGACGTGCTGAATCCGCGCAAGGTCTGCGCGCTGGCCCGCCACCTGGACCTGCCGCTGGAATTTGTCCATGTGAACCTCGGCAAGGGTGAACACAAGACACCGGCCTTCCTCGCGATGAACCCGAATGCCAAGGTGCCGGTGCTGGTCGACGGCGCCACCACGCTGTGGGAGTCGAACGCCATCCTGTGTTATCTGGCGGACAAGGCCGGCTCCGAGCTCTGGCCCAGGGACGCGCGCCAGTTCGAGGTGCTGCGCTGGCTGATGTGGGACGCGACGGAATTTGCGCCGGAGGCCGGCACGCTTTACTTCGAACACGTGATCAAGTCGCGTTTCGGCGGAGGCGCACCCGATCCGGCACAGGTGCAGAAAGCCACCCAGGGTTTCCTGCGGTTTGGCGCGGTGCTGGAAGCGCATCTGCGCGGGCGCCGCTACCTGGTGGGTGACGCGCTGAGCGTTGCCGACTTTGCGGTGGCTGTCACGCTGCCGTATGCGCAGCAGGCACAGCTGCCGCTGCAGGACTTCCCCGAGATCCGGCGCTGGCATGCGCAGATGAATGAACTGCCGGCCTGGCGCGAGCCCTTCCCCGAGCCGGCCGCGCTCGCGGAGGCCGCATGAACCCATGGTGACCGAGACCTTGCGGCTGTATGCCGGGCTGCGGCGCCACTTTGAGCTTTCCACACCCACCCACCCCCAGGAGAATCTGATGCAAGTCCAACCCTATCTGATGTTTGAAGGCCGCTGCGAAGAGGCCCTGACTTTTTACAAAAAAGCCCTGAACGCCGAGGTCACGGCCCTGATGCGTTTCAGCGAGATGCCGGCCACCGCCGATACCGCCGGGCCGGACGGCTGCGCGGGCGGGGCGGCGCCACCGCCCGACAGCATCATGCATGCCAGCTTCAAGGTCGGCCAGACCGAGATCATGGCCTCGGACGGCATGGCGCAAGGCCAGGCCGAGTTCAAGGGCATCACGCTGTCGCTGTCGGCCGCGACCGATGCCGACACCCGGCGGCTGTTTGACGCGCTGTCACAGGGCGGGAAGGTGCAGATGCCGCTGGCCAAAACCTTCTGGACTTCATCGTTCGGCATGTTGACCGACCGGTTCGGTGTGCCATGGATGGTCATGACGGCGTCAGGCCAGTGATGGAAGCGTCGCGATGATTCAAACCCGACACGGCAGTTGCCACTGCGGCGCCGTGAAGTTTTCCTGCGACATCGACCTCGCGCCGGCAGGCCAGCGCTCACCGCAACGTCGGCCCGGCCTCTGGTTCGCCTCCACCTTGCGCTGCAACTGCTCGTTTTGCGGCAAGACCCGGATGTGGAAGAACCACGTCCCGTCCGAAGCTTTCCGGCTGCTCCAGGGCGCAGAAAACCTGACGCACTACCGCTTCGGTGAGGGTTCCATCGACCACACCTTTTGCAGGACCTGCGGTGTCTACGCTTTTGTGAGGGCCAGCGAGCCCGTCATGGGCGGCGACTTCGTTTGCGTGAATGTGGCCTGCCTGGACGGCATCAGGCCCGATGAACTGGCTGCCGCGCCGATACGTTATGAAGACGGCGCGCATGACGACTGGGCCAAGCCGCCCCCCATCACCGGCTACCTGTGAGCAGCCGGTCCCCCCTATCAACAACCCAAGGAGATCAACAATGATGGACGCCAAACCCCAACAGGAACATGAGTGGCTGCAGCAGATGCTGGGCGACTGGACCATGGACGGCGAATGTGACATGGGCCCCGGCCAGCCCGCGAGCCGCACCAAAGCCGGGGAGCATGTGCGCGCGATGGGCGGCTTTTTTGTGGTCTGCGAGGGCCAGGGCGAAATGCCCGGCAGCGACGAGACCGGCTACATGCTGATGACGCTCGGTTATGACATCGCGAACAAAAAGTTTGTCGGCAGCTGGGCCGGCTCCATGATGCCCGGCATGTTTTTCTACGACGGCCAGCTCGACGCCGCCAAAAAAGTGCTGACGCTGGACACCGAAGGCCCGAGCTTCACCGGCGACGGCAGTACAGCGCGTTACCAGGACGTGATCACCATCATCAGCAAGGACGAACGCACGCTGCACTCCCAGACCCTGCAGCCCGATGGCACGTGGAAACGTTTCATGACCGCGACTTACCGCCGCGTGAAATAACAAACGCGGGAGCCGCCATGGGTGCAACTGAGCCACTGAAACCGGCAACGGAACTGGCCGCCGCCAATGGCGTGCGTTTTCCGAACGAAAGCGCGGACTACCGGCGCGCGCGCACCGCCTTGCTGGCCGAAGAGATCGAGCTGCGGCGCCACATCGAACGCGTGGCGCAGCAGCGCCGCGCATTGCCGCCGGGCGGCGTGTTGCCCAAGGATTACGCGCTGGTGGGCGAACACGGCCCGGTGAAGTTCTCCGAACTGTTCGGCAGGCACGCCTCGCTGGTGGTCTACAGCTACATGTTCGGGCCGCAGCGCAAACAGCCCTGCCCGATGTGCACCTCGCTGCTGTCGGCCTGGGACGGCGAGGCCGAAGACGTGACCAGCGCGTGGCGCTTGCAGTGGTGGCGCGTTCGCCGATAGAACGCTTGCTGGCCTTCAGGAAGGAGCGCGGCTGGCGCCACCTGCAGCTGTACTCGGACATCAGCGGCGACTACACGCGCGACTATGTGAGCGCCGACGACGCCGATGTGCCGGCCTTCAACGTGTTCACGCGGCAGGGTGGCCAGCTGCGCCACTTCTGGAGCGGCGAGATGGGCATGGTCACCGCCGACCCGGGCCAGGACCCGCGCGGCGCACCCGACCTGATGCCCTTGTGGACGATCCTGGACCACACGCCGGAAGGCCGCGGCACCGACTGGTACCCCGAACTCAGCTACCCCCCGGCCTGACCGGGCGGCCAGCCCGGCGCCAGCAGCCTTCACGCGATCCAGTTACAGTGGCGCAGGCCGGTGCAGCCGCACCGCGCAGGACCAAGCCAACGCAGGGTATCGATTTGCCAGACATCATCTCCATAGAACAGCTCAGCAAGGTGTATGCCTCGGGTTTTGCCGCGCTCAAGTCGGTGGACCTCAGCATCCGGCGCGGTGAAATTTTTGCACTGCTGGGCCCCAACGGCGCCGGCAAAACCACGCTGATCAACATCGTCTGCGGCATCGTCAGGCCGAGCTCGGGCCGCGTGCTGGCCGACGGGCACGACATCGTGCGCGACTACCGCGCGGCGCGCGCCAAGATCGGCCTGGTGCCCCAGGAGCTCTCGACCGACGCCTTCGAAACCGTCTGGTCCACCGTGAGCTTCAGCCGCGGCCTGTTCGGCAAGCCGGCGAATCCGGCGCATATTGAAAAAGTGCTGCGCGACCTGTCGCTGTGGGACAAGAAGGACAGCAAGATCATGACGCTGTCGGGTGGCATGAAGCGCCGCGTGCTGATCGCCAAGGCGCTCTCGCATGAGCCGCAGATCCTGTTCCTCGACGAGCCCACCGCCGGCGTCGATGTGGAGCTGCGCCAGGGCATGTGGCAAATGGTGCGCAAGCTGCAGGACAGCGGGGTGACCATCATCCTGACCACCCACTACATCGAGGAGGCCGAAGAAATGGCCGACCGCATCGGCGTGATCAGCAAGGGCGAGCTCATCGTGGTCGAAGACAAGGACGTGCTGATGCGCAAGCTCGGCAAGAAGCAGCTGACGCTTCAGCTGCGCGCGCCGCTGGCGGCCGTGCCCGAAGCGCTGGCCGGCCTGCCGCTGGAACTGGCCGAGGGCGGCAACACCCTGGTCTACACCTTTGACACGCAGCAGGAAGAAACCGGCATCGGCGAGCTGCTCAAGCGCCTGGCCGCCCTGGGCATCGACTTCAAGGACCTGCATTCGAGCGAAAGCTCGCTGGAGGACATCTTCGTGAGCCTGGTGCACACGCCGGCGCCCGGCCGGCAGAAGGAGGCCGCATGAACTGGCACGCCGTCCGCGCCATCTACCGCTTTGAAATGGCGCGCACCTTCCGCACCCTGACGCAGTCGATCGCCTCGCCGGTGATTTCGACCTCGCTGTACTTCGTGGTGTTCGGCGCGGCCATCGGCTCGCGCATGGGCGACATCGACGGCATCAGCTACGGCGCCTTCATCATTCCCGGCCTGATCATGCTGTCGCTGCTCAATGAGAGCATTTCGAACTCGGCCTTCGGCATCTACATGCCGAAATGGTCGGGCACGATTTACGAGCTGCTGTCGGCGCCGGTGTCGGCCATGGAAGTGGTCATGGGTTATGTGGGCGCGGCGGCCAGCAAGTCGGTGCTGCTGGGCCTGCTGATCCTCGCCACGGCACGCATCTTTGTGCCCTACAGCATTGCGCACCCTTTCTGGATGTTGTGCTTTTTGCTGCTGACCGCAGTGACTTTCAGCCTGTTCGGCTTCATCATCGGTCTCTGGGCCGATAACTTCCAGAAGCTGCAGATCGTGCCGTTGATGGTGGTGACGCCGCTGACCTTTCTGGGCGGCGCCTTCTACTCGATCAACATGCTGCCGCCGATCTGGCAGAAGATCGCGCTGTTCAACCCGGTGGTGTACCTGATCAGCGGTTTCCGCTGGAGCTTTTACGGCGTCGCCGATGTCAATGTCGGCGTCAGCGTGGCGGCCATCCTGGGCTTTTTGGCGCTGTGCCTGGGCGCGATCTGGTGGATCTTCCGCACCGGCTGGAAGCTCAAGGCCTGAACCCGCGCAGTGCCCACGAAAAAGCGCCCGTCATTCGCATGACGGGCGCTTTTTTTTGCGTCCAGCGCCGTCGAAGACAGCGCCGCGGCAGGGCCTTACTTGGCGGGCACAACAATCACGGTGTCACCAGCCGCGCCGGTGGCGCCAGTGGAACCTGTTGCGCCGGTCGCGCCAGTCGCACCGGTGGCGCCGGTGGCACCACCGCTGGAGCCGGTGGCGCCGGTCGCGCCGGTGTAACCCGTCGAGCCGGTAGAACCCGTGGCGCCGGTGGCGCCGGCAGGACCGGCCGGGCCGGGAACCGTGGTCACCACAGCCGGTGTCGGCGCGACCACCGTGCGTTCGCAGGCGGTCAGGCCCAGGGTGGCCAGCATGGCAGCGATGAGGATGGAATATTTCATGGGAGTCCTTTGGGGATGTAAGCAAAACAATGCGCGCGAAAGTGTGCGCAGGCAGCTTGTTTTTCTGCCTCGGCCATGAACTGCCTAAAAGGATTTCTGGGTAGACAAAGGACGAACACTGAACATAGGCTGAGTCCCAGGGGCCAGCTGTAGGACGGGCGCGCCGCTGTCTGTCCCGAATCGGCAGTAGCCCGGCCGCCGCGTGCCCTTGAAAACCCGCGAGAAACGACGCATCTGTAATGATTGAGTCCCTCACGCCAGAAAGGCACCGCCATGTCTGCCAGCCCCGCCGCCCCTGCCGCTTCCCATGCAGTTCTTCAGGTCAAACCGCTCGGTTTTCCGTGGGAAACCATGGACCCCTTCCTGTTCTGCGCCTACCACGACGACGCCTACCCCAGAGGCAATGCCGACATGGGGCCGGCCGCCTCGCTGGCGGGCCGCGCCATCGGCCAGGACTTCAGCCGCAAGGACGGCTGGAGCATGTACCACGGCGAGAAGGTGCCGGGTTTTCCGCCGCACCCGCATCGCGGC
>CALRTF020000184.1:0-8612 GCA_943370985.1 Paenacidovorax caeni
GCCCGACCAGGTAGGCCATCTCCGGCTGGGTGATGCGCAGGATCTCGCCCACGCCGGGGTACAGCACCGGGTTGAACAGCGCGGCCAGGCTGCGCGCCACGCGCAGGTCCGGGTTGTTCATGCGGTCGATCTCGCGCGCGGCAATGAACTGGCCCAGGCGCTCGTTGAGCTGGTTCATCACAAAACGGTTGAAACCAATGGAGTGGTCCAGCAGCCAGTGGAAGGTGTCCACCGGCAGCCCGGCCACCACACTTTTGCGCAGCGCCTGGATGTTGTAGCGGTAGGGCTCGCGCTTGAGTGCCGTGCCCTCGCCGAACCAGCCGCCGGGCGGCACACCGGTAAAGGTCATGGTCATGCCCTGCGCGTTGTCGGCGCTCATCTTGAGCAGGCCCTCGACCACGCCGAACCAGTAGGTGACCGGCTTGCCGACGCGGCAGACATAGTCGCCCGGCAGCGCATCGCCGACGATCAGGCTGGCCACGGCCTGTTCGCGCTCGGCCGGCAGCAGCAGGCCCAACCAGGGAATGCCGGCCAGTTCGGCCGCCTCGGGGGCGCGGCGGCGTTTGTGCAGTGGAGGTTCAGTGCTCATGGGCCCAGGGGCAGAAAAAAACCGGATGCGGGAAAGTCCGGGGAGGGGTGTCCCCTAAATTGTCGTCCAAACGACAACATGACGTCAAACCCGGGCCTAGGATGCATTCATGGACAGAAGCTTCCCGTCTTGATGGAAGCCGCGACACGCTGGAGACAGATCACGAATGTTGACGACTTTCCCCCGACTGCTGCTTAAACATGCCACCGAGCGCCCCGAAGCGCCAGCCATGCGCGAAAAGGAATACGGCATCTGGCAGGCCCACAGCTGGGCTGCGATGGCCAGGCTGGTGGAACACATCGCCTGCGGCCTGCACCAGGCCGGGCTGCAGCGCGGCGAGCACATGGTCGTCATCGGCGCGAACCGCCCCCGCCTGTACGCGACCATGCTGGCCGTGCAGTCGCTGGGAGCGATTGCGGTGCCGCTGTACCAGGACGCGGTCGGCGCCGAATGTGTGTTCCCCATCACCAACGCCGACGTCCGTTTTGCCATGGTCGAGGACCAGGAGCAGGTCGACAAGCTGCTGGAGATCCGCAGCCAGTGTCCGCAGCTGGCCCACATCATTTTTGACGACCCGCGCGGCCTGCGCAATTACAGCGAACCGGGTCTGCTCGCGCTGGACGCACTGATCGCCTCCGGCCAGGCCTTCGCGGACCAGCGACCGGATTTCTTCCGTGCGGAAATTGAAAAAGCCCAGCCCGACGATGTGGCCGCCATGTTTTTCACTTCCGGCACCACCGGCAACCCCAAGGGTGTGGTGCATACCCATTTGACGCTGCTGGACCGCGCACAGGCGGGGGCCGAGTTCGACAAATTGACCCCCAGCGAGGAAGTGCTGGCCTATCTGCCACCGGCCTGGATCGGCCAGAACATCTTCAGCTACGCGCAGTGGCTGGCCTGCGGTTATGTGGTCAATTGCCCCGAAAACGCCAGCACCGTCACGATTGACCTCAAGGAGGTCGGCCCGACCTATTACTTCGCGCCACCGCGTGTGTTCGAGGGCCTGCTGACCAGCGTGATGATCCGCATGGAAGACGCGGGCGCGCTCAAGCGCCGGATGTTCCACTTTTTCATGGACGTGGCCAAACGCGTCGGGCCGGCGCTGATGGACGGCCAGGCTGTGGGCGCCGGCGACCGCCTGCTGTACGCGCTGGGCCAGGTGATGGCTTACGGCCCGCTGCGCAACAACCTCGGTTTTTCACGCGTGCGCGTGGCCTACACCGCCGGTGAGGCCATCGGCCCGGACCTGTTCACCTTTTACCGCTCCATCGGCATCAACCTCAAGCAGCTCTACGGGTCGACCGAAACCGCGGTGTTTGTCTGCCTGCAGCCGGACAACCAGGCGCGCGCCGATACCGTGGGTGTGCCGATCAAGGGCGTGCAGATCAGGGTGGCCGACAACGGCGAGATCCTGGTCAAGTCGGCCGGCCTGCTCAAGGGCTACTACAAGAACCCGGAAGCCACGGCCGAGGTGCTGACTGCCGACGGCTGGTACCACACCAGTGATGCGGGCTTTCTGGACGCGGCCGGTCACCTGAAAATCATCGACCGGGTCAAGGATGTGGGCCGCATCGTCGGCGGCGCCAATGACGGCGCCATGTTTGCGCCCAAGTATGTGGAGAACAAGCTCAAGTTTTTCCCGCACATCAAGGAAGTCGTGGCCTACGGCGACGGCCGCGAGAAAGTGTGTGTGATGCTCAACATCGACTTCGACGCGGTCGGCAACTGGGCCGAACGGCGCAACCTGCCCTATGCCGGCTATACCGACCTGGCCCAGAAACCCGAGGTGTATCAGCTGATCAAGGAATGCGTGGAGAAGGTCAACGCCGACCTCAGCGCCGATGCCCTGCTGGCCGGCTCGCAGATCAGCCGCTTCCTGGTGCTGCACAAGGAGCTGGACGCAGACGACGGCGAGCTGACGCGGACCAACAAGGTGCGCCGCGGCTTCATCGCCGACAAATACCAGCCGCTGGTCGATGCGCTGTACAGCGATCGCACCGAACAGTTCATTGAAACCGTGGTCAAGTTCGAG
Organism: Paenacidovorax caeni; assembly: GCA_943370985.1. GTDB lineage: Bacteria > Pseudomonadota > Gammaproteobacteria > Burkholderiales > Burkholderiaceae_C > Polaromonas > Polaromonas caeni_A. The sequence goes on from CALRTF020000184.1 coordinate 2,622, forward strand.
GACGGCCGCAGCGGCAGCGTCAGCGCGACGCTGAAAATTTCGGACGCACAGACCTTTGCACCTATCAAGGCAGCCGCATGAGCCACGAATCTTCCCAGCCAGTTCAAGCCGTGGAACCGGCTTTGCCGGGCCACAGGCGGGCGGCCCCCTCGGGGCTGGTGCCTGCGGCTCCAAACCTGCCTGCGCAGGTTTGGACAGGCATCAGAAGCGAAGCCTCTGGCGAGCGGCGGCCTGCAAGGTGCAGCGCAGCGACAAGCGTGGGGGCCTACTCAGCATGAGCAAAAAGATCGGAGACGTCATCCTCGACGTCAACAACATCAGCCTGAGCTTCGGCGGGGTCAAGGCGCTGGCCGACATTTCCTTCAATGTGAAGGAGCATGAAATCCGCGCCATCATCGGCCCCAACGGCGCCGGCAAAAGCTCCATGCTCAACTGCATCAACGGCGTCTACACGCCGCAGCAGGGTTCCATCACCTTCCGCGGCCAGACCTTCAAACACATGAACAGCCACCAGGTGGCGGTCATGGGCGTGGCGCGCACCTTCCAGAACCTGGCGCTGTTCAAGGGCATGAGCGTGCTCGACAACATCATGTCGGGCCGCAACCTGAAGATCAAAAGCAATCTGCTGCTGCAGGCGCTGCGCATCGGCCCGGCCCAAAAGGAAGAATTCCAGCACCGCGAGGCCGTCGAGAAAATCATCGACTTCCTGGAAATCCAGGCCTACCGCAAGACACCGGTCGGGCAACTCCCCTACGGCCTGCAAAAACGCGTGGACCTGGGCCGCGCGCTGGCGATGGAGCCGCAGGTGCTGCTGCTCGACGAACCCATGGCCGGCATGAACGTCGAGGAAAAACAGGACATGTGCCGCTTCGTGCTCGACGTCAACGACGAGTTCGGCACCACGGTGGTCCTGATCGAACATGACATGGGTGTGGTGATGGACATCTCCGACCGTGTCGTGGTGCTGGACTACGGCAAGAAGATCGGCGACGGCACGCCCGACGAAGTCCGCAACAACCCGGACGTGATCAAGGCCTACCTCGGAACGACGCATTAACCATGAACAACCAACAACGCACAGGCACCTTCTTTTCCAGCGGCCGCGACGGAACCGGCTTTGCCGGGCCGTATGCGGCGTCCCCTGGAAGGGGAGAGGCGGCTACGCGCAGCGAGCCCGCAACAGGGGTGAGGTAAATCCATATGGCATTTTTTCTTGAGACACTACTTGGCGGCCTGATGGTCGGCATGTTGTATTCGCTGGTGGCGCTGGGCTTTGTGCTGATCTTCAAGGCCTCCGGCGTCTTCAACTTCGCGCAGGGCGCGATGGTGCTGTTTGCGGCGCTGGCCATGGCCCGCCTGTCCGAATGGATTCCGCAGTGGACCGGCATCGAATCCAAATGGCTGGGCAACATCCTGGCTTTTTTGGTCGCCGGCCTGTTGATGTTTGCCGTGGCCTGGCTGATCGAACGCCTGGTGTTGCGCCATCTCGTGAACCAGGAAGCCGCGACCCTGCTGATGGCCACGCTGGGCATCGCCTACTTCCTCGACGGCCTGGGCCAGACCATCTTCGGCAGCAATGTCTACAACCTCGACATCGGCATGCCCAAGGACCCGATCTTCGTGCTCGATTCGGTGTTTCCCGGCGGCCTGCTGATCAACAAGGAAGACCTGATTGCTGCGGCGATCGCGACCGGCCTGGTGGCGCTGCTGAGCCTGTTTTTCCAGAAAACCGCGACCGGCCGCGCCCTGCGCGCCGTCGCCGACGACCACCAGGCGGCGCAGTCCATCGGCATCCCGCTGAACCGCATCTGGGTCATCGTCTGGTGCGTGGCCGGCGTGGTCGCGTTGGTGGCGGGGATGATCTGGGGCAGCAAGCTCGGCGTGCAGTTCTCGCTGACCACGCTGGCGCTGCGCGCGCTGCCGGTGGTGATCCTGGGCGGCCTGACCTCGGTACCGGGCGCCATCATCGGCGGCCTGATCATCGGCGTCGGCGAAAAGCTGTCGGAAGTGTTTCTCGGCCCCTACGTTGGCGGCGGCATCGAGATCTGGTTCGCCTATGTGCTGGCCCTGGTGTTCCTGCTGTTCCGTCCGCAAGGATTGTTCGGTGAAAAGATCATCGATCGCGTATGAAATACGCGAAGAATCAACTTGTTGATTCTCTGCCCGCAAGGGCAGTGATGATCTTTCAGCGCAGACTAAGTTTGCGAAGCAAAGTTAAGCGTAGCGATGTCGAAGCTAAAAAATCGTCGATCGGGTATGACCCTGTCAATGATCTTTCAGCGCAGACTCACTTTGCGAAGCAAAGTTAAGCGCAGCGCGTCGTAGCTAAAAGATCAACGAGATACCCCAAAAATGTTCTATCGCGAAAACGGCCAATTCAAGACCAGCTACCGGGCGGACCAGCAGATCTTTCCGATCGTGCAGGACCGCATCGCCATCGTGCTGCTGCTGGTGATCGCCTTTGTTGCGGTGCCGCTGCTGGCCAGCGACTATTTGATGCGCGCCATCCTGATCCCCTTCCTGATCTTTTCGCTGGCGGCTGTCGGCGTGAACATCCTGGTCGGTTACTGCGGACAGATCTCGCTGGGTTCCGGCGCCTTCATGGCCGTCGGTGCTTACGGCGCCTACAACTTCTTCGTGCGTATTCCGGGCATGCCGCTGATTCCAGCGCTGATCCTGGGCGGCTTGTGCGCCATGGGTTTCGGCATCCTGTTCGGCCTGCCCAGCCTGCGTGTGCGCGGTCTCTACCTGGCGGTGGCCACGCTGGCGGCGCAGTTTTTCTCCGACTGGATGTTCCTGCGCATCAAGTGGTTCACCATGGACACGCCCTCCGGTTCGGTCGCCGTGTCCAACCTGCAGGTCTTCGGCCTGCCGCTCGAAAGCGCCGCCAGCAAGTATCTGTTCTGCCTGCTCATCCTCGCGGTGGTGGCCTTGATGGCCAAAAACCTGGTGCGTGGCGCGATCGGCCGCGAATGGATGGCGATCCGCGACATGGACGTGGCCGCGGCCGTGATCGGCATCCGTCCGATGTACGCCAAGCTCAGTGCCTTTGCGGTCAGCTCCTTCATCATCGGTGTGGCCGGCGCGCTGTGGGCCTTTGTGTATCTCGGTGCCTGGGAGCCCTCGGCCTTTTCGGTGGATTACTCGTTCCGGCTGCTGTTCATGGTGATCATCGGCGGACTCGGCTCCATCATGGGCGCCTTCTTCGGCGCCGCCTTCATCACCATCCTGCCGATTGCGCTGAACCAGTTCCTGCCTTTTGCCGCGGGCCTGCTGGGCATCAGCATCACCACCACGGCGGTCTCGCATGCGGAGCTGATGGTGTTCGGCGGCCTGATTGTCTGGTTCCTGATCGTCGAGCCCCATGGCCTGGCCAAGCTGTGGTCCACCGGCAAACAGAAGATGCGGCTCTGGCCTTTTCCCCACTGATCACTTGTCGTCAACTTTCCCCATAAAACAAGTTTTTCCGAGCGCTTGAACTTTTAATCACAGGAGACAACCATGAAACTTCGCAAAATTTTTGTTGCAGCCGCGATCGCCGGTGTGGGCGCCTCGTCGTTCATGACGACGGCCGTCCACGCCCAGGCCAAGGAGCAGTACCTGCCGGTGCTGTCCTACCGCACCGGTCCCTATGCGCCCAACGGCACACCGACGGCCAACGGCATCATCGATTACTACAAGCTGGTCAACGCACGCGGCGGCATCAACGGCGTGAAGCTCGTGTTCGAGGAATGCGAGACCGGTTACGACACGGCCCGCAGCGTCGAGTGTTATGAGCGCCTCAAGGGCAAGAACGGCGGCGCTTCGCTGATCCATCCGTGGTCCACCGGTGCCACCTTCGCGCTGACCGAAAAAGCCCCGACCGACAAGATCCCGCTGATCACCACCGGTTACGGCCGCAGCGAAAGCGCGGACGGCACGATTTTCAAATGGAACTTCCCGCTGCTGGGCACCTACTGGGTCGCGGCCGACGCCATCATCCAGGCCATCGGCAAGAAGGAAGGCGGCATGGACAAGCTCAAGGGCAAGAAGATCGCGCTGGTCTACCACGACAGTCCGTTCGGCAAGGAACCCATCCCGCTGCTGCAGGAGCGCGCGGCCATGCACGGCTTCTCGCTGCAATTGCTGCCGGTGACGGCACCCGGCGTCGAGCAGAAAGCCACCTGGCTGCAGGTGCGCCAGAGCCGGCCCGACTACACGCTGCTGTGGGGCTGGGGCGTGATGAATTCCACCGCGCTCAAGGAAGCGCAGGCCACCGGTTACCCGCGTGAAAAAATGTACGGCGTGTGGTGGTCGGGTGCCGAGCCTGACGTCAAGGACGTGGGCATGGGCGCCAAGGGCTACAACGCCGTGACGCTGCAGCACGGCACCGACAAAAACGCGCCCATCGTCAAGGAAATCCTCGCCAAGCTGCATGACAAGGGCCAGGGTACCGGTCCCAAGGAGGAAGTCGGCGAAACCCTGTACCTGCGAGGCGTGGTCAGCGCTGCCATGGGCATCGAGGGCATTCGCGCGGCACAGGAGCGTTTCGGCAAGGGCAAGGTCATGACCGGTGAGCAGGTGCGCTGGGGCCTGGAAAACCTGAACCTGACGCAGGCCAAACTCGACGCGCTGGGCTTCAAGAGTGTGCTGCGGCCGATCAGCACCTCGTGTGCCGACCACGTGGGCGCCGGGGCTGCCCGCATCCACACCTGGGACGGCACGAAATGGGCCTTCAGCACCGACTGGCTGGAAGCCGACCAGCAGATCATCCGCCCGCTGGTGAAAACCACGGCCAGCAAATACGCGGCCGAGAAAAAGCTGTCGCCCCGCACCCCTGCGGATTGCCAGTCCTGATCTGACTCCTCCTTCCCCGTGCGCGGGGAAGGCCGGCGGCTCTGGCGAGCCGCCAATCGACAGGCCTTGACCAGCGCGCAAGGCCTGTCGATTGGCAAAGGCAAACACATGAACACACCCAACATCGTCCTGAACGTCAACGGCATCGAGGTTATCTACAACCATGTGATTCTGGTGCTCAAGGGCGTTTCGCTGCAGGTGCCGGACGGGCGCATCGTGGCCATCCTGGGCGGTAACGGCGCCGGCAAAACCACCACCCTGCGCGCTGTCTCCAACCTGTTGCGCGGCGAGCGCGGGGAGGTCACCAAGGGATCCATCGAGCTGCGCGGCGAACGCATCGAGAACCTGTCGCCCGCCGACCTGGTCCAGCGCGGCGTGGTGCAGGTCATGGAAGGCCGTCACTGTTTTGCGCACCTGACGATCGAGGAAAACCTGGCCGTGGGCGCCTACACGCGCAAGAGCAAGGCCGAAGTCGCCGCGAACCTCGAAAAGGTCTACACCTACTTCCCGCGGCTGAAAACCAGGCGAACCTCGCAGGCGGCCTACACCTCGGGCGGTGAGCAGCAGATGTGCGCGATCGGCCGCGCGCTGATGGCCAACCCCAGCATGGTGCTGCTCGACGAGCCGTCCATGGGCCTGGCACCGCAGATCGTCGAAGAGGTGTTCGAGATCGTCAAGGACCTGAACCAGAAGGAAAAAGTCACTTTTTTGCTGGCCGAGCAGAACACCAACATGGCGCTCAAATACGCCGACTACGGCTACATCATGGAAAGCGGCCGGGTCGTGATGGATGGCGCGGCCGCAGACCTGGCCAGCAACGAGGACGTCAAGGAGTTCTACCTCGGCGTGGGCGGCGGCGAGCGCAAGAGCTTCAAGGATGTCAAGAGTTACAAGCGCCGCAAGCGCTGGCTGGCTTAATCCCCACGCTTGGCCGTGCGCGGGTCGCGGCCCCGGCAGGCTTCGCGCTGTGCATCGCAGAGGTATTGACAGGATTTCAGATGACCACACATTACGACTCATTGGAAACGCGCCCGCCGGCCGAACGCGAGGCCGCGCTGCTGGCGGCGCTGCCGCAGCAAGTGGCCCATGCCCGCACCCGCTCCGCTGCGTTTACCGAACTGCTGGCCGGCGTGGACGCGCTGGCGGTGGACTCGC
>CALRTF020000185.1:0-8599 GCA_943370985.1 Paenacidovorax caeni
ATATCGCAGCTGACGCCGGCGTCGGCCAGCAAGGCGGGAAAGGGATCAGGCGGTGGCTGGTCGGTGAACAGGCGGGTGATCTGCGACAGGGTGGCCAGCTCCACCATCGCGGGCCGGTTGAACTTGCTGCTGTCTGCGGCCAGCCAGACCTCGCGCGCGTGCGAGATGATGGTTTGCGCCACCTTGACTTCGCGGTAGTCGAAGTCGCGCAGCGAGCCGTCGGCCTCGATGCCCGAAATGCCGATCAGCGCAATGTCCACCCGGAACTGGCGGATGAAATCGACCGCTGCCTCGCCGACGATGCCGCGGTCACGCGGGCGAACCACACCGCCGGTCACGATCACCTCGCAGTTGGAATTGCCGCTGAGGATGGCGGCGACGTTGAGGTTGTTGGTGATGACGCGCAGGCCCTTGTGGTGCAGCAGCGCCTTGGCAATGGCCTCGGTGGTGGTGCCTATGTTGAGGATCAGCGAGCAGTTGTCGGGCACCTCGGCGGCGACAGCGCGCGCAATCCTGGCCTTGCCGTCGGCGTTGAGGTTCTCGCGCTGCCGGTGTGCCAGGTTTTCGATGGTCGAACTCGGCATACGCACGCCGCCGTGAAAGCGGGCCAACAGGCCGGCCTCCGACAGGCGTTGCACGTCGCGGCGCACGGTCTGCAGCGTGACCGCCAGGACATCGGCGAGTTGCTCGACAGTGACCGATCCGCGGTTGCGGACCACATCCAGAAGTTTGAGTTGCCGGGGGTTGGAGTTCACGCGTAATTCAGATCTGTAAGTCGTTCGACTGTATATCGAAACAAAAAGAAACAAATCAGGGAAAGCATCTATTCAAAGCGCGCACAAAAGAAGAAAAATGGAAAAGATACGAACCAAGGTAGACAAATTTGTACCCATCTCCTTCTCTGGCTTGCGTGCGCCCGGTCGACTTGAAAGGCGCGTGATGCAGCTGCTGCTCGACAACATCAGCAAAAAAGTCGGTCCGGACACCTGGCTGTACGAGATGAGTCTGGCGCCACGGCCGGGCGAAGTCACGGTGCTGCTGGGTGCGACCCAGGCCGGCAAGACCAGCCTGATGCGCGTGATGGCCGGACTCGACGTGCCCAGCGCGGGGCGTGTCCTTGTGGATGGCGCGGATGTGACTGGCATGCCGGTGCGCGAGCGAAACGTGGCCATGGTCTACCAGCAGTTCATCAACTACCCTTCGCTCAGGGTGGCGGACAACATTGCCTCGCCGCTGAAGCTGCGCGGCGAGAAGGATGTCGCCCGGCGGGTGCGCGAGATTGCCGGGCGCCTGCACATCGACATGTTCCTGGACCGCTATCCGTCCGAGCTGTCCGGCGGGCAGCAGCAACGCGTGGCGCTGGCACGCGCACTGGCGAAGGGCGCGCCCCTGATGCTGCTGGACGAACCCCTGGTGAACCTGGATTACAAGCTGCGGGAAGAGCTGCGCGAGGAGCTGGCACAGCTGTTTGCAGCCGGTGATTCGACGGTCATTTACGCAACCACCGAGCCCGGCGAGGCCCTGTTGCTGGGGGGTCATACCGCCGTGCTCGACGATGGAGAACTGCTTCAGTACGGCCCGACGGCAGAAGTCTTTCATGCGCCAAAATCGCTGCGGGTGGCGCGTGCTTTCAGTGACCCGCCGATGAACCTGATTCGCGCGCATGCCAGCGCCGGTGGTGTCCAGCTGCCGGGTGGTCCCGAGCTGTCCATGGCGCTGGCTGCCGCCGGCGCAGCAGCCGGCCTGACCGTGGGCGTGCGTGCCAGCGCCTTGCGGGAAACCCCGCGCGACGGTGACGTGAGCCTGCCGGGACAGGTCGAGCTGGCGGAAATATCGGGCTCGGACACCTTTGTGCATGTGAGCACACCGGTCGGTGAACTGGTCGCCCAGCTTACGGGCGTGCACTATTTCGACCTGGGTGCGCCGATCACGCTGTATCTCGACCCGGCCCATGCCTATGTATTTGATGACGGCGGCGCCTTGCTGGCGGCGCCCCGGCGCAAGGGGGGGCATTGAAATGGCGCGCATAGACCTGGACCTCGCGCACGCCTACAAGGCCAACCCGCGGGAAGACGCCGATTACGCGTTGCTGCCGCTGCAGATGAGCTTCGAGGATGGCGGTGCCTACGCCTTGCTGGGCCCCTCGGGCTGTGGCAAGACCACCATGCTCAACCTGATTTCGGGCTTGCTGGCACCCTCGCAGGGGACGGTCCGCTTCGACGGGCGCGACGTGACGCGCGCCACGCCGCAGGAGCGCAACATTGCGCAGGTGTTCCAGTTTCCTGTTGTCTACGACACGATGACGGTGGCCGAAAACCTCGCCTTCCCGCTGCGCAACCGGAAAATGCCGGAGGACCAGATCGGCAAGCGCGTCGGGCAGATCGCGGAGATGCTGGACATGAGCGGCCAGCTGAACCAGCGCGCGGCGGGCCTGGCCGCCGACGCCAAACAGAAAATTTCCCTGGGGCGCGGCCTGGTGCGGCCGGATGTGTCGGCGGTTCTTTTTGACGAGCCGCTGACCGTCATCGACCCGCACCTGAAGTGGCAACTGCGCCGCAAGCTCAAGCAGATTCATCACGAACTCAAGCTCACGCTGATTTATGTGACGCATGATCAGGTCGAGGCCCTGACCTTCGCGCAGCAGGTGGTGGTCATGACGCGCGGCCGCGCAGTGCAGGTCGGATCAGCCGACGCGCTGTTCGAGCGCCCGCAACATACCTTTGTTGGGCATTTCATCGGCTCGCCGGGCATGAATTTTCTGGAGGCGCGCGTTGCCGGCGATGTCCTTGAAATCGCCGGGCACACGCTGATCCCGCCGGCCGGCCGCGAACTTCCGCCGGGTGACTTCAAACTCGGTGTGCGTCCCGAATATGTGAGCCTGGCTGCTGCCGGGGCCGCGGGCGCCCTGCCTGCCACCGTCCTGCGGGTGCAGGACATCGGGACCCACACGATGCTGACGGCGATGGTCGGCAAGACGCCGGTGAAGGTGCGCATGCATTCAGAGGCGGCGCCGCCGCAAGCCGGAGAGGGTATCTGGCTGCAGGTGCTTGGCGCGCACACCTGCTTTTATGCGAACGAGGAGCTTGTGGCATGAGCACCACCACCAAACCTGTCAACCAGAAGGCCTGGCTGCTGGTGTTGCCGGTCATTATCTGCGTCGCCTTCTCGGCCATTCTGCCCCTGATGACGGTCGTCAACTATTCCGTCCAGGACATCATTTCCCCCGAGCGGCGCGTGTTTGTCGGGACCGAATGGTTTGCGGCGGTGATGCGCGATGAAGACCTGCACGCCGCGCTGTGGCGGCAACTGACTTTTTCGTTTGCGGTGCTGGCGGTCGAGATTCCGCTGGGTATCGCGCTCGCGCTGTCGATGCCGGCGCAAGGCTGGAAAGCTTCACTGGTTCTCGTGCTGGTGGCGCTTTCGCTGCTGATCCCCTGGAATGTCGTGGGCACGATCTGGCAGATCTACGGCCGTGCCGATATTGGCCTGCTCGGCATGGTGCTGCAAAAAATGGGCTTCGACTACAGCTATACCGGCAACGCGCTGCACGCCTGGATCACCGTGCTGGTGATGGACGTCTGGCACTGGACGCCGCTGGTGGCGCTGCTTTGTTATGCCGGCCTGCGCTCCATCCCGGACGCCTACTACCAGGCGGCGCGCATCGACGGCGCCAGCAAATTCGCGGTGTTCCGCTACATCCAGCTGCCGAAGATGCGCGGGGTGCTGATGATTGCCGTGCTGCTGCGCTTCATGGACAGCTTCATGATTTACACCGAGCCTTTCGTGCTGACCGGCGGCGGGCCGGGCAACGCGACCACCTTCCTCTCGCAATACCTGACGCAGAAGGCCGTCGGCCAGTTCGATCTGGGACCGGCGGCGGCGTTTTCGCTGATCTATTTCCTGATCATCCTGTTGCTGTGTTTCATCCTCTACAACTGGATGCAGCGGGTGGGTACCGCGACCAAGGAGAACACCGGTGAATAAGCCCCGCTTCCAGGCGAGGACCTTGTTCCTCATTGCCTACATTGTTTTTGCACTGTTGCCCATCTACTGGATGGTCAACATGAGCTTCAAGACCAATTCGGAGATCCTGTCGAGCTTTTCCTTCTTTCCGCAGGAGTTCACCTGGGCCAACTACCGGACCATCTTCACGGATCCGTCCTGGTATTCGGGCTACATCAATTCCCTGATTTATGTGGCCATCAACACGGTGATCTCGATCACGGTGGCCTTGCCCGCAGCGTATGCGTTTTCACGTTACAGCTTCATCGGCGACAAACATGTGTTTTTCTGGCTGCTGACGAACCGCATGACGCCACCGGCGGTGTTCCTGCTGCCCTTCTTCCAGCTTTACACCACGGTGGGGCTGATGGACACCCATATTGCAGTGGCCCTGGCGCATCTGCTGTTCAACGTGCCGCTGGCGGTCTGGATTCTGGAAGGCTTCATGAGCGGAATCCCGCGTGAAATCGACGAGACAGCCTATATCGACGGGTATTCGTTCCCGCGCTTTTTTGTGCGGATATTCCTCCCCCTGATCAAGGCCGGGGTGGGCGTGGCGGCGTTTTTCTGTTTCATGTTCAGCTGGGTCGAGCTGTTGCTGGCGCGCACCTTGACCAGCGTCAACGCCAAACCCATCGTGGCAACGATGACACGCACGGTGTCCGCTTCGGGGATGGACTGGGCGACGCTGGCCGCTGCTGGCGTGCTGACCATCGTTCCCGGTGCCATCGTGATCTGGTTTGTGCGGCACTACATCGCCAAAGGTTTTGCAATGGGCAGGGTATGAAACGGATGACAGCAGCCATGGGGAGAAACGAACATGTTTGAGTGGATGGCATGGACGCTGCCGGTGGCCATCTTTTTCAGCTGCATCGTGGTGATGCTGATCGGCATGACGGTTTGGGAAATCAAGTCGCCAACCTCGCTGCGGCGCGGCTTTCTGCCGATGGCGACCACGCGCGGCGACCGCTTGTTCATCGGCCTGCTGGCGGCCGCATACGTCAACCTGATTTTCATCGGCGTCAGCGGCAAGCTGGCGGGCTGGTTGGGCTTGCAGACCGATGTTTCGATTTGGATCAGTTTTGTGGTGTCGATGCTGCTGTTGGGCCTGATTCTCAAAAAAGGCTAGCGCTACCGGGTTCAGGAGACAGACGCGCGGCCATCCTTCCCCGCCGGCGCGTCAGGGGAAAAGCGGGAAGCTTATGAGGAGACAAACGTGAAATCTCAATTCAACTGCAGCCCTGGCTGCGATGATCATCGTGGGGGTGGTCCCATGAAACGCGCCATCTATGCATTGTCCGCCGTCGGCGCGGCTGCGCTGATGTTGTCCGCCTGCGGCAAAAAAGAGGAGCCGGTCGCTGCGGCACCCCCTGCCGCCACGGCGCCGGCGCCCGCCGCGGCACCTGCTGTCGCGGTGTCCGATGCCGCGAAGAAGTGGATAGACAGCGAGTTCCAGCCTTCTACCCTGTCGAAAGACCAGCAGGCGGCAGAGCTGAAATGGTTCATCGATGCGGCCGCCAAGCTCAAGGCCAAGGGCGTCAACGAGATCTCGGTGGTTTCCGAAACCATCACCACCCATGAGTACGAGTCCAAGACGCTGGCCCGGGCCTTCGAGGAAATCACGGGCATCAAGGTCAAGCATGACCTGATCCAGGAGGGCGACGTGGTGGAGAAGCTGCAGACCTCGATGCAATCGGGCAAGTCGATTTATGACGGCTGGATCTCTGATTCGGACCTGATCGGGACACATTACCGCTACGGCAAGATTTTGGCCTTGTCCGACTACATGGAAGGGGCTGGCAAGGAGTTCACGAATCCGGGCCTGGACCTCAAGGATTTCATCGGCACCAGCTTCACCACGGGTCCCGACAAGAAGCTGTACCAGCTGCCAGACCAGCAGTTCGCCAATCTGTACTGGTTCCGCGCCGACCTCTTCGCACGTCCCGACCTGCAGGAAAAGTTCAAGGCCAAATACGGCTACGACCTGGGTGTGCCGCTCAACTGGTCGGCTTACGAGGATATCGCCGCCTTCTTCTCCAATGATGTGAAGACCATCGACGGCAAGCCGGTTTACGGCCACATGGACTACGGCAAGAAGGATCCTTCGCTTGGCTGGCGTTTCACGGACGCCTGGCTGTCGATGGCCGGCACCGCCGACATCGGCAACCCCAACGGCCTGCCGGTGGACGAATGGGGCATACGCGTGGGCGAGGACAAGTGCACACCGGTGGGCGCCTCGGTGTCACGCGGCGGCGCGACCAACTCGCCGGCCGCCGTGTACGCGCTGACCAAGTATGTCGACTGGATGAAGAAGTTCGCTCCGAAGGAGGCCACGGGCATGACCTTCGGTGAAGCCGGCCCGGTGCCAGCGCAGGGACAGATTGCCCAGCAGATCTTCTGGTACACCGCGTTCACCGCAGACATGATCAAGCCCGGCCTGCCTGTGGTCAATGCAGACGGAACACCCAAGTGGCGCATGGCACCCGGGCCCAACGGGCCTTACTGGAAGCAGGGCATGCAAAACGGCTACCAGGACGTGGGTTCCTGGACCTTCTTCAAGGACCACGACGCCAATCGAACGGCCGCGGCCTGGCTGTATGCGCAGTTTGTGACCGCCAAGACCACCTCGCTCAAGAAAACCATCGTCGGGTTGACCCCGATACGTGAGTCCGACATCCAGTCGAAAGCGATGACCGACATGGCGCCCAAGCTCGGCGGCCTGGTCGAGTTTTACCGCAGCCCGGCACGGGTGGCCTGGTCGCCCACCGGCACCAATGTGCCGGACTATCCCAAGCTCGCGCAGCTCTGGTGGAAAAACGTCGCCCAGGCGGTCACCGGTGAAAAAACACCGCAGGTGGCCATGGACACGCTGGCCGAGGAAATGGACCAGGTCATGAGCCGCCTGGAGCGCGCCGGCATGGAACGGTGTGCACCCAAGCTCAACCCCAAGGGCGATCCGGCCAAGTACCTCAGCGACACCGGCGCGCCGTGGAAGAAGCTGTCCAATGAAAAGCCCAAAGGCGAAACCATCAACTACGACAAATTGCTGCAGGCCTGGAAGGACGGCAAGGTCCGCTAAGCCATCGCCGGCGGGCCCCGGTCCGCATGTTGCTTGACGGTGAGGGTGCGTGTAAGTGGCGCTTGCACGCATCCGCCAACAACGGCCGCGAGGCGAACTGCCCTGGGGTTTCCCTGGAGATGGACAATGGAGCCCATGACTTTTGAATTCCCGGCATTGCCGACGCAGCGCGCAGACCTGATAGAACGCCTGAAGGCGGCCCATACCTACGATATCGCCATCATTGGCGGCGGCGCCACCGGACTCGGCGTCGCCCTCGACGCGGCCGCGCGCGGCTTCTCGGTGGTGCTGGTCGACTCCCATGACTTCGCCAAGGGAACCTCCTCGCGTGCCACCAAACTGGTGCACGGGGGGGTCCGGTATCTGGCGCAAGGCAATATATCCCTGGTCAGGGAGGCTTTGCACGAGCGCACCCGCCTGCTGGCCAACGCGCCGCATCTGGCGCAACCCCTGCCTTTTGTGATGCCTTCCTACAAATTCTGGGAAGCGCCGTTTTATGGCGTGGGTTTGAAGATGTATGACGCGCTGGCGGGCAAAGCCGGCTTGGGCCCGACAGAGTTTCTGAACCGTGCAGAAACCTTGCGTGACCTGCCGACTGCCCGGCAAGAGGGCCTCAAAGGCGGGGTGAAGTACTGGGACGGCCAGTTTGACGATGCGCGGCTGGCGCTGGCGCTGGCGCGCAGCGCGGCCCGCGCGGGTGCCTTGCTGGTCAATTATTGCGCAGCCACAGGCCTGGTGCACGAGGCGGGCAAGGTCGTGGGCTTGCAGTTGACGGACCATGAAAGTGGGCAGGCACTTACGGTTCGTGCCAAGTGCATTGTGAATGCGGCCGGTGTCTGGGTGGACCAGTTGCGCGTGCTCGATGGTCAGGCGATCGGGCGCGAGGCGCGGCCCATGGTGGCGCCCAGCCAGGGCGTACACATTGTGGTGGACCGCTCGTTCCTGCCGACCGACCATGCCTTGCTGATCCCGAAAACGGCCGACGGCCGCGTCCTGTTTGCCGTACCCTGGCTGGGCAAAACCATTCTGGGGACCACTGACACGCCGCGCAATGATCTGGCGCGGGAGCCCATGGCTTTCCGGGAAGAGGTGGAATTCATTCTGGGTGAAGCGGGCCGCTACCTCAGCAAGGCGCCCACAGCGGCTGATATACGGAGTATCTGGGTCGGCCTGCGGCCGCTGGTCAAGCCGCCCGAGGACGACGGTGACCGCACCCAGACGCTCTCGCGTGAGCACACGGTGCTGGTCAGCAAAAGCGGCCTGGTCACCGTGACCGGCGGCAAATGGACCACCTACCGCGCCATGGCCGAAGACGTGCTGGACAACTGCTTTTCGCGTGGGCTGCTGCCCCAGCGGCCGGGCGGCGTGACTGCCGACCTGCTGCTGGTCGGCGCCCGGATGTCGGGTCACCGGATCAGTGACGCACCGGGACTTCATCTGTACGGCAGCGACGCCGCGGCGGTCCTCACGCTTCCGGGCAGTCAGCGCGATTTGGGGGGTGGCTTGACGGAAGCGATG
>CALRTF020000186.1:0-8579 GCA_943370985.1 Paenacidovorax caeni
CGTGCCGCCGCAGGGCGCGGCCATCGCAGCAGCGCCGGACCTGCCTGCGCCCCCGCCGCGCCTGGCGGTCGACCCGGAAGTTGGCAGCCGCGAATGGGGCCGTGCGCTCGGCCAGCAATTGCTGCACCTGGGCCGGGCCGGCCAGGACACGGCGGAACTTCAGCTCAATCCCCCGGGGCTGGGGCCACTCAAGGTTTCGCTGAGCATGAATGACCACCAGATCCAGGCCACATTTGTATCGGCGCATTCATCGGTCCGCGCTGCGGTTGAGGCGGCCCTGCCCCAGCTGCGGGCAGCCCTTGCAGACAGCGGCATCAGCCTGGGCGGCACCTCGGTCGGCTCCGACAGCCGCCAGCAGGCCGATGTGCACCAGGGCCAGCACGAGCGCCAGGGGCAGCGCAATGAGCCACGCAACCTGCCGGGCACGCCGGCCCTCCCGGTCGAACGGTCCGCTTTCGAGCCGCGCCAGCGCGCGGCCAGCGCTTCCGTCGACATCTATGCCTGAGCCTGAACCCCGGCGGCAGGCGGGCAGGCGGGCAAATGCCGGAGTTGACGGGTTTTCACGCTGTTGATCCGGCGATGCGCAGCGGGGCATATCCCCAACAATCGATATCACACTCACCCCCGCAAAGCCATGGCAACCACCCCCGCCCCACAGACTCCGACCGAAGCACCCCGTTCCAAAACCCGCTGGGTGCTGATCGCCCTGGTGGTGCTGGCGGCCATGGGTGGAGCGGCCGCCGGCGCCTACTTTTATTTCCGCGGCAGCCCGGACGCGGCAAAGCAGGCCGTCAAGCCACCGGAAGATCCCATCTTCATGGCGCTGGACCCGTTCACCGTCAACCTGCAGCCCAATGGCCGCAACCGCTTTCTCCATGTTGCCGTGACACTGAAGGTCGCGAACATCAAATCACAGGCCCTGCTTGTGCAGTACCTGCCCGAGGTCCGCAGCCGGGTGCTGATCACGCTGTCCAACCGCACATCGGAAACCCTGGTCACGCCCGAGGAAAAAAGCCTGCTGGCCGGTGAGATCCTGGCAGCGCTCAACCGGCCGTTTGCGGCGAACCTGGCTTCCGCCGGGATATCCAGCGTGATGTTCACCACGTTCATGCTTCAGTGAACCGGCCGGTGGGACGCGTCCATGGCCTATGAACAGCAACTGTCGCAGGACGAGGTCGACGCCCTGCTGCAGGGCGTCTCCGGCAGCAGCGACACCGTCGCTGCACCGCCGCCGCCCGCCGAAGGCCTGCCGGTCTCCAACCTCGGGACCGACGAGCATGTGGTACGCAGCCGCATGCACACGCTGGAAGTCATCAACGAGCGGTTTGCGCGGCATCTGCGCAGCGCACTGCTGAACTTCATGCGCCGCAGCGCGGACATTTCGGTCGGCGCCGTCCAGATCCAGAAGTACGGCGAGTTCATCCGGCACCTGCCCGTCCCCGCCAACATCAACCTGATGCAGATGAAGCCGCTGCGCGGCACCGCGCTTTTTGTCTTTGACCCCAAACTGGTGTTTCTGGTCGTGGACAACCTGTTCGGCAGCGACGGGCGTTATCACGTTCGGGTGGAGGGCCGCGACTTCACGCAGACCGAACAGCGCATCATCAAGCGGCTGCTCAATCTGGCCCTGGACAGTTACGGCCAGGCCTGGCAACCGGTGTATCCGCTCGACTTCGAATACGTGCGCTCCGAAATGCATGCCAGGCTCGCCAACATCGTCTCCCCCAACGAAGTGGTGATCAACACCACGTTTCTGATTGAATTCGGCCCGATCGGCGGCGCCTTGAACGTCTGTATTCCCTACTCGATGATCGAACCGATCAGGGATCTGCTGTCCAACCCGCTGCAAGGCGAGGTCGAAGTCGACAAACGCTGGGTCAAGCAACTGACACGGCAGGTCGAGAGTGCCGATGTGGAGCTCCAGGCCCAATTCGTGAACATCCCATCGACCATTGGCCAGTTGCTCAGGCTTCAGGTGGGCGATGTGCTTCCCATCGAGATTCCCGAAACGATTCTTGCCGAGGTCAACGGCGTTCCCGTCATGGAATGCGGCTATGGCACATCCAACAACCACTATGCCCTGCGGGTACAGAAGATGATCAATCACCAAGACAGAGATTCAGCTCAGGAGCGCCACCATGATTGAGGACAGCAAGGAGGATGCGGCAACCGACGCATCTGACGACTGGGGAAGCGCACTCGCCGAACAAGCCGAGGCAGCGACAACCGCTGCAGCGGGCGCCCCCGCCGCCGCGGCGGCTGCCGGCGAGCGCGTCTTTCAACCGCTGCAGGACAACACGCGCGCGGGAATCGCCCAGGGTGACATCGACAGGATTCTTGATGTCCCCGTTCAGCTGACCGCCGAACTGGGCCGCACGCGCATGACACTGAAGAGCCTGCTCCAGCTCTCTCAGGGTTCGGTGGTGGAACTTGACGGGCTGGCCGGAGGTCCCATGGACGTCTTCATCAACGGTTACCTGATTGCGCAGGGTGAAGTCGTGGTTGTCAACGAAAAGTACGGCATCCGGCTGACCGACATCATCACGCCTTCCGAACGCATCCAGAAGCTGAACCGATGAACGCGCCACTGTTGCCCCGCCTGGCGGCAGCGCTGCTGGCCGCCAGCCATCTGGCAGCCGGTGCCGTCCTGCCGACCGTGCCCGCTGCGGCAGAACCGACCCGCTCCTTTGGAATGGCCGGCTTCCTGCAGGCCGGTCTCGGACTGGCTGCGGTGCTCGCGCTGATCGTGCTGTGCGGCTGGGCAGCGCGCCGGCTGGGCCTGCGCCAGCCTGGAAACGGCCGCATGTTGAAGGTGGTTGCCAGCACCATGGTCGGGCAGCGGGAACGCGTGGTGGTGGTCGAAGTCGGCGATGCGTGGCTGGTGCTGGGTGTTGCCGCCGGGCAGGTTCGCGCATTGCACACCATGGCGGCGCAAGCCCGGGCGGGCGAGGATGCGGCTTTTGCGCCGGTCGGCGCGTCGCCCGCAAGCGCGTTTTCCGCCAGGCTTGTAGATTCGCTGGCCAGACTCAAGTCGCTGACGAGGCCCCAATGACACGGACAATGCCCGGCCGGCTGCGCGGCGCAGCGTTGCTGCGCCTTGCCCTGATGCTCGTTCTTGCGGCGCTGGCCGCCGCGCCGGATCCGGCATGGTCGCAGGGGCTGCCGGGCATTTTGAACACGCGCGGCCCGGGGGGCAGCCAGACCTGGTCGCTCAGCGTTCAGACCCTGGTGCTGCTGACCTCGCTGTCCTTTCTGCCGGCGCTGCTGCTGTCGATGACCAGTTTCACCCGCATCCTGATTGTTCTCGGCCTGCTGCGCACGGCCATGGGCACACAGTCGTCCCCGCCCAACCAGATCCTGGTCGGACTGTCGCTCTTCCTGACCTTCTTTGTGATGTCGCCCGTTTTTGACAAGGTGCACAGCGAGGCCTACAAGCCCTTCTCGGAAAACAGGATCAGCGCTGAACAGGCGCTGGAACGGGGCATCCAGCCCTTCCGGCAGTTCATGCTCAAACAGACGCGCGAGGCCGATCTGGCGCTTTTTGCACGGCTGGCCAATGTCGAAAAAATGGAAGGGCCGGAGCAGGTGCCGCTGCGCATCCTGCTCCCTGCGTTCGTCATCAGCGAACTGAAAACGGCTTTTCAGATCGGATTCACCATCTTCATCCCCTTCCTCATCATCGACCTGGTGGTGGCCAGCGTGCTGATGTCCATGGGCATGATGATGGTGCCGCCAGCCACCATCTCGCTGCCGTTCAAGTTGATGCTGTTCGTCCTCGTCGACGGCTGGCAGCTTCTGATAGGCGCGCTTGCGCAGAGCTTTTACACATGACGCCGGAATCGGTCATGGCCATGGGTTATGAGGCCATGAAACTTTCCATGCTGCTGGGTGCGCCGCTGCTGCTGGTCGCGCTGGTGACCGGTCTGCTGATCAGCCTGTTCCAGGCCGCCACCCAGATCAATGAAATGACGCTGTCCTTCATTCCCAAGCTGCTCGCCGTGTTCGCCACGCTGGTGATTGCCGGGCCCTGGATGCTGGGGCTGGTGCTGGACTACATGCGCACCCTGTTCTCCTCGATTCCACAGCTGGTGAGCTGATGCCTGCGGTGTTCTCCGTCACCTCGGAGCAACTCGGGGTCTGGATGGTGGCGTTTCTCTGGCCCTTCGTCCGCATGCTCGCGCTCATCAGCACCGCGCCGGTGTTCAGCGAAAGCGCCGTGCCACGCTCTGCCAAGGTCGGCCTGGCGGTGCTGCTGTCCATCGCCATCGCACCCGGCCTGGGTCCGCTGCCTGGTGTTCCCCTGGTGTCTGCAGCAGGTTTCTGGATCCTGGTCCAGCAGATCCTCATCGGTGCCGCCATGGGATTTTCGATGCGCATGGTTTTTGCCGTGGTCCAGGCCGCCGGTGAATATTCCGGCCTGCAGATGGGCCTGTCCTTCGCCTCATTTTTCGATCCCACCAGCGGCGGCAACACCATGGTGCTGGCGCGCCTGCTGAATGTGATGGCCGTGCTGATTTTCCTGGCAGTCGACGGTCACCTCGTGCTGATCATGACCCTGGCCGAGAGCTTTCGCACGCTGCCGATTGCCGACACAGCGCTGGTGGCCGGTGGCTGGTTTCTGCTCGCATCGGCGGGAGGCCAGATCATGTCGGGAGGCCTGATGCTGGCCCTGCCGCTGATCGCGGCGCTGCTGACTCTCAACCTGGCCATGGGCATCCTGAACCGCGTGTCACCGCAGTTCAGCATTTTTGCCGTGGGCTTTCCCATCACGCTGCTGGCAGGCATGGGCATGCTGCAACTGCTGATGCAATACATCGGCCCCTTCATGGAGCCGCGTTTTGCGGCCGGTTTTGCGGCCATCCTCGAGTTTCTCAAGGAATTGAGGCCCTAGCCCCCGTCCGGCAAGGGGCGCCAGCTATAAAAACCATAGCGACGGCCATCGCCGCAACAGTCTACAGGTAGTTGAACAGTGAAATCTGCTGGATGCGCACAAAGGTCTGCTGGCTCGCCTGCAGTGCCGTCTGGCGCTGGTAGAACTCTGAAATGGCGGTGGCGTAGTCGAGGTCCTGCAGGTCGGACAGATAACTTTTGTCCGACAGGGTCCGGCTGTCGCCGGTAACCGTCAGTGCATCGAGCTCCTTCAGGCGCGAGCCCACCGAGGAACGCACCGTCAGCACATTGTCGTGCGCGTTCGTGATCTTCCTGTTGGCCGTACTCAGGGCATTGAGGACCTTGGCCATGCCCTCGGGGCCGGCACCGTCGACCTTGGTGTTGAGCGCCTTGATCACATCGCCGATGCTGGCAAAAACATCTGTCCCTGCATTTTTCGCCGAGGACACATTGAAGGTATCGCCAGCGGCCGGCGTGCCGGCGACGGGAATTTGCAGCCCTCCGAAGCTGATCGGGCTGCCCGGAACATAAACAGCCGCCGCCAGCGTGACGGGGGGCGTTGTTTTCGTGTCGACCTGGTAGCTGGTCGAGGTCGGAAAACTGATCACGAAGTCCTGGCCGTAATTCGGGTCGGTCACGTCGATGACCGAGGTCGTGCCGAACACAGCGCTGCCGGCATTGCCCGGCGGCGATTCGGTCACGTAGCCCGCGCCGCCCTGGACCGACTGGAAAATGCTGCGGCCGTCATCTGTGCCGGCCATCTGGCGTGAGATGTCCACCTGCATGAGCCGTTTGCCCTGGTCGCCTGCATAGTGGATGCTGCCGTCGGCCTGTTGCACAAACGGGGCGCTGCCGCTCTTGAAGCCGGCAAACAGGAACTGGCCGTTGCCGTCGTCCGTGTTGGCCAGGCCCTGCAGCTGGTCGAGGTTGCTTTGCAGGGTGGTGGCAATGGAGGCGCGGTCGGCATCGGTCATGGTGCCATTGCCCGCCTGCACCAGCGAGGCCTTGATGTTCTGCAGGACCGTGGTCACGCTCTGGAGCGCATTTTCTTCCATGGACAGCGTCTGTGTGGCCTGGCTTCGCGTAGCCGCGTATTGCGCACTGAGCGCGATCGACTGGGACACCGCGAGCGCCCGGGTGGCGCCGAGCGGATCGTCCGACGGCGCCAGTATTTTGGTCATGGCACCGAGTTGCTGCTGCACCCGCAGCAGGCTGCTCTGCTGCGAACCGATGGCGGTCTGGCTTTGTTCGTAAAAGGTCTGGGTACTGATGCGCATCATTAACTCCGGAATAAGGACTGGCCGTGTCAGCGGATGCCGAGCACGGCGTCAAACATGGTCGATGCGGTCTGGATCACCTTGGCATTGGCCTGATACATCTGCTGGAACATCAGCAGGTTGGCCGTCTCTTCATCCTGGTTGACGCCCGAGACAGACTGCTGGACAGCACGGATTTGCGTGCTCAGGCTGGTCTGGGCCGTGTTGGCAATCTGGACCTGGCGGGCCTTGTTGCCGACCGTACTGACAAGTTGCCCGTAGGCATCGTTGAAGCTGGCGGTGCCGTTGCCCATGGTTTTGCGGGTCTGCAGCGCGCCCAGAAGCAGCGCGTTGCTGCCATCGGAGACGCCTCCGATGTTTTTCGCGACGGTAAAGGTGTCGCCGTTGGAAGGTGCACCGCTGATGCTGACGGTGATGCCGTCGAAGGTGAAGGCCGCGCCGGGGTTGTAGGCCAGTGTGCTGCCGTCGGGAAACCCGGACAGCTGGTTGGTCGCGCTGCTGTAGGTCAGGGTCACCGTCGCGGCAAGAGGCGCCGACAGGTAATCCCGGTTCACGGATCCGGCGGTGATTGCACCATTGCCCCGGTTGCCTGCTGTGTTGCCCGTGATGATGGGTGCGGCGGCTGCCAGCTTGGCGGGGTCGGTGAGCACGACGGAAAGATCACGTGCGCCGGTGCGTGTCGGCTGTATCAGGAAAGAATCACCGGCGGAGGCCGTGCCGGTCAGCGTCAGCGTCACGCCGTCGAAGGTGTTGGCAGGCACGGACGCGGCCAGGTCGGCGGAACTGAAGGTCTTGTTGTCCGAAAGCCGGGTCACCGAAAACGTCAGGTCGGCCTTGACGTCGAGGCGGTAATCGCTGGTTGTCAGCAAGCTGCAGTCGGCAAACGAAGCCGACAGTGCCAGGCTGCCGGCATTTCGGGCGTTCGACACCACGCCCGGCGCCGCCTGCGAGAAAAAATCCGCCCCGGCCGCGCCGTTGAGATCCACACCCAGCCGCTGCTGGCCATTAAAGGCATCCGACAGGGCAATCGCCATGCGTCCCAGGGAATTCTGGGTGGCGGCAAGCGTTTCACTGCGAAACTGCAGCAGGCCTCCCAGCGAACCGCCGGCAATCATGGTTTCCTGCAGTTCCATCGTGTTGCCGGCCGCATTGATGGCCGCCAGCGTGGTGCGTGATGGATCGGCGGCGGAACTGACCGCCGCCAGCCGGGTTGCCTTGTCGCCCAGCACCAGGGTCTGGCCGTTTCCGATAAACACGTTGTACTGACCGCCGTCCTGCACAACCAGCCTGGTACCCACCAGCTTGCCCAGATCGCTGACCAGCTGGTCGCGCTGGTCCAGCAGGTCATTCGGGGCCTGGCCGCCCACGCCTTCTCCCAGCATGGCAACCTGCTTGTTGAGGCTGGCGATCTGTTCGGCATAGGCATTGATCTGTTCGACACTGCCGGCCACCTGGTCGTTGACGCTGGCATTGAGGCTGCTCAGGTAATGGTCCATGGTCCTGAACTGGTTGGCCAGCGCCTGGCCGGAGCTGATCAATTGCTGCCGTGCCGACGGATCCGCAGGGGTGTTGGCCAGCGCCTGAACGTGGGTAAACACCGTCTGGAGCTGTGGCGCGAGACCCGACTGCTGGTTTGCCAGCAAATTGTCGATCTGGCTGATTTGCGTGTAATAACTTGTCAGGGCCTGGTTCGCCGACTGGGCCTGGTTGAGCTGCGACGACAGGTAGTGGTCGTAGCTGCGGACCACATCGGCCACCTTGACCCCGGAGCCGAAAAAACCAACACCGGCACTGTAGATGCCGCCTGCCGACGCCACTTGTGCCGACTGGCGGCTGTACCCCGGCGTGTTGACATTCGCTGTGTTGTGTCCCGTGGTCACCAGTGCGGCCTGGGCGGCGTTGAGCCCGCTGAGGCCGGTATAAAACATGCTGTTCGACATAACTTGATTCCCTGGTGCAACAACTTCAGCGGGCACCTTCGCGCGCCCCTTTCATGCTTAACGGCAGTCCCATGCGAACCTGAAGTACGTGGGACGGTGGCGCCGGGCCGGAGCCCTCCTGCCGGTCCTAGAACTCTTCCCAGTCGGCGGCGGATCCTGTCCCGGCGGCGGCAAGCTGCCTGGCGGGCGTGGCGGAAACCGCGGCATTCTTGCGCTGTGGCGCGGCGATGGCCTTTTTCTCGCGCGGCGGCTGCCGCGGGGCGGCCGGTTCAGGCGGGGCCACATAATGAATCTGCTGATTGTCCAGCCGGAACACGCTGACGACCTGGCTGAGCGCGCCGGCCTGCTCCTGCAGCGAGGACGCGGCCGCGGCAGCTTCTTCGACCAGCGCGGCGTTTTGCTGCGTGACCTGGTCCATCTGCGTGATCGCCTGGTTGATCTGCTCGATGCCCTGCGTCTGCTCCTGGCTGGC
>CALRTF020000187.1:0-8556 GCA_943370985.1 Paenacidovorax caeni
GCCTGGGTTTTCTCGCCAATTTCCTCAGCCACCCCGTCATCTCGGGCTTCATCTCGGCATCCGGCATCCTGATTGCGGCCAGCCAGTTCAAGACGCTGATGGGCGTGAAGGCCGAAGGTCACAACTTCGTCGATCTGGGCCTGTCGTTGTTGTCGCAGCTCGGTCAGGTGCATGTTCTCACCCTGGCCATCGGGGCGGCCACGGTCGGCTTCCTGTTCTGGGTGCGAACCGGCCTCAAGCCACTGCTGCAGCGCCTGGGCATGACGCCGCGTGCGGCCGATGTGGTGGCCAAGACCGGGCCGGTGGCGGCGATCGCGGTGACCACGCTGCTCGCCTGGGGCCTGGATTGGCAGGCCCAGGGCGTGAAGATTGTGGGAGCGGTACCCCAGGGCCTGCCGCCGCTCACGCTGCCCCTGTGGGACCTCGGCCTGTGGCAGCAACTGCTGGTGCCGGCGCTGCTCATCAGCGTGGTCGGATTTGTCGAGTCGGTGTCGGTCGGACAGACGCTGGCGGCCAAGCGGCGCCAGCGCATCGAACCCGACCAGGAACTGGTGGCGCTCGGGTCCAGCAATCTCTCGGCAGCGTTCACCGGCGGCTTCCCGGTGACCGGCGGCTTCGCCCGCTCGGTGGTCAATTTCGACGCCGGGGCACAAACCCCGGCGGCGGGTGTCTTCACCGCGGCCGGCATCACGCTGGCCTCGCTGTTCCTCACCCCTGCGCTGTACTACCTGCCGCAGGCCACGCTGGCCGCCACCATCGTTGTGGCAGTGCTGTCGCTGGTGGACTTCGGCATCTTGCGCAAGACCTGGAACTACGCCAGGTCCGACTTTCTGGCGGTGCTGGCCACGCTGGTGGCCACGCTGACGGTGGGGGTGGAGACCGGCCTGGTCGTGGGCGTGGGCGTGTCGCTGGCGTTGTACCTCTACCGCACGAGCCGTCCGCACATGGCCGAGGTGGGCCTGGTCGCGGGCACCGAACATTTCCGCAACGTGCAGCGCCACGCCGTGGTGGTGAGTCCGCGGGTCCTGAGCCTGCGCGTTGACGAGAGCCTGTATTTCGCCAATTCGAGGGCGCTGGAAGATCGCATCAACAACGCCGTGGCCGGCCGCCCCGGCCTGGAGCACGTGGTGCTGCAGTGCTCTGCCATCAACGACATCGATGCCAGCGCCCTGGAAAGCCTGGAAGCCATCGACCTGCGTTTGTGCGATGCCGGCGTCCGGCTACACCTGTCCGAGGTCAAGGGGCCGGTGATGGACCGCCTGAAAAACACCGAATTCCTGCACGGCCTCAGCGGACAGGTGTTCCTTACCCACTACCAGGCTATTCACGAACTCTCCCCCGAAGTTGTTGAATTCCGCTGAAGTCTGATCGGAGTTTCCCATCGAATTTTGATGCACACTCTTTGTGAGCAGCAGGTGTGTGTGGATCTGCTCAAAATGCGCCTCTGTGTCCGCGATTTTTGTTGCCTCGGCTCCCAGCCAGTGGCCACCGTCTCGGCGTGGGGCTCGGGCTTGCTCGAGCTGGCCCGCCTTGCGCAGCTGGGCTCGCAGGTACTTCTTCACTGTGTTGCAAGCCAGGCCTGTAGCCCTTGAGATCTCGCGCATGACATCTGATCTCGCAGTGCGCAACGCCTGATGATATTCAATGTCGCCACGTTTATCAAACCTGATTCCCTCTTGCTTTAAAACAAGCAGGATAGGGCCTGCGTGGCTCAGTTTTGGAAGGAAAGTACTGCTTAAAGCGGACCAGATTTCGACGGACTTCAACACTTCAGATGACGCCGGTGACGAGACGGCCTGACTCCAGAAAGCTCTCGACGTTTCTCAGAACGAGGGATGCCATGTCGGCGCGGGTTTCGAAGGTCGCACTTCCGACGTGCGGCATCATGACCACCTGGTCCATATCCATCAGGTCTCCAGGCACGGCGGGCTCGCCGTCGACGACGTCCAGCCCCGCCCCCCCCAGCTCTCCGCAAGCGAGCGCCGCGATCAGAGCTGGTTGGTCGACGACGCTTCCGCGCGCGATGTTGACCAGGATTCCCCGGGAGCCCAGCGCCCGGAGCACGGGCGCATCCACCAGGTGCCGGGTCGCGGGCCCGCCCGGGCACGCTACCACCAGGAAGTCGCTCCACGCAGCCAGCGCCTGCAAGTCCGCCATGAACTCCAGCGACTGCCCCGCATGGGGCGCTCGCCCCGTGTAACGCACCTCCATGTCAAAGCCGGCGCCTCTGCGCGCGATCGCGGCGCCAATGCGGCCGAGCCCGAGGATACCCATGCGTTTACGCGAGACACGCGTCGAGAGTGGAAACTGGCCGATCTGCCGCCAGTGCCCCTCCTTGACATACCTGTCGCCGACGGTCACGCGGCGTGCAGTCGCCAACAACAATGCCCAGGCAAGGTCGGCAACGCAGTCATCAAGCACATCCGGCGTGTTGCTCATCACGACGCCGCGGCGCCGCATTGCCTCGATGTCCAGGGTTTCCAACCCAACGCCCCAGCTGCAAACCGCCTGTAGCGCGGGAAGCGAGCCGAGCATCTCTTGCGTGAAGCCGCGCCTCACCGAGGTGACGGCCACCTTTATGCCCGCGAGCGCATCTGCATCAGGCGCCACCCCGTTGGTCCATTGCAGCACGCGAAAACGCCGCTCAAGGGCGGCATCAACGTCCGGGCCCAGCGAGGCAAATTGAACCACTTCAAAGCTTGGGGCGGCATTCGCCACAGTAATTTTTCCCGCATCAGGCATCCGGAATCTCCTCCACCAAAACAGTCAGTACGAGCATCTTCAACGCCGGGATTATTAGGGTCAAATAGATATTTGCGAACTAGAATTAGGCGGTGACAATGAATATCAAGTACCGGCCACTGAAAGCTTTCCTGCTTGCGGTGGAAACCAAGTCGTTCACTGTCGCGGCAGGCCGGCTCGCTGTCACACAGCCCTCTTTCACCTCCCTCATACAGGACCTTGAGTCCGTGTTGGACCTGCGGCTTTTCGAACGCACCACGCGCAGCATCACACTGACTGCCGCGGGGCAAGAGCTGTTCGACCGCATCCAGCGACCCATCGCTGACCTGGAGGAGGCCTACCGCAACATGAAGGATCTCTCCGACGCGCGTCGTGGCGCCATTGTGCTCGGCGCTTTGCCCTCGACGTCGCTGACGCTGGTGCCGCCCGCGCTCGAGGCGCTGCACCGCACGCATCCGGGCCTGCAGGTGCGGGTAGTGGAAGCTCACAACGACGAGCTGATCTCGATGCTGCGTACCAACCAGATCGAGTTCGCGCTCGCCACCTTGCTGGATGCGTCTGCAGATTTCGAGTTTGAGCCGCTGATCGCGGACGCTTTTTGCGCCGTGTTTCAGCCGGGTCATCCTACCGAATCGCTGGCCCGGCTCACCTGGCGTGATCTGGCGCCGCACGACCTCGTGCTGCTATCGCAAGGCTCGAGTGCGCGCGCCCAGTTCGAGCGCGCCCTGGACAACGCCGGGCCCGGCACAGCTGGACTGCGCTACGACGTGACCCATATGACAACGGCTACCCAGCTGGTGCGACGGGGGATGGGGCTGACGCTGCTGCCGCGGCTCGCATTGTCCGCGCTCAATCTGACCAGTCTCAAGAGCCGCCCGCTTGAAGACGAGAGCGCGCGGCGCATGCTGGGTGTGGCTTGGCGCAAGGACCGTCACCTGTCCCCCGGCGCGGTTCTGCTCGTCGAGCGACTCCGGCAGGCCGCAGACGCCGCGGAAGCAGCCTTACCCGCACACCTGTTTTCCGGAGGCGAAAAGCGACGCGGCGCCAGGGGCCCCAAGCTGGCTCGCTGACCCGAACGCGCAGGTGCCCGCGACCGACCAACGCCTCAACCGAGCGGCAGGGGCTTGTCGTGCAGCCCCCAGTAAATGCTCTTGATCTGGCTGTAAAGCCTGAGTCCGACCATTCCCTTTTCGCGTCCGATGCCACTGTCCTTGAAACCGCCAAACGGCGTGGCGATATGGGACTGCTTGTACGTGTTGATCCACACGGAACCGGCCTCGATCTCGCGCGCGATGCGCCATGCCCGGGTGTAATCTGCCGTCCAGATGCCCGCGGCAAGCCCGAACGCGGTTCCGTTGGCCTGCTCTATCAGGTCCACCTCGCTGTCGAAGGGAAGCACGACAAGCACCGGGCCGAAAATTTCTTCCTGACATGTGCGCGCCTGCCAGTGGAGCCCATCGATGACAGTGGGCATGTAGAACGCGCCCTTGCTCCGGACGGCATCGTCGGGTGCATGACCGCCGACGCGAACATCGCCTCCTTCCGTGCGCGCGAGCTCCACATAACCCGCTACGCGTTCCCGGTGACGCCAGGACACGAGTGGGCCCATCTGCGTTTCGGGGTCGTCCGGAAGGCCCACACGGATAGTGGCCGCTCGCCGGCACAAGTCATCGACGAAGTCCTTGTAGATTGACCGCTCCACAAAAAGCCGCGAGCCAGCGACGCAGCTCTGGCCCGCTGATCCGAAAATTCCGGAGATCACGCCAGCCAGGGCCTTCTCCCGATCGGCGTCAGCAAACACGATATGCGGCGACTTGCCGCCAAGCTCCAGGGCGACGGGTATGAGCCGCTCCCCCGCGATGGCGCCGATTGCCCGGCCCGTCACCGTTCCTCCCGTAAAAGAGATCATCCGCACGCCGGCATGACGAACCATGGCGACGCCCGCATCCGCACCGTAGCCCGTGATCACCTGGACCATTCCTGCGGGGACGCCCGCCTCGAGACAGATGCGCTGAAGCTCCAGCGCGAGCTGGGGAGTTTCTTCCGACGGCTTGAGCACGACGGCGTTCCCGGCTGCCAGCGCGGGCGCCACCTTGGCCGCCTCGTTCATGATCGGCGAGTTCCATGGCGTGATGGCAGCAACGACCCCGAACGGCTCCGCAATGGCCATTGAGAAGTATTCGCCCCGCGCGGGCGTTATCTCTCCCTGCAAAGTCTCGCAAACGGCCGCGTAATAGCGGAAGGTGCCGGCCGCGCTATCCACCATGTTCAGGCACTCCTTCCACGGTTTTCCGCTATCGGCCATCTGCAGCTTCGCCAGGCCGTCGCGCTCCAGCAGGATGCGCCTTCCCACCTCGTACAGCACCGTCGCTCGCTGGTCCAGGCGCAGATGGCGCCAGGGTTGGGCATAGTAGGCGCCCCAAGCGTCGGACACGGCACGGTCAACGTCGGCCACGGTGCTGCGGGCGACGGTGCCAGCCGTGCTGCCGTTCGCAGGGTTGATCGAGACGATGGTTTCGTCGCGGGTGCGGTCATTCGGCGAAATTGCGATAGCGCTCATAAACGTTTCTCCAGCGTAGGAATCGAATTACAACGCCACTGCGCCGTTGGCACAATTCGATTAATTGTGGGCATTGTTAGCGCCCGGCAAAGGATGCTTCCACTCTGCTGCGCCGGCCTACCCGGCCTATGCATTCATTGGGCGGAGCTAATAGTCAAGAGCGTTTTCCAATTTGCCGAAAAGATCAGTACTGGC
The DNA here is from genome assembly GCA_943370985.1 of Paenacidovorax caeni. Taxonomy (GTDB): domain Bacteria; phylum Pseudomonadota; class Gammaproteobacteria; order Burkholderiales; family Burkholderiaceae_C; genus Polaromonas; species Polaromonas caeni_A. The sequence continues at coordinate 5,498 of CALRTF020000187.1, forward strand.
TCTAATTGAATCCGCCGGAATTGGCCGGTCATCAAGGTCAACAATGCCAGAAAAAACAACGATCGCCGTGTATGGGCTTGGCAACATGGGCTACCTTATCGCACAGCGGCTCGCGGGCAGTTTCACCGTCGCAGTGTCCGATCTCAACGTCGAAACCGTGGCGCGTGCCGGGGCCGAGTTTTCCGCCACGCCATGCAGCGCCGGCATCCTCAGCATAGTCCACGCGGTCATCCTGAGCCTGCCCAGCCCCGGCGCCTCGCTGGGGGTGCTTCATGAGATCGCGCCGATGCTCCGGCGTGGCACCGTCGTCATCGAAACCAGCACCATCAACCCGGCAGACGTGCTGCAGCAGCGCAGCATGCTGGCCAGTCATGGGATCGAGCACATCGACGCATCTGTGCTGGCCGGTGTCGGACAAATGAAAGCGGGCACGGCAGCCCTCGCGCTCGGTGGCGAGACCAACGTCATCGCCAGCGTGCAGGATGTGCTGGATGCCATCTCGGCGCGGCAAATCCACTTCGGCGCGTCCGGAGCAGGAGCAGCCGCGAAGGTTATCAACAACGCCGTCGCCCATGCCGTCATGGTGGTCGTGGCGGAGGCAGGCTCGCTCGCCACGGCGGCGGGTGTCGACTGCGGAAAGCTGATTGATATCCTGTCTGACCCGCAGATGGGCATCCAGCGCCCCTTGACGCACCGTTATGCCGAGCGCATCCGCTGTGGCGACTATGAAGGTGGCATGCCTCTGGAAGCCGCGCGCAAGGACTCCGTCCTGGCCTTGCAGCTTGCGCAATCCTTTAGCGTGCCGCTATTCGCTATCCAGGCCTCGCATTCGGTCTACGACATGGCGTCTGCGGCAGGCTATGGGCGCCAAGACTACGCGGCCATCGCGCGGCTGTGGTCCGACTGGGGCCGGCCCGCTGTGCCCGCCGCCCGATGACCGCTCCTTTTACCACGCATGAAATCGGCCCCGGCATGCCGCCGGAGGCAAGCCGCAGCATGCACCGCGCCTTGCAGCGGGCGATGTCCGTTGGCGATTTGCGCGCACTCGCGCGCCGCCGGCTTCCCCGCGCCGTGTTCGAGTTCTACGAAGGCGGCGCGGAGGACGAGACCACCCTTCGCGCCAACCGCGACGCCTTCGCGCAACGCAGCTTCTCGCCGCGCTACCTCGTCGATGTTTCCCGCGTCGATACGGCGGCGCCGCTGCTCGGCATTCCCGCGCCGATGCCGCTGGCTATCTCTCCGACCGGCGCCATCGGCTTCGGCTGGCCGCTGGGTGACGTGGCCGTCGCCCGTGCCGCACGCGATGCCGGCGTTCCTTACACACTGCCAACATCGTCAACCTCATCCATCGAGCGCGTAGCCCGCGATGCGCAGGGTGCGCGGCTGTGGTTCCAGGCCTACATGCTGCGCAAGCGCGAGTACACCATGGGGCTGATCGAGCGGGCGCGGCTGGCCGGCTACGAGGCATTGATCATCACCATCGACATGCCCACGGGAGGCAAGCGCGAACGCGACGCGCGCAACGACTTCGGCCTGCCGTTCCGCTTCACGCCACGCAATGTGCTCGACTTTGCCCGCCGTCCCGCATGGGTGCTGGCGCAGTTGCGCCAGGGCATGCCGCAACTGGAGAACCTCATCGGGTTCACCCCGGAGGCGCTCGATGCCAAGTCGATCGCGTCATCCGTGGGGAAAAACTACGACCCCTCATTCGACTGGACGTCCCTCGCCCGCATACGCGACGCCTGGCCGCGCAAGCTGATCCTGAAAGGAGTGCTCCATCCCGAAGATGCCAGACTCGCCGCCAGGGCAGGGTGCGACGGTGTCATCGTCTCCAACCATGGCGGGCGCCAGCTGGACGGCGCCGTGGCCACGCTGGACGCCTTGCCCGGCGTGGCGGCGGAGGCCGCCGGGAAGATGGAGGTGCTGCTCGATGGGGGCCTGCGCCGCGGCGGCGACATCGTCAAGGCGCTGGCGTTGGGTGCCCATGGCGTGATGGTTGGCCGCCCGGCCCTTTATGGCGCATCAGCCGCTGGTCAAGCGGGTGTGGCGCGTATGCTTTTCCTGCTTCAAGAGGAAATGGCGCGCACCATGCGGCTCGCAGGTCGTACCAACGTCGCGGGAATAGGGCCTGACATTTTCCATGGCCATGCCGCGCAGGTTCATGGCCCGGGAAGTCGTGCATGAAGCCCTACGCCTGCCTCCCGCCGTACAGCGACATTGCCGCGGCCTCCTTCGACATTCCGACCGGTGCATGCGACACACACGCGCACGTTATTGCGGACGATCCCGCCGCCTATCCTTTGGTGCCACACCGCGCTTTCGAGCCGCCGCCGGCCACAGAGGTCATGTACCTGGACATGCTGCGCCATACAGGCATGACGCGCGGCGTGCTGGTGCAGGTCAGTGTGTACGGCAGTGACAACCGCTACATGCTCCACGTCCTGGGCCGCCACCCGGACATGCTTCGTGGCGTCGTCGTCATCGAGCCCGACTTGCCGGATGCTGAACTGCTGAGGATGCACGCGCTCGGCGTCCGGGGCGCGCGCATCAACGTGCTGGTCAGCGGAGGCGTGGGCTTTGATGCGCTGGAGACACTGGCGCAACGGGTGGCTCCCCTCGGCTGGCACATTCAGCTTTTTATGGACGTGCGCAGCCTGCCCGACATGTTGCCGCGCCTGAAGAAGTTGCCATGCCCCTGCGTGGTCGATCATCTTGGCCATATGCCGGCACAGCTCACCACCTCGCACCCGGGCTTCCAGGCACTGGCGCACATGGTGGCCGACAAGGGGTGGTGGGTGAAGCTTTCAGGCGCCTTCCGCATCAGCGAGGACCACTTCACCTACCGGGACGTCACCCCCATGGCCCAGGCGCTGATTCGCCTTGCACCGGACCGGGTGATCTGGGGCAGCGACTGGCCGCATGTGAACCTCAAGGAGAACATGCCTGACACCGGAGCGCTGCGCAACCTCCTGCAGGTCTGGGCGCCCGACCCGGCGCAGCGCCGGCGCATTCTCGTGGACAACCCTGCCCGCCTGTACGACTTCCCAGACGAAACCAAT
>CALRTF020000188.1:0-8541 GCA_943370985.1 Paenacidovorax caeni
TGCCGAGCACTTCCAGGTTGTCGTCGAGCGCGCCCATCCAGGGGCCCATTTTTTCTTCCTCGGTGCCGGGCAGGAAGCCGATGTCTTCCCCGACGCTGACCGTCGCGCGGGTCATGATGATCTCGGTGTAGCGGCGGTCGTCCAGCACCTGGGTCAGGCCACTGGCGAGCGCCATCAGCGTCTTGCCGGTGCCGGCGGTGCCGGCCAGGGTCACGAAGTCGACCTCCGGGTCCATCAGCAGATTCATCGCGAAGTTCTGCTCGCGGTTGCGGGTGGTGATGCCCCAGACCGCGTTTTTGAGGTGGGTGTAGTCCTTCAGCGTCTTGAGCACCGCGGTCTTGGCGCGGATCTCGGTCACACGCGCATACAGCGGCGGTTCACCGGGCGCTTCGAAAAACACGAACTGGTTGATCAGCAGGCTGCCGACAATCGGGCCGGTGATGCGGTAGAAGGTGTGGCTGCCCTGCTGCCAGCTTTCGATGGTCTTGCTCTGGCGCGTCCAGAAGTCGGGCGGCAGGGCCAGCGAGCCGGCGTAGAGCAGGTCGCCGTCTTCCAGCGTCTTGTCGTTCTGGTAGTCGTCGGTGGCCAGGCCCAGGGCGCGGGCCTTGACGCGCATGTTGATGTCCTTGGACACCAGCACCACCTCGCGCGGCGCGTATTCCTTGCGCAGTGCCTCGACCACGCCGAGGATCTGGTTGTCGGCCTTGCCCTGGGGCAGGCTCATGGGCAACGAGTAGTCCAGCACTTTCGTCTGGAAGAACAGGCAGCCGCCGGCTTCCTTGTGCCCGGTGGTGTCGAGCTTGAGGCCCCTGGCGATGTCGGCGCCGTTGGCACCGGCCAGCGCGTCCAGCGTGCGGCTGGTCTGGCGGGCGTTGCGCGCGACCTCGGTCATGCCTTTTTTGTGGCCATCGAGCTCTTCGAGCACGATCATGGGCAGGAAGATGTCGTGTTCCTCGAAGCGGAACAGGCACATCGGGTCGTGCATCAGCACATTGGTGTCGAGCACAAACAGCTTGGTCGGGCCGGTGTGCTTGGGCTTTTTCGGCTTGGCGGCCGGCTGCGGGCGTGCCGTCTGGGTGCTCTCTTTATGATAGCTTTCGCCCCTTGTCTGCAAAGGGCTGGCGGCCTCTTTGGCTTGATAGGCGACAGGGTGTTCAGCTTCGCCGCCGGCAGAGCGGCTGTCGAACAGTTCAAGGGCGGGGGGCAGGGGCATGGTGCTTGAGGCTCGCTGGGTGGTTGGGGTTCTGAAAGCAAAAAAGCCGCCTGGAGGCCAGGGCGGCTTTTTCGTTAAACGCAGTCGCTAGGGTCAACAGCATGAAGTCACTATACACGACTCCTGTGTCGTCAAACATGGCCCCCACGCTCGTTCACTTTGTGTAACTCGCTGCCCCCCGAGGGGGCTCATTTTCCTTGGGACGGCCCGGCGGAAAATTGCTCAGGCTGCCTTCTTCAATGCCTTGACGGCCTTGAGCACGTCGTCCACATGGCCCGGCACTTTCAGGCCGCGCCACTCTTCCTTGAGCATGCCGTCGGCGCCGACCAGGAAGGTGCTGCGCTCGATGCCTTTAACCTTTTTGCCGTACATGATCTTGTTCTTGACCACGCCGAACATGTGGCACATTTTTTCTTCGGTGTCGGCGATCAGTTCGAAGGGCAGCTCGAGCTTGGCCTTGAACTCGTCGTGCGACTTCATGTTGTCGCGCGAGACGCCAAACACGGTGGCGCCGGCTTTCACGAAATCCTTGTAGCGGTCGCGGAACTGCATCGCTTCGGTGGTGCAGCCGGGGGTGTTGTCCTTGGGGTAGAAATACAGGACCACCACGTGGCCCAGATGGGTTTGGTTGGAAACCTTGACGCCGCTGGTGGCGTTGGCTTCAAATTCGGGGAGTGGTTTATTGACGACGACTGCCATACTGCTTGGACCCTGACGAAAGTAGTTGTAATTGGCCGTTGGCTCTGGTGGCTGATCGGACCCGGCTCAGGGAGCCCGTCCGGTTTTGCACCAAACGCAACCCTAGATTTTACTCTGAAAGCTCCAGCGTCACTTGGAGGCTCCCTCTGGCGCCTCCATCAGCAGCGCTGCCAGCACCTTGCGTCCTTCCCCGGCCAGAATGTTGTAGGTGCGGCAGGCCGCGATCGTGTCCATGGTCTCCACACCGATGCGCGCGGCCATCAGGCTGCGCAAAAAAGCCGGCGGCGGGAAACGCAGCCGCGTGCCGCTGCCGAAAATCACCAGTTCCGGCCCGCTCTCCAGCAGCCGGGCGAAATGCGCTTCGCTGAGGTCTTCAAAGCGGTCGCAGGCCCAGTCGAACTTCTCGCCGCGCGAGCCGATCACCACGCTGTGCTCGATTTTTTCGGCCACGCCCTGGTTGGCCACGCCTATCCAGCCGGGGCCATAACCGAGGATGGACTGGACGTCGAGGCGGTCGGGTTGCAGTTTCATGCGGTATCCGGGGAGGGAAGGGGTGGCGGCAGCCCGGGAAAACCGCGGCTTTATGTGGTCAAATTATAGATTCCGCCCGATTTTCAAGCTGCTGCGCCACGCTTCAAACCCGTTGCGAGTGGGGTTGTCAGCCTGCCGCCGGCGCGGTACCCGCTGTTAATTTCCGAGAGACGCATGAAACCGATCAACAAATCCGCCAAACTGGCCAACGTGCTGTATGACATCCGCGGCCCGATCATGGACGCCGCCAAGCAGATGGAAGAGGAAGGGCAAAAGCTCATCAAGCTCAACCTCGGCAACCTCGCGGCCTTCGGTTTCGACGCGCCCGAGGAAGTCCAGCAGGACATGATCCGCAACCTGCCGGCCTCGGCGGGCTACTCGGACAGCAAGGGCATTTTTGCGGCGCGCAAGGCGGTCATGCACGAGACCCAGAAGCAGGGCATCAAGGGCGTGGTGCTCGACGACATCTACCTCGGCAACGGCGCCAGCGAGCTGATCGCCATGGCCACCAACGCGCTGCTCGACGACGGCGACGAACTGCTGTTGCCGGCCCCCGACTACCCGCTGTGGACCGCGTCCACCAGCCTGTCGGGCGGTACACCGGTGCATTACCTGTGCGACGAGGCCAACGGCTGGATGCCGGATCTGGCCGATATCCGCGCCCGGATCACGCCGAAAACCAAGGGCATCGTGGTCATCAACCCGAACAACCCGACCGGCGCGCTGTATTCCGACGAGCTGCTCAAGGGCATCGTGGCCATCGCGCGCGAACACGGCCTGGTGCTGCTGGCCGACGAGGTCTACGACAAGGTGCTCTACGACGGTGTCAAACACACGGCGCTGGCCAGCCTGTCGACCGACGTGCTGACGCTGACCTTCAACTCGCTGTCCAAGAGCTACCGTTCCTGCGGCTACCGCGCCGGCTGGCTGGTGGTGTCCGGCCCCAAGAAGCAGGCCCAGGACTACATCGAGGGCCTGAACATGCTGGCCAACATGAAGCTGTGCTCCAACGTGCCGGGGCAGTGGGCGATCCAGACCGCGCTGGGCGGCTACCAGAGCATCAATGACCTGACAGGCGAGGGCGGGCGCCTGCGCCGCCAGCGCGACCTGGCCTACGAACTGATCACGGCGATCCCGGGCGTGAGCTGCGTCAAGCCGAGCGCGGCGCTGTACATGTTTCCGCGGCTCGATCCCAAGGTCTACCCGATCACCGACGACCGGCAGTTTTTCCTGGAGCTGCTGATGGAGACCAAGGTGATGCTGGTGCAGGGCACCGGCTTCAACTGGGCCTCGCCCGACCATTTCCGCATCGTGTTCCTGCCGCATGAGGAAGACCTGCGCGAGGCGATCAACCGCATTGCCAAATTCCTCGAAACCCGCAGAAACCTCGCGCAACCCGTTGCCGCGCAGACCGCCGAACTGATCAAGTGAGCCCGACCACCAACATGACGACATCGACGACCATGAAACCGATCAAGGTAGGCCTGCTGGGCATGGGCACCGTGGGCAGCGGTGTGTTCACCGTGCTCAAGCGCAACCAGGAAGAAATTTTCCGCCGCGCCGGCCGCGGCATTGAAATCGCCATGGTCGCCGACCTGGATACGGCGCGCGCGCAGGCCGCGGCCGGTGCCGGCATCTCGGTGGTGGACGACGCCCGCCAGGTGATTGCCAACCCCGAGATCGACATCGTGATCGAGCTGATCGGCGGTTACGGCATTGCCAAGGCGCTGGTGCTGGAAGCCATCGAGGCCGGCAAACACGTGGTGACCGCCAACAAGGCGCTGCTGGCCGTGCACGGCACCGAGATTTTTGCGGCCGCCCACCGCAAGGGCGTGATGGTGGCCTTCGAAGCGGCGGTGGCCGGCGGCATTCCCATCATCAAGGCGCTGCGTGAAGGCCTGACGGCCAACCGCATCCAGTGGATCGCCGGCATCATCAACGGCACCACCAACTTCATCCTCAGCGAGATGCGCGACAAGGGCCTAGACTTTGACGTGGTGCTGAAAGAGGCGCAGCGCCTCGGTTACGCCGAGGCCGACCCGACCTTCGACATCGAGGGGGTGGACGCCGCGCACAAGGCCACCTTGATGTCGGCGATTGCCTTCGGCATCCCGGTGCAGTTCGACAAGGCTTACGTCGAGGGCATCACCAAACTGGGCGCGCAGGACATCCGCTACGCCGAGCAACTCGGTTACCGCATCAAGCTGCTGGGCATCACCAAGCAGACGGCCAAGGGCATCGAGCTGCGGGTGCATCCGGCGCTGGTGCCGGCCAAACGCCTGATCGCCAATGTCGAGGGCGCGATGAACGCGGTGGTGGTGCAGGGCGACGCCGTCGGCACCACGCTGTATTACGGCAAGGGTGCCGGTAGCGAGCCGACCGCCAGCGCGGTGATCGCCGACCTGGTCGACATCACGCGCCTGCACACCAGCGATCCGCTGCACCGCGTGCCGCACCTGGCCTTCCAGCCGCAGTCCATGAGCGACAAGCCGGTGCTGGCCATGAGCGAAGTTGTTACCAGTTATTACCTGCGCCTCAACGTGGCCGACGAGGCCGGCGTGCTGGCCCGGGTGACCGGCATCCTGGCCGAGGCCGGCATCAGCATCGACGCGGTGCTGCAGCGCGAGGCCGACGAAGTGGGCGGCGAAGGCTCGACCCACACCGACCTGATCATCCTGACGCACGACTGCGTGGAAGCGAAGATGAACGGCGCACTGGCGCAGATGCAGGCCCTGCCGACGGTGCTGTCGCCGATCACGCGCATCCGCAAGGAAGAACTCGCCTGATGAAGTATCTCTCGACCCGCGGTCACGCCGACCGCAAACGCTTCTGCGAAATCCTGCTCGAAGGCCTGGCCCCGGACGGCGGCCTCTACCTGCCCGAAACCTACCCGCAGGTCAGCGCCGCCACGCTCGAGCAATGGCGCAAGCTGCCCTATGCCAGCCTGGCCTTCGAGGTGTTGTCGCTCTACATCGACGACATTCCCGCGGCCGACCTGAAGGCCATCTGCGACAAGACCTACACCGAAGAAGTCTTCGGCAGCAAGGAGATCGTGCCGCTGCGCCAGCTGGAAGACGGCCTGTATCTCGAAGCCCTGTCCAACGGCCCGACGCTGGCCTTCAAGGACATGGCCATGCAGCTGCTGGGCAATCTGTTCGAGTACGAACTGGCGCGCCGCGGCGAAGAACTCAACATCCTCGGCGCGACCAGCGGCGACACCGGCAGCGCGGCCGAATACGCGATGCGCGGCAAGAAGGGCGTGCGGGTGTTCATGACCTCGCCGCAGGGCCGCATGAGCCCCTTCCAGCAGGCGCAGATGTTCAGCCTGCAGGAAGAGAACATCCACAACCTCGCGATCGAAGGGGTGTTCGACGACTGCCAGGACATCGTCAAGGCGGTGTCCAACGATCTCGACTTCAAGCGCAAGTACCGCATAGGCACGGTCAACTCGATCAACTGGGCGCGGCTGATGGCGCAGGTGGTCTATTACTTTTCCGGCTACTTCCAGGCAACACAGGCTTCGACAGGCTCAGCCCGAACGGAAACCCGGAAGGTCAGTTTTACGGTTCCGTCCGGCAACTTCGGCAATGTCTGCGCCGGCCATGTGGCGCGCATGATGGGCCTGCCGATTGAAAAACTGGTGGTGGCGACCAACGAAAACGATGTGCTCGACGAGTTCTTCCGCACCGGCGTTTACCGCGTGCGGGCCAGCGCCGACACGCATGAGACCTCCAGCCCGTCGATGGACATTTCCAAGGCGTCCAATTTCGAGCGTTTTGTGTTCGACCTGCTGGGCCGCGATGCAGCGCGTGTGGCCGACCTCTTCGGTGCGCAGCTGTCGAAACAGGGCTGCTTCGACCTCAGCGGCGACCCGGTGTTCCAGTCGGCGGCGCAGCACTACGGTTTTGCCAGCGGCAAAAGCACACACGCCGACAGGCTAGCGACGATACGCGATACCTTCAGGCGTTTCGGCGGCATGATAGACACTCACACGGCCGACGGCCTGAAGGTCGCGCGTGCGCACCTGAAGCCCGGCACGCCCATGGTGGTGCTGGAGACCGCCCTGCCGATCAAGTTCGCCGAAACCATCGAGGAGGCCCTGGGCCGCCTGCCGGACCGTCCGGCGAAGTTCGAAGGTATCGAGGCCCTGCCCAAACGTGTGCAGGTCATGCCGGCCGACGTCGCGCTGGTGCAGGCCTACATCGCCAGACATGTGAATTAAATCGGCCTCCAGCCCCCGCCGGGCGGGGAGAGGCAGCTATTTAATTGATAGCAAACCAGGATCGGTGACATCTGTTTATGAACGTGGTTGCATTTGCCGGCTATTCCGGTTCGGGGAAGACAATGCTGGTCGAGGGCCTGATCCCGGCGCTCAAGCTGCGCGGGCTGCGGGTGTCGGTGGTCAAACACGCGCACCACAATTTCGACATCGACCATCCGGGCAAGGACACCCACCGGCACCGCGAAGCCGGCGCTTTTGAAGTGGTCGTGGCCTCGGACCGGCGGCTGGCGCTGATGCGCGAGTTCGAGCAGCCGGCGGCGCTGAGCGTGCACCACCTGATCGCCGAGCTTTACGAGGGCGTGGACTGGGTGCTGGTCGAGGGTTTCAAAAGCAGCGACCTGCTCAAGGTCGAGGTCTGGCGCGCCGAGTCGGGCAAGCCGGCGCGTTACCCCGACGATGATTTTGTGGTCGCGATCGCCACCGACTCGCCGGCGCAACTGCCGGAAACCACCCTGAGGCCGGTGCTGGATTTGAACGACCCCGATGCCGTGGCGCAGTGGCTGGTCGACAATCAGGACCGTTTTGTCTACAACGCCGACCTGTACCTCATGAACACATGAACGCTGCGCCTGCCGCCCCCGCTGCCCGCCCGCCGCTGCGCTCGCTGGACGACGCGCTGGCCGAACTGCTGGCCCATGCGCTACCGCTGGCTGGCAGCGACAGCGTCTCCACCTTCGATGCCGACGGCCGCGTGCTGGCCGCCGATGTGGTTTCGGCCCTGCAGGTGCCGCCCGAGGACAACAGCTCCATGGACGGTTATGCGGTGCGCAGCACCGAACTGTCGGACGAAGGCATCGTGCTGCGCGTGTCGCAACGCATCCCGGCCGGCAGCAGCGGCAGCGCGCTCGAACCGGGCACGGTGGCGCGCATTTTCACCGGCGCGCCGGTGCCCGCAGGCGCCGATGCGGTGGTGATGCAGGAAGACTGCGACCCCGCCCCGGACCGCGAGGCTTATGTCGCTGTGCGCCAGATCCCGAAGCCCGGCCAGTGGATACGCCGCGCCGGTGAAGATGTCACGCGCGGCGCCACCGTGCTCTCAAAAGGAGAGCGCCTCACGCCCGCTGCGCTGGGGCTGGCGGCCAGTATCGGCATGGATGTGCTGCAGGTGGCGAAGAAGCCGCGGGTCGCGCTGTTTTCCACCGGTGACGAACTCGTGATGCCGGGCGAGGTCGCGCCGGCGCAGATGCGGCCGGGCGCGATCTACAACTCCAACCGTTTTTTCCTGCGCGCGCTGCTGCTGCGCCTGGGCTGCGAGGTGACCGACATGGGCATCGTGCCGGACCGGCGCGACGCCACGCTGGATGCGCTGCGCAGCGCTGCCGCCAGCCATGACCTGATCCTGACCAGTGGCGGCGTCTCGGTCGGCGAGGAAGACCACATCAAGCCGGCGGTGCAGCAGCTCGGTTCGCTGGATCTCTGGCAGATCGCGATCAAGCCCGGCAAACCGTTTGCGTACGGCAAGGTCCCTTCGACAGGCTCAGGACAGGCGCGCTTCGCGCATTTCATCGGCCTGCCGGGCAACCCGGTGTCCAGCTTCCTGACCTTTCTGGTGCTGGTGCGGCCTTTCCTGCTCAAGCTGCAGGGCGCCAGCGAACTGCGGGTCACCCCGATTCCGCTGGTTGCCGATTTCGACTGGCCGCGCGCCGACAAGCGCCGCGAGTTCCTGCGCGTGCGGCGCACTGCAAGCGGCGGCCTCGAGCTGTTTGCCAACCAGAGCTCGGGCGTGCTCACCTCGGCGGTCTGGGGCGAGGGCGTGATCGACAACCCGGCCGGCCAGACCATACGCCGCGGCGATACCGTGGCTTTCCTGCCGTTT
>CALRTF020000189.1:0-8474 GCA_943370985.1 Paenacidovorax caeni
AGCGAGGGGTGGAACTGGATGGTGCCGCAGCGCGGGATGTTGACAAAGGTCTGTGGGGCAAACTGCACCACATAGGCCATCACGCCAATGTCGGCCTCGAGGTCGCGCATGGCTTGCTCCGCATAGCTGCTCTTGAGGCTGCTGAACTGGAACACCGGCAGGTGCAGGGCTTGCGCGGCCACGCGCAGCGCATCGGGCTTGGCGCCGGCTTTTTCAGGCACGCAAAAGACGCCTGCCACTTCATCACCGCGGGCCAGAAAGGCTTCCAGTGTGGCTTTGCCGAATTCCTGCTGGCCGATGAATGCAATTTTCATGAATGAATACCTGGGACGGTGGGAACGGTTCTGGCCTGCCGCCGGGCCGTCCCCGGGCGAAGCCGCTCCCCCCCGGAGGGCAGCGTCGGCCACGAAGTGACAGGCATGGGGTTCATGGTTTCAGCGAAACAGGAAGTATGCCGCGAGAGCATAGAGCACCACCGCAAACACCTTTTTCAGCGGCCGGATATCCATGCGATGCGCGGTGCGCGCACCCAGCGGCGCGGTGCTCATGCTGGCCAGCGAGACGACGATCAGTCCGGGCAGGTAAAGGTAACCGATGGAGCCGGGCGGCATCTCGGGCATGCCCTGGCCGGCCCAGATATAACCCAGCGTGCCTGCCAGCGCGATCGGGAAACCGAGCGCCGCCGACGTGCCCACCGCGTCGTGGATCTTCACGTTGCACCAGGTCATGAAAGGCACCGAGACAAAGGCGCCGCCGGCGCCGACCAGCGAAGACAACATGCCGATCACCCAGCCCATGCTGAAGGTGCCCAGCCGGCCGGGCAGGGTGCGGCTTGGTTTGGGCTTGCGGTCCAGAAACATCTGCGTGGCGGAAAACGCCACGAACACTGCGAACAGGACGCTGAAAATCTTGCCCGGAAGGGCCACGGCGAGTTGCGCGCCGACCAGTGCGCCCAGCAGGATGCCGGGTGCCAGCAGGCGCACGATGGGCCACACCACGGCGCCGCGCCTGTGGTGCGCACGCACCGATGACATCGAGGTGAAACAGATGGTTGCCAGCGAGGTGGCCACCGCCATCTTCACGGTGTAGTCCGCCGGGTAACCCTTGTCCGTGAGGATGAAGGTCATGAACGGCACCATCAGCATGCCGCCGCCTATGCCCATCAGGCCGGCCAGAAATCCGGTGATGCTGCCCAGCAGCAGCAGTTCGGCAATGATTTGCGGTTCAAGAAACATTCGGGCCGGGCCGGGCCCGAAAGGAGAGCGAAAAAGGTGTCTGCAAGTGCCACCGGACCGTCATCCTGAACCGGGGTTCAGGTGGGCGAGGGCAGTCAGGTTTCGGGTTCGTCTGACGCGAGACGATCACGCCTGCCGGACAATTTACCAAGCCCGTGCTCGTAGAGCATTGGTTCAAGGAAATATAAAGCCCGGTGCGCACCGCAGACGATCCCATTGTAGGCGCTTGTGGCTGAGCGTGCAGCCGGTTTCGGGATGTGCGCGCGCACCTTGACAGCTGCGCGGCGCGAGCTCAGAGCAGGCGCCCGTCCACACCGAGCGCGCTGTCCAGGCGCTGCAGCAGGGCCGCCAGCTGGGGCTGCGCCGTATCGGCCTGCGCGATGCCGGGCGCGTCTGCCCGGGCAGGGGCGGGCGCGGCGGCAGGCGCCGCATGGCGCGAGGCTTTTAAAGCATTGGCTTCAAATTCGGACAGCTCGAAAGCCAGGTTCAGCGCTGCCAGCACGGCGATGCGGTCGCGCGCCTTGATTTTCCCGGCATCGCGGATCTTGCACATCGCGGCATCGACTTTTTCAACCGCATCCAGCAAGCGGGTTTCGCCGCCCTCCGGGCAACCGAGCAGGTAGCTCTGGCCCATGATCTGTACATCGAGCTGCTTCATGAATCCGATCCGGCGGTGCTTCTGGCAGAAGCTGCGCCCAGGGTGAGGGAGGAAGAAGAGTCGGGCAGCCGTTCCAGCAGGGCATCCACGCGCGCGCGCGCAGCACTCAGGCGCGAGCGCAGGGAATCGCGTTCCTGCGTGAGCACATGCACCTGTTCGCTGAGCAGGGCGTTGGTACGCTGCAACTCTTCGTAGCGCAGCAGCAGCCGCTCGACACGTTCGGCAATCTGGTCGATGTGGGTTTGGTTGGCCATGGCCCTGTGATTGTAGGGTTTGCCGCGTTTTGGGGCGTAGAATCTCGCCTGTTGGTGCTCGCGGTGTGGTTCACACGCTGCAGTTCAACGGGAAGCAGGAGGGAGTTTTCGCCATGCGTTCAGGGTTCGCCCCGATGCGCAAGCGCCGCGACTCCTAACCTGCGCTGCCCCCGCAACGGTAAAACGGACGAATGTGTTTCCCTGACTCAGCTTCAGGGTGCATTCAGCCCCCATCACAGCCACTGAGCGTTTTGAACATGCGCTTGGGAAGGCGATGAGGACAGTTCCGTCAGCCCGGATACCGGCCAACAAGGTGGTTGCACGTCCGCAAGGGCCGCAGCCGTAACGCTCAATGCACCGGCGGGGAAGCCGGTGAGGGCTTTTTGTTGATTGTTTCCTTCCATGAAAACCTGTGTTTTTTATGCGCGTCCTGCCGCGTTGTCGCTGGCGCTCGCCGCCGCATTTCCTGCCTTCTCCCAAACCGGGACAGAGATCCCGCTCAGGGAAACGGTGGTCACCGCCACCCGCACCGCCCAGCCTTTGAGCGACCTGCTTGCCGATGTCAGTGTGGTCGAGCGGGAGGCCATTGAGCGCAGCGGTGCCACCGGCCTGGCCGATGTGCTGGCCCGCTTGCCGGGCATCGAGTTCCAGCGCAACGGCGGGCCAGGCACCACGACCGGCGTATTTGTGCGCGGCGCCGAGTCACGCTTTACCGCCGTCTACATCGACGGTGTGCGCATCGACTCGCAGGCCACCGGTGGCGCCGCCTGGGAAAGTATCCCGCTGTCGCAGATCGACCGGATCGAGGTGTTGCGCGGGCCCGCGGCGGCCGTGTACGGCTCCGACGCCTTGGGTGGCGTGATCCAGATTTTCACCAAACGCGGCGAAGGGCCGTTTTCGCCGTTTGTCGGCATCGGCGCCGGCTCGCGCGGAACCAGCAAGGCCGACGCCGGTTTCAGCGGCGCTGTCGGCGCATTCGACTATTCCCTGGGCATGGCCGCAGAGCGCAGCACCGGCTTCAATTCGCGCACCGTCGCCGGCCAGAACCCCGATCTCGACGGCTATCGCAACCGCTCGGTCAACGCCAAACTCGGCTTTCAGATCAACAGGGCGCATCGGCTGGAAGCTGCCGCCCTGTCGAACAACATGAGGTCGCAGTACGACAGCGCCTCTGCCCGCGACGACCTCAACCTGCGTGAGCTCGACACGCTGGGGCTGAACTGGCAGGCCCAGTGGACCGAGGCCTACAGCACGCGCCTGAGCCTGACCGATTCGCGCGACCGTTACCAGACCGTGCCGTCGCCCTACCTGAGCGTGACCAGCTTGCGCGGTTACCTGCTGCACAACGAGTTGCGCCTGGGTGCGCATGTGCTGACGGCCGACCTGGAGCGCAAGGAGGACGAGCTGGAAAACGCGCCCATCAACCGCGGCCGTTCCCAGGACGGCTTCGCCCTGGGTTATGGCTGGAAGGGCCAGCGCCACACGGTGCAGCTCAACGCCCGCCACGACAATGACAGCGAGTTCGGCGGCAAGAACACCGGCAGCGCTGCTTATGGTTTTGCCCTCACGCCGACGTGGCGTGCCACGGTCGCGGCAGCCACGGCTTTCCGCGCGCCCACGCTGTACCAGCGTTTCAGCATTTACGGCGTGTCCACCCTGCAGCCGGAAAGCAGCCGCAACGTCGAGGCGGGCCTGCGTTATGCCGAGGGCAGCAGCAGCTTCGGCTTTGTCGCCTACCGCAACCGGGTCAACAACCTGATCACCTTCACCAACGGATCGGGTCCCTGCACCAACGGCCGCGCGCCGGTGGCGCTGGCCAACCGCGCCTGTTATTCCAATACCGCGCGCGCCGAATACACCGGCGTCACCTTCACCGGTGGCTACAAGTTGGGGGACACCTTGCTGTCGGCCTCGCTGGACCTGCAGAACCCGCGCGACCTCAATACCGGCAAAACCCTGGCACGCCGCGCGCGCCACCATGCGGTGCTGACCGCCGACACCCGCGTCGGCGCCTGGTCGCTGGGGGCGGAGGCCCAGTTGTCGGGCCGGCGTTTCGATGATGCGGCCAACACCAAAACCCTGGGCGGCTATACCCTGCTCAACCTCAGCGCAAGCACTGCGCTGGCCCGGGACTGGACCGTGATCGCGCGCGTGGACAATGTCACCGACAAGTCCTATGAACTGGCGCAGACCTATGCCACCGCCGGACGCACCCTGTACGTGGGGCTCAAATGGGCTCCGCTGTGATCCACCACGCTGCCTGCCCATGACCAACACCACCCGCTGTCCCGCCATCCTGATCGCTGCCCCGGCTTCCGGCCAGGGCAAGACCACGGTGGCGTGCGCGCTGGCGCGCCTGCATGTGCGCCAGGGCCGGCGCGTGCGGGTATTCAAGTGCGGGCCGGACTTTCTCGATCCGTACTGGCTGGCCCTGGCCAGCGGCGCGGATGTGCACCAGCTCGATTTGTGGATGACCGGCGAGGCCGACTGCGCGCAGCGCCTGCAGGCCGCAGCGCAGCAGGCCGACCTGCTCATCGTCGAAGGTGTGATGGGCCTGTTCGACGGACAGCCCAGTGCGGCCGACCTGGCCCAGCGTTTCGGGCTGCCGGTGCTGACGGTGATAGACGCCGGCGCCATGGCCGGCACCTTTGGCGCGCTGGCCTGGGGTCTTCAGTCCTACCGCGACGGTTTGCGTTTTGCCGGCGTGCTGGCCAACCGCGTGGCCTCCGAGGGTCATGCGGCGATGCTGGTGGAGAGTTTGCGGGATCCCGCGCAGTGGCAGGGCGCGCTGATGCGCAGCCCGGCCTTCCAGCTGCCCGAGCGGCACCTGGGCCTGGTGATGTCCGCGGAGATGGGCGACGCCATGGCCAGGCTCGATGCCGCTGCCGATGCACTCGCCGCCACCCCGCTGGGACAGATGGACGTGGACGCCTTGCAGGCCTGGTCGGTCGACTTTGCCGCGTCGGCCCCCGGCCAGCCGCCTGCGCCGGACCTGCTGCGCGGCCTGACCATCGCCGTTGCACGCGACGCCGCCTTCTGTTTTATCTACGCGGCCAACCTCGACTGCCTGCGTGCCCTCGGTGCCCGGCTGGTTTTCTTTTCACCGCTGGCCGATGCCGCGCTGCCCGATTGCGACGCCCTGTGGCTGCCGGGTGGCTATCCCGAGCTGCATGGCCAGGTGATCACGGACAACAGCGCCATGAAAACCGCCATCACGGCCCATGTGGCCGCCGGCAAACCGGTCTGGGCCGAATGCGGCGGCATGATGGCCTTGTTCGACGAGTTGCAGACCGCCGGCACGGATTCTTTTCCGATGTGGGGTGTGCTGCCGGGGCGCGTGACGGTGCACCAGCGCATCGCGGCGCTGGGCCCGCAGCAACTGGCGGTTCCGGGCGGCAGTCTGCGTGGCCACACCTTTCACTATTCCACCTGCGACACGCCGCTGGCACCCGCGGCACGCACCGAGGCGGCGCCGGGCCGCAAGCTGCGCGGCGAGGGCGAGGCCTTGTACCGGGCCGGCCCGGCGGACAATCTGAAGGCCAGCTACTTCCATGCCTGGTTTGCGTCGAATCCGGCCGCTGCGGCGTCCCTGTTTTTGAAAGACACCCCATGAACGGATCCATGGACTGGCGCGCCATGGCCTATGGCCCGCAACGTATCGTCTGCCTGACCGAGGAGCCGACCGAGTGGCTTTACCTGCTCGGTGAGGAACGGCGCATTGTCGGCATCTCGGGCTATACCGTGCGGCCGCCGCGCGCGCGCGAGGAAAAACCGAAGGTCAGTGCCTTCCTGAACGCGAAGATAGACAGGATCGTCGAGCTGCAGCCCGACTGCGTGATCGGGTTTTCCGACCTGCAGGCCGACATCGCGTCGCAACTGATCAAAAAAGGCATTGCCGTCACCATCTTCAACCAGCGCAGCGTGGCCGAAATTTTTTCGATGCTGTACCAGCTCGCCGCCATGGTCGGCCAGGAAGCCAAAGGCCTGGCCCTGATCCAGGGCATGCAGCAGCGCCTGCTGGCCATAGCGCGCGCTGCGGCAGGGCTCAAACGCCGGCCGCGGGTGTTCTTCGAGGAGTGGTATGACCCGCACATCAGCGCGATCGCCTGGGTGTCGGAACTGATGGCCATCGCCGGCGGCGACGACTGTTTCCCCGAGCTGGCATCGCAGCCCATGGGCAAGGACCGCATCATTGCCGACGGCGGCGAGATCGTCCGGCGCAATCCCGACATCATTTTCGGTTCCTGGTGCGGCCGCAAGTTCCGGCCCGACCATGTGCGCGGCCGGGCCGGCTGGGAGGGCGTCAACGCTGTCAAAAACCGGCAGCTGTTCGAGATCAAGTCGGCCGAGATCCTGCAGCCGGGACCGGCGGCCCTGACCGAAGGCGTGGAACAGATCCACCGCCTGATCCTGCAATGGGATGCCGACCATGGGTGACACCGCAGGCAGCGAACTGATCCTCGGCGGCCAGCGCAGCGGCAAGTCGCGCCGCGCCGAGATGCTGGCGCGGTTATGGCTGGACGCCGCGCCTGGGCACCAGGCTGTGCTGATCGCCACGGCCACGCCCTGGGACCAGGAGATGCGGGAGCGCATCGCGCGCCACCGGCAGGACCGCGCCGAACGCGTGCCCGGCATGCGAACGGTGGAAGAGCCGCTGCAGCTGTCGCAGGCGCTTACGCAGCACAGCAGCGCGCGCACCCTGGTGGTTGTCGACTGCCTCACCTTGTGGCTGACCAACCTGCTGATGCCGGCCGAAACTTCAGAGGCAAATCGACCTCCAGCCCTTGATCCGCAAGCGCAGGCAGCTCTGCTTTTGATAGCAATCCGGGCCTGTGCCGGACCCCTGGTGCTGGTCGGAAACGAGATCGGGCTGGGCGTGATCCCCATGGGCCGCGAGACCCGCGCCTTTGTCGATACGCTGGGCCGGCTCAACCAGGAGGTGGCCGCCGCCTGCGAACGTGTCACTTTCATGGCCGCCGGTTTGCCGCTGACCCTGAAAGGAGCGGCGTGATGTTGCGTGTCCCGTCCTGGCTGGGGGCCGGCCTCACACTGGCCCTGATCGCGCTGGCGCCCGGCGTTCATGCGCTGCAAGTCACCGACGACCGCGGTGTCACCCTCACGTTTGCCCGCTCACCGCAGCGCATCGTCAGCCTCTTGCCCTCGCTGACCGAAACCGTCTGCGAGCTGGGCCAGTGCCACCGCCTGGTGGGTGTGGACCGCTACTCCAACTTTCCGGCGCAGGTGAAGGCGCTGCCGCAACTGGGTGGGGGCATTGACCCGAACATCGAGGCGGTGGTGGCGATGCGGCCCGACGTGGTGGTCATGGCGACCTCATCGCGCGGCGTGCAGCGGCTGGAGGCGCTGGGCCTGAAAGTGGTGGCGCTGGAGCCCAGGACCGCCGCCGATGCCCAGCGCGTGATGGGCAAGCTGGGCCAGCTGCTGGAGGTGCCGGACGCGCAGCGCGTCTGGCGGGCGATCGACGCCGGCGTGTCCGCCGCCGCGCAGTCGCTGCCGCCGGCCGCGAAAAACCTGCGTGTGTATTACGAGGTCAGCGTCGGCGGCTACGCGGCCGGCACCAGCTCGTTCATCGGTGAAACCATGCAGCGCCTGGGCGTGAAGAACATCATCACGCCGGCCCTCGGCCCCTTTCCGCGCATCAATCCCGAGTACGTGGTGCGCGCCAATCCTGACCTGGTGATGATAGGTTCGCGCAACGCCGCCGGGCTGGAGACACGGCCGGGCTGGGGTGGCATGCGCGCGCTGCGCGAGAAGCGCATCTGCATCTTCACTCCCGAGGAGTCCGACGTGCTGGTGCGGCCCGGCCCGCGCATGGCCGAGGGCGCGCGCTTGATGGCGGCCTGCATCGCGGGCGCGGGTCTGGGGCCGGCCCGATGAGCGCCGTCCGGTCGGTTGCCGCATCGCAGCGCGTCGCCTGGCTGCTGGGCCTGGTGCTGCTGCTGGGCGCCGGCGCGATGCTGGTGGTGGGCGCAGGTGTGGGCAGCACCGGCTGGAGCAGCGTGCTCAGCGCGCGCCACGACCCGGTCGCCTGGCAGATCGTCTCGGACATCCGCCTGCCGCGCACCCTGGGCGCCTGGGTGGCGGGCGGCCTGCTGGGCCTGGCCGGCGCCGTGGCGCAGGGATTGTTCCGCAACCCGCTGGCCGACCCCTACCTGCTCGGCAGCGCCTCCGGCGCGGCGCTGGGCGTGGCGGTGGCGCTGGCCCTGTTCGGCGCCTCGCCGTTCGCCACCCAGTGGATTGTCCGCCTCGGCCTGACCGGCGCCGCCTTCGCCGGCGCGGTCGGCGGCGTGCTGCTGACGCTGGCGCTGG
>CALRTF020000190.1:0-8418 GCA_943370985.1 Paenacidovorax caeni
GGGGCGGGAAGCAGTGTGTGCGTGCGCGCTTCGGCCAGGGGCAGGTAATCGCAGCCGGAGACACACACCACCTTCCGCATCAAAAAGTTCGGGTCGCTGCTCTTGACCAGCCACTTGTCACCCGACTTTTCCACCGAGAAGACCTGCGCCCGCCCGTCGCTTCCCTTGAGCGAATAAGTTCCGGCGTCGAAGGCGCTGGTCTGGGCGCTGGCGGCTCCCGCACAAAGAAACACCAGCAGGCCCAGCACGCCGGCCAGCGCGGCGCGGCCGTGCCGGTAGACTCGGTGGGCGACCGCGCGGCCATGCCCGATCGCCGCCGCCCTGTGATTGCAAGCTCCATGGTTTCCCCTGCTTTTTTATGCTGCCAACCGGCTTAATGTAGCCGCCAATTCTTGCCCACATGAACGTGATCCCCCACGCGGTCAGCCGCCTGCGCAGCGCGCGCCTGGCGCGCAGTTCCAAACCTTTTCTGGCGCGTGGTGGCCCGCGCGGCGAGCGTTGTGCCGGCTGCCGGCTGCTGCCCAGCCATTGCCTGTGTGCGCTGCGCCCGCAGCTGCCTGTGCATGCGGGCGTTTGCCTGATCATGGCCGACATCGAGCCGCTCAAGCCCAGCAACACCGGCTGGCTGATTGCCGATGTGGTGGCCGACACCTTTGCCTTTGGCTGGGCCCGCACCGAGGTCGATCCGGCGCTGATCGCCCTGCTGGCCGATCCGCAGTGGCAGCCTTATCTGGTCTTTCCCGGCGAGTTTGTCGACAGCGCGCGGGTGGTGGCGGAAGTTCAGCCTGTTGCCGCAGCAGCCGAATCAGGGAAACGACCGCTGTTTGTGCTGCTGGACGCGACCTGGCCCGAGGCGCGCAAGATGTTCCGCAAAAGCCCTTATCTCGACACCCTGCCGGTGTTGAGCCTGCAAAGCGAACAGCTGTCCAGCTACAAGCTGCGCCGCTCGCAGCGCGACGAACATTTCTGCACCTCGGAAGTGGCGGCACTGTGCCTGGCGCTGGCCGGCGAGGCGCAGGCGGCACAGGTGCTGACGGCTTACCTCGACGTGTTCACCGACCACTACCTGAAGGCCAAGCAGCAGCAGCCGGTGGACATGGACGACGCTGCGCATCAGAGGCTGCGGGGGCTGAGCGCGGGCTGAACTGTTGTCATCCCCGGACGTGATCCGGGATCCATACGGGATGACCACCGCCGTTCGGGCTGAGCCTGTCGAAGCCAGTGCTGGCTCGTGCTCCGGCAGATCTTCATGCAAGCCGGGTCTCGCCCCGGCGGGCGACTCACTTTCTCTTGCTTCGCCAAGAGAAAGTAAGCAAAGAGAAGGCGACCCTGCTGTCTGCGTCCCCTCTTCGCTGGCGCTGCGAGGGGCAACCTGCGGTGCTCGGTCCAGCCGGGGTCGAGCTCGACTCGCTTCGCTCAAAATCGCCCGTCCTGATCCGTCTGGACCTCCGCTCCTCGGCGCATGCAGAAGGGTAGGGGAAGAAGACAAACATCCGAATACAGATACACAACTCCCCTCCTGAGTGCAGGAAGCGCAAAGCGCTTCCTGCACGGGAATCCCAAGCGGCCGTCATGTTTGCACGCGAGAGCAGCGCACGCGGCCACATGAGGCTCCCTTCTCTCGCCCAGCGGGGCGAGGGAGGGGCGGGGGGTTGGGAGTGGGGAGTGGGGAGTGGGGAGTTAAAGCTACTGCCCCACGCGAGGCGGAGACGGAGCGCGAGGAGTTGGAGACAGATCCTCGATCCCGCACTTGCCACCCCCGGCCGGTCTGCGCAGCATGGATTGCGGATCAAGCCCGCAATGACAGCCTCAGGAACACCGTTTCGCTCCTGTTTTAATAGCTGACTACGCACGACTGGCGGGGGCTGGAGGCCGATTTGACTTCAAGCCACAGTCCTCACTTGCCGCCGCGCGCCGGCCCGGGTTTCATGGCGAAGGCACCCAGCAGGAACACCGAATACAGCGGCAGCGGTGCGATGGCAGCCGGGTCGTGTTTGCCGGGACGGGATTTTTTGGCGGCGCGCGGGATGGCTGCAGGTTTTGCAGCAGCAGCGGGAGCTTGTGGTTTGGCCATCTGGATTTTCAGGATCGGGTTAAAGAAAGGGCCGGTGCCGGCCCGGGCTGGGGGTTCAGGGCGCGGCCTTGCGCTCAGCCGACTTGTTGTTCTCGACCAGGTTCTGGCGGCGCTGCAGCCAGGCGTCGCGCACAAACGAATATTTGTCCAGTGCGACCTGGTCCACCATGTCGGTCACGGGCAGCAGGGTGGCGCGGCCGTCGGCCAGCTTGAGCGCGGTCAGTGTGTTGCCGAGTGCGACGTCGCTGCCGCCCAGTGACACCGTGCCCAGCGCATCCAGCGGGAAGCTGGCGGCCTCGCGCAGGCTGGACGGGCCGAGCAGCGGCAACACCAGATAGGCGCCTGGTTTCACGCCCCAGACACCCAGGGTCTGGCCGAAGTCTTCGCCGTGTTTTTCCAGGCCGACCCGGGTGGCGACGTCAAAAATGCCGAGCACGCCGAACACGGTGTTGGTGCCGAAGCGCAGCGCATCGGACGCGCCATCGAGCGGCCGGCCCTGCAGCCCCAGGTTGACGGCCGACCACAGGTCTTTGGTGTTGGCAAACACATTGCCGACGCCGGTGCGCACGGGCGCAGGCACCACCCGCGCGTAGGTGCGCGCCACCGGCGCGAGCACGGCGCGGTCCACACCTTCGTTGAAAGCGAAGGTCTTGCGGTTCAGCGACTCCAGCGGGTCGGGGTTGTGCACCGTGGCGCAGCCCGCGAGCAGCAGGGTGGCGCCGCCCAGCAGCAGGGCAAATGCACGAGGAAGAAAAAATTCCCTGGCGTTACGCATGGCGATACCTCATGAAAGGTTGAAGATGGGTGTGGGAACACGGCAAGGCCCGAATGCTGATCGGTGCTTGTCGCCGAAATGTCGCGAGGCGCGGCGCCAGACCGCGACATCTCCGCGACAGCCGCGCGGCACAGTGCGCCAGCCTGGCAATCCGCCGGCGACTTGTTCACTGTTCAGGAGAACCCTTCCATGAAACGCCCATTTGCAGTTGTTCCCGCCGCCGTGTTGCTGCTGTCCATGTCCACAGGCGCATTTGCGCAGCCCGGGCCCGGGTCAGGCGACTCGCCCTGGGGCCTGGGCGTGGGTGTGGCGGCGCGCACCCGCATTTACGCGGGGGAAAGTTCCAGCGCGACACTGGTGCCGCTGATCAGCTACCAGGGCGAGAAGTTTTTCTGGCGCGGCATCAGCGGCGGCTACCACCTGTTCGAGCGCGACGGCCTGAAACTCGACGCCACCCTGGGCGCCCGGTTCAACGGCATCAAGCGCGACGACTTCGGTACGGCGGCGCTGGCCGCCCGGGGCATCAACCGCAACCTGCTGGAAAACCGCGACGACGGCCTGGACCTGGGCTTGGCCGGCGCCTGGAAAGGCCACATGGGCGTGCTGGAACTGGGCCTGAAGGCCGACGTGTCGGGCGCCAGCAAGGGTTTCGAGACCACGGCCAAATACGGTTATCCGCTCCACTGGGGACAGGCCATGCTCACGCCCCACATCGGCATCAGCCATTACTCCAAAAAACTCGCCAACTACTACTACGGCACCCTGGACACGGAAGTCGCGCGCGGCGTGGTGAACTACAAGCCGGGCAGCGCCGTCATTCCGCGCGTCGGGCTGGACCTGATGCGGCCTTTTGCCGGCCAATGGATGCTGATGGGCGGCTTGTCGTACAGCACGCTGCCGGGCAAGATCACCGACAGCCCGCTGGTGGACAAGGACACAAATGGGGTAACTTCCGTGTTTGTCGGCGTTTCACGGAAATTTTAGGAATCACCTCGCCGCTGCCGGACAGCCGCCGCCGCATACACGCGGGAAGGACCGAGATGGAATTGATTGAAGGCCCGCTGAGCATCCTGATCGTCGAGGACAACGCGCCCATGGCGGCCAACATCTACGACTACCTGGAAGCCTGCGGCCACAAACCCGATGCCGCACCCGACGGCAAGTCGGGACTGGGCCTGCTGCAGCTCAACCACTACGACGCGGTGGTGCTGGACTGGATGATGCCGCGCATGGATGGCCTGGCCATGCTCAGCCAGCTCAGGGACCAGCTCGGCTCCAGCATTCCGGTGATCATGCTGACGGCCAGGGACCAGGTCGGCAACAAGCTGCAGGGCTTCGAGGCCGGTGCCGACGACTACCTCGTCAAGCCGGTTGCCCTGCCGGAGCTGGAGATGCGGCTGCGGGTACTGGTCACGCGGGCTCATGCGGCGCAGGCGCCGGGGCGTGTGCTGGAAGTCGGCGACCTGCGTTTCAACCTCGCGACGCTGGTGATCACTCGCGGCGACCGTGAACTTTCGCTGTCGCCGATCCGGCGGCAAATCCTGGAAATCCTGATGCGCCGCTCACCCCATATCGTGAGCCGCGAGCACCTGGAATCGCAGATCTGGGGCGACCGGGCGCCGGACCATGACATCCTGCGCTCGCACATGCACCTGCTGCGCAAGGAAATCGACGGCGACAGCGCGCAGAAAATCCTGCACACCGTGTTCGGGCAGGGCTACAACCTTCGGGTGCAGGATGCAGAGTAAAAACCGCCGCGTGTTTGACCTGCACTGGCGCATCAGCGCGCTGTTTGTCGCTTTCGGCCTGCTGATGGCGACAGGGGTGATTGCCGTGGCCGCCTTCGGGCAGGTGATGATTCTGCATCCGGTGTGGGAGCAGATTCTTCAATCGGCCACGAAGCACTACATCGCCGGCAGCACCGGCAGGCACCCTGCGCCCTTGCCGACGGAAGGCGCCTACAGGGGCTGGCATCTCAAGAGCGGCGCGCCTTTGCCGGCCGATATGCCGGCCTACCTGGCGCCCTTGCCCGCCGGTTTTTACAGCGAAGAAGATCTGGAGGAATATGACCCGCCGTCGCACTATGCGGCACTGATCACCGAGGTCGCGGACGGCCGCGTGATCACGATGATCGACATGACCGACATCGAAAACATGCAGAACAGCATGAGCATCGCCAGCGCGGTGTTTGTTCTGCTTAACCTGCTGATGGTGGGTGCGGCCATCTTCTGGCTGTATGTCAGCCTGCGCAAACCCGCGCGGAGTCTTGCACAGAAGATGGAAGCCCTGGACCCGGAGCAACCGTCGCAGCGGCTGACGGTCGACTACCGGCAGGCTGAACTGCATGCTATCGCCGTCCAGGCCAACCGCCACCTGGAAAGGGTGGAGCGTTTCATCGAACGTGAACGCAGCCTGCTGGACCAGGCCAGCCACGAGTTCCGCACCCCGATTGCCGTGATCAGCGGCGCGGTGGATGTGCTGGCGAAGCAGGCGCTGCCGGCGCAGGCGGCGGGGCCGCTGAACCGGATTCGCGGCACTGTCGACAACCTCACCGAGACCATGAGCGCGCTGCTTTACCTCTCACGCGAGCCGGATGGCAAGGCGAAGGTGGAGAGCACGCGGGTCGATCTGGTGTTGCAGGAGCTGATGCAGGACCATGAACACCTGCTGGCCTTCAAGCCCGTGCGGTTTGTGCTGCTCGACTGCGTGAGTCTGTCGGTCGATGCGCCAGAAGCGATGGTCAGGATAGTCATTGCCAACCTGCTGAGGAACGCCGCCGAAAGCACCCAGCAGGGCGATGTGACGGTCAGCCTGTCCGCCATCCGGCTGCGCGTGACGGATGCCGGCGAGAACTTCGACGCGATGCAAGCCGCGCGCAGCTACAACGCGGCCCTGCAAAGCTCCATGAAACCCGGCGGCGGCCGCGGGCTGGGACTGTTTTTGACGAAGCGCATCTGCGAGCGCTTCCACTGGTCGCTCGCCATGGCCTCGGCCGCGAACGGGGGCGCGGTGGTGGAGGTGTATTTCGAGCGCAGCGCGGCGGGGACAAGCCGCCCGGCATTGCTGCTGTGAGCGGCCGGCCCCGGGGCTGATGCGCAGTCCCTGCCGGTGTCGCCATACGCCGTCTGCGCCGCATGCACGGCAGGTGCCGGCATCATGGCCCGGGACAGGCTCTGGCCGCCCGCATGTTTCAGGCAAGCCTGCCCGCTCCTGTTTTGATAGCGGGGTGCGCATGACTGGCGGGGGCTGAGACCGATTTTTTATGAAGCGTCAGCGCCTGGCGTGTGGCTGCTAGCGGTTGTCCTCACCTGACACAGCATTGCCCATGTAGCAGATCGAACCATCGACACGGCACCCGACCGGGTACACCACTTTGGGGGATTCCGTTGCAGGATCGAAGTCGGGCTCCGATGTGAAGATGCGCTTGAACAGCTCCTTGGACTCCTTCGAAAGTTCCTTGCCGTCGTCGGCCACGAAGTAGCGATGCGCGTTGGCCTTCATTTTTTTGGCATTCTCGAAGTCGATGTAGCGATACTTCGGCCCGGCCAGGCGCTCGTCGCCCCATGCCGTTCCCAGTTTCAGGTCGCCATCGACCACCGTGGCCGCTGCCAGCACGGCGTCGGGGCGGGCACAGGTGATGTACACCTTGAGCAGCGGATGGATCTGGCCCACCCAGGCGCTGTGTTTGGCCGCGCCTGTGCATCCGGCCATGAGAATGACGTTGTGCATCGCCGAGAGCGAGGCCTCCGCGTCCTGCTCGTTGACCGTGTAGTGCAGGAAGTGGCAGCCCAGGCTGTGCGCCGCGAAGGAGACTTTCTGCTGCAGCCTGCCCAGCCGCGCTGCGGCCACCAGGCGCAGAAGGCGCGCCAGCGAGTCCTTGCTGTATTGCGCGTTGGTCTTGGCCTGCAGGTAACGCCGCGCCTTGCGTGCAATCCAGCCTTCCTTGAGCTTCTCCCTGGACTCGACCCTGGCCAGCGCATCCTCGTCGTCGTCGGTCGCCGGCCGGGTCTTGTCCACGCCCGACTGGTCGGTGCCATCGGGAAGCAGGCCCTCGGAGGCCCAGGAGTAGGCAATCACCGCCACACCATACTGTTTCTCCAGCTGATGAGAGCGTAAAAAACACTTGGCCGGAATGGTGTTGTTCCCATGCAGGTACAGAAGCACCGGTTTTTCGCCGCCCAGCACAGCGGCGATTTTTTTGAGCGCCGCCTCGTCACTCAGGTCGGACGCCGGCTGGCTCACTTTCCAGCCAGTGGCATTGGCGGCGGGCTCTACCTCCGCGCAATGGAGGGTATCCACAAACGGCTCAAACGCGTCGCCGAATGCGGACTCGTTGGTGGCCGCGACCAGTGTGCGATTGGTAAAAATCAACATGTCGACTCCCTGAAAAATTGTTTTGGGAATCGGACACTAGCCAAAGGCGCAGGCAAGCTCAATGGCCGCGGCAGCCGGCCATCACGGCGGCCGGCCGGGTTTTCAGAGGAGAAGTTGTGCGTCGCTCCACAGCGCGGGCTGCCCGATGTGAACTTCCTCACAAAGAAAAAACCGTACCGCCGCGGCCGCCGATCGGGCCAAACCGGGGCCGCGGCGAAGCCCGGCGACAATCAAGCCCTCCGACCCCGCGATCCACCCGACCGAGCCCCACCATGACCGACGACACCAACCGCCAGAACGAACTCAGGAAGATGACGCTGTGCGACTCGTGCGCCGGCATCCAGCGCAACTGGCGCAAGGCGCCCGGCCACCCGGAGCTGGTGCAGGGCGGCAACCGCCAGGAGCGGCGCGGCGGCGCGCTGGTGACCGTGACCAGCTACCAGTGCGACCGCTGCGGCACCGCCTGGGAGTATGAAAACGACAAGGCCAACCTCAAGGCCGGCTGGTCGGTCGTGGGTCGCGCGCGCAGCTAGCCGGCCAGCGCAGGGGCTGCGGCGGCAAGCGGCGCCAGCGGCAGCGCAAAGTGAAAGGTGGCACCCTGGCCCGGCTGGCTTTCGGCCCAGACCCGGCCGCCGTGCTGCGTGACGATGCGGTGCACGATGGGCAGGCCCACCCCGGTTCCTTCGAACTCCTGGTCGGTATGCAGGCGCTGGAACACCTCGAACAGCTTGCTGTACTGGGCCATGTCGAAACCGGCCCCGTTGTCGCGCACGGTGTAGATCACCTCGGCGCCCTCGACGCGCCCGCTGACCTCCACCAGCGCGGGGTCGGCGCCGCGGCTGTACTTGATGGCGTTGGACAGCAGGTTGACCCAGACCTGGCGCAGCAGGCCGGCGTCGGCATGCGCGGGCGGCAGGGCGCCGAGCCGCACGGCGGCGACCGGGCTGCCGCCGGTTTGCAGTTCTTCGAGTACGGCGGCCACCAGCACCTGCATGTCCAGCGCGGTGGTGGCGATGCCGCGGTGGCCCAGCCGGGAAAAATCCAGCAAGTCGCTGATCAGCTGGGCCATGCTTTTGGCCCGCCCGGCAATCACCGAGAGGTAGCCGCGGCCCCGGTCGTCGAGCAGCGCGCCGTATTTCTTTTGCAGCAGGCCGGCGTACCCCGCAATCACGCCCAGCGGCGAGCGCAGGTCGTG
>CALRTF020000191.1:0-8346 GCA_943370985.1 Paenacidovorax caeni
TCATGACCTGCGGGATGCCGCCGGCCTTGTGCAGGTCCACCGCCAGGTATTTGCCCGAAGGCTTGAGGTCGCACAATACCGGCGTCTTGACACGCACGCGTTCGAAGTCGTCAATCGTCCAGTCGACCTCGGCCGCATGGGCGATCGCCAGGAAATGCAGCACCGCATTGGTCGAGCCGCCGGTCGCCATGATCACCGCCACGGCGTTTTCAATCGACTTTTTCGTCACGATGTCGCGCGGCTTGATGTTCTTGCGGATGGCCTCCACCAATACTTTGGCCGACTCTTTGGCCGAGTTGGCTTTTTCGTCGTGCGGATTGGCCATGGTCGAGGAGTAGGGCAGGGAGATGCCGAGGGCCTCGAAGGCCGAGGACATGGTGTTGGCTGTGTACATGCCGCCGCAGCTGCCGGTGCCGGGGATGGCGCGGCGCTCGATCTGCAGCAGGTCCTCGTCGCTCATGCGGCCGGCCGAATGTTCACCGACGGCTTCGAACACGCTCACGATGTTGAGGTCCTTGCCCTTGTAGCTGCCCGGCAAAATCGTGCCGCCGTAGACATAAATGGCCGGCACGTTGGCGCGCAGCATGCCCATCAGGCCGCCGGGCATGTTCTTGTCGCAGCCGCCGACCACCAGCACGCCGTCCATCCACTGGCCCTGCACGCAGGTCTCGATGCAGTCCGAGATGACCTCGCGGCTGACCAGCGAATATTTCATGCCTTCGGTGCCCATGGCCATGCCGTCGGAGATGGTCGGGGTGCCGAACACCTGCGCATTGCCGCCGGCTTCCTCGATGCCGGCAATCGCCGCATCGGCCAGTTTCTGCAGACCGCTGTTGCAGGGCGTGATGGTGCTGTGGCCGTTGGCCACACCGACCATGGGTTTCTTGAAGTCGCCGGCCTCGTAGCCCATGGCGTAGTACATCGAGCGGTTGGGTGCGCGCGAGGTGCCTTCGGTGATGTTTTTGCTGCGGCGGTTGATCGCGTCGCCGGCGCCGTCCTTGTCCTGCTGGTTCATGGGGTGTCTTCTTTGGAGTGGAGTCGAAAGGCAAAGTATGCCCCGGCTTGTTTTGAGCCTCCAATATATTTGTAGGTATCGATTAATATGCCGGGCATATGAGTAACCCGACCATTGAACTGCGCCTGTGGCGCCAGTTTGCCGCCGTGGCCGACGAACTGCACTTCGGCCGTGCGGCGGCGCGCCTGCACATGACACAGCCGCCGCTGACCCAGGCGATTGCCCACCTGGAGGCGCTGCTGGGCGTGCGCCTGTTCGACCGCAGCAAACGCAGCGTGTTGATGACGGCGGCCGGCGCTGCGCTGCTGCCGCAGGTGCTGGACCTGCTGGCGCGGGCACAGGCGCTGCCCGCGCAGGCCAGGGCCGCCGATGCCGGGACGTGGGACGCTTGCGGCTGGCGTTTGTGTCCACCGCCGGCTTTTCCTTGCTGCCGCCCTGGGTGCGAGCCTTCCGCGAACGCAACCCGCGGGTCCAGCTCGAGCTGCTGGAAGCGACCGGCGACATGCAGCTGCAGGCCTTTGAACGCCACGACATCGATGCCGGCGTGATCCTGCATTCGCCCGGGTTTGCGCCGCCCGGCCTGCAGAGCCGGCGCGTGGCGCGCGAGCCGCTGGTCCTGGCGCTGCCTGAGCAGCACCCGCTGGCCGCGCGGCCGGCGCTCACGCTGGATCAGGTGCTGACCCAGCCGCTGGTGATTTTTCCGCGCCGCATCCTGCCTTCGCTGTACGACGCGATTTTCGGCATGTACCACGCGGCCGCCCGGTCGCCGCAGGTGGCGCAGGAGGCGATCCAGATGCAGACCATCGTCAACCTGGTGTCGGCCGGCCTCGGCGTGGCCTGGGTGCCCGACAGCGTGCGGCAGTTCCAGCGCCCCGGTGTGGTCTACCGCAGCGTGGCCGGCAAACGCGGCCGGCAGGTGCCGGTGTGTGAAACCAGCCTGGTCTGGCCCGCAGGCGCGGCGACGGCGTGTATGGCGCGTTTGATGGACTGTGCGCCGGCCCTGCAGGGGTGAGCGCGCCCGTGTTGCCATTTCGCGCGCTTGTGAGCCGGCGGCCTACAAGCCCTGGCTGCGTGTCCGTGCAAAATACCCGTCATGCTGATTCATCCCACCATCAACCCCGTCGCCCTGCAGCTGGGCCCGCTGGCCATCCACTGGTACGGCCTGACCTACCTCGCGGCCTTCGGGCTGTTCCTGTTTCTGGGCATGCGCCGCCTGCGGCACCAGCCTTATGCCTCGATCACGGGGCCTGGCGCCTGGAGCCGCAAGGACATCGAGGACATCCTGTTTCTCGGCGTGATGGGTGTGGTGCTGGGCGGCCGCATCGGGTACTGCCTGTTTTACAAGCCGGCCTATTACCTGGCGCACCCGCTGGAGATCCTCTACGTCTGGCAGGGCGGCATGAGTTTCCACGGCGGCATGCTCGGTGTGCTGGTGTCGCAGATCTGGTTCGCGCGCACGCGGCAAAAACCCTGGTTGCAGGTGATGGACTTCATCGCGCCCTGCGTGCCGACAGGGCTGGCCGCCGGGCGCGTCGGCAACTTCATCAATGGCGAGTTGTGGGGGCGCCTGAGCAGCCCGGACCTGCCCTGGGGCATGGTGTTCCGGAACAGCGGCACACTGGCGCCGCGCCATCCCTCGCAGGTCTACCAGTTCCTGCTCGAGGGCCTGCTGTTGTTCGTGCTGCTCTGGCTGTATGCGCGCAAGCCGCGCAAGACCGGGCAGGTGTCGGCAGCTTTCCTGGTCGGCTACGGCGTGTTCCGTTTCATCGCCGAGTTTTTCCGTGAGCCCGATGACTATCTGGGCATTCTGGCGCTGGGCATGAGTATGGGGCAGTGGTTGTGCCTGCCCATGATCGCGGCCGGCGTCTGGCTCTGGTTGTGGGCTGAAAAACGGGCCTAGCCCCCGCTGGCCGGGAGGAGTTTGCTCTCTTTTCAGGAGCGTGTCGGCGGGGTGTGACCCGGTTTTGCACCGTCCGCACCGCCGTATGCAAGGCCGGCCTCCGGGTTTTTACCTGTGGTTTTTAGCCGGTGACCCCTTGTCAGCAGCTTGGTGACCGTCAATAATTATGCGTAATTACACAAAATTATGAGTGATTTCACCGGTCCCCACAGCCCAACCCGCACCCGTAGAGGCTGCGGGGCATGTGCTGCGCCGGCGCGGGGCCGTCGTGACGGCGGGGCGGGCTGACCATGCGCCTCGTCCAGAATTCGCTGCACCAGGAAGTTGCCGCCACCCTGCGCGAGCAGATTTTTGCCGGCCTGTATGCGCCCGGCACTTTTCTCGATGAGCTGGTGCTGTGCGAGCGGCTGCAGATCTCGCGCACGCCGCTGCGCGAGGCGCTCAAGGTGCTGACCGCCGAAGGGCTGCTGCGCCACGAGCCGCGGCGCGGCTGTTTCATCAGTGAGGTCACTGAAAAAGACCTGGACGACATCTTCCCGGTGATTGCGCTGCTCGAAGGGCGCTGCGCCTTCGAGGCCGCCCGCAACGCCAGCGACGCCGACCTGGCCGCGCTGACGACGCTGCACGAGCGTCTGAACAGCCATGCCGCCGCCGGCCGCATCAACGACTACTACGACACCAATTTCGCGATCCACGAGGCCATCATCGCGCTGGCCGACAACCGCTGGCTGGCCATGGCGATTGCCGACCTGCGCAAAATCCTCAAGCTGGCGCGCTCGCAGCAGTTGCACGCACCCGGCCGCCTCGCGCAAAGCCTGTCTGAACACATGGCGGTGTTTGCCGCGCTCAAGGCCAGGGACAGCGAAGGCGCAGACGCCGCCATGCGCACCCACCTGACCCGCCAGCGAGAAGCCCTCAGGGACCTCGCGAGGAATCAGAGAACGAAGGTGCTGGGGTGACTTACCTGACGAGGGGCCCCAGCTCGCTGGGGATCGGCAGTAAAAGGCACCCCAGCAGGGAGCCGACGCCTTTTCGCCCGCACTTCGTTAATGCATCGGGAGGCGACGGCATGAGCTACCTGACGAGGGGCCCCAGCGCGCTGGGGATCGACAGTAAAGCTCATGCCAGCAGAGAGCCGACGCCTTTTCGTCCGCAAATCGTTATCGCCACGGGAGGCGAGGGCATGAGTGCCTTCACCACCAGCGCCTGGACTTGCGGCGGTATGCCGTTCCTGGCGAGTCATGCACATTCTCCAACCAGCTTTTCCCGTATTCAACCCACTCCACAGGCCGCCCCATGAACACGCCCGACTGGATAGCCCGCAGCGTGTCTATCCTGCGCAGCCCTGAAAAAGCAGAGCCAAAAAAGGCGCCAGCCCACGCCGAGCGTGCGCAGGCTGCTACCAAATCAGGAGCGAGTGCAACCGCCGTGCGGAGTACGCGCGAACGCCTTGCGGCCACGCTGCGGCAAAAGGAAGAGGCCCTGTCGCCGCGCGTGTTGCGACGCACGCTGGAAGAACTCAAGGCGATTGTGGATCCGCAGGTCAGCGAGGTCGAGGGCGGGCGCCGCGCCATGGGTGTGGCCGGCTGGTATGCCAATGCCTCGCCGGATGAGCGCCGCGACATGTGGCTGCTGATGAGCGAGCAGTTTGTCGCCGACGCCGCCAAGGTCAAGCTGGCGCAGACGCAGTTTGCCGCCGCGGTGGGCACGCCCGACGAGGCAGTCGCCGAGGTGCGTTACCGCCGCGCCACCGTGTCGCCGCGCCGGCGCCTGCTGCAGCGCTTCAGTGCCTTCCCGGAAGGCTTCCGCTTCCTGGTGAACCTGCGCGCCGAACTGCTGCCGCACCTGAAGGCCGACAAGCGCCTGCAGGCGCTGGACGTCGAGATGGAATACATGTTCTCGACCTGGTTCGACGTGGGTTTCCTGGACCTGCGCCGCATCAGCTGGGACTCGCCGGCTTCGCTGATCGAGAAACTGATCAAGTACGAGGCCGTGCATGACATCAGGGGCTGGGCCGATGTGAAAAACCGGCTCGACAGCGACCGGCGCTGTTACGGCTTTTTCCACCCGCGCATGCCGGACGAGCCGCTGATTTTTGTCGAGGTGGCACTGATCGACGACATGGCGGCCAGCATCGAGCCCCTGCTCGACGAGTCGGCCGCGCCGGCCGATCTCAAAAAGGCCACGACCGCGATTTTTTACTCCATCAGCAACACCCAAACCGGCTTGCGCGGCGTGAGTTTCGGGGACTCGCTGATCAAGCGCGTGGTCGAGACCCTGCATGAAGAGTTTCCGCGCCTGAAGAATTTCGCCACGCTGTCGCCGATCCCGGGCTTTCGTTCCTGGCTCGGAAAAAATGCCGCGAGCCTGCTGGCGCAACTCGACGAGAAAGACCTGAGCCTGCTGGGCCGGGCCGTCGGTTTCGAGCCGCCCACGGCGCAACATTTCCTCACAGCGGCGGACAACGCGCTGGCGCTCGGTGAAAAATCGGCGGTGCGCCGTTTGATGTTGCATGCCGCGGCGCAGTACCTCGGGAAAGAACTCGACGACGGCAAGCCGCTGGACCCGGTCGCGCGTTTTCACCTGGGCAACGGCGCCCGCGTGGAGCGCATCAACTGGGGCGGTGATCCCTCACCCAAGGGACTCAAGCAGTCCTGCGGCCTGATGGTCAATTACCT
Source organism: Paenacidovorax caeni (assembly GCA_943370985.1). Taxonomy (GTDB): domain Bacteria; phylum Pseudomonadota; class Gammaproteobacteria; order Burkholderiales; family Burkholderiaceae_C; genus Polaromonas; species Polaromonas caeni_A. The sequence goes on from CALRTF020000191.1 coordinate 5,594, forward strand.
CTATGACCTCAAGCGCCTCGACAAACACCGCGCGCTGCTCGCGCAGGGGAAAATCCCGGTATCGGGCGCCATCGAAGATTTGTATATTTGATCTTTGTTCTTGAACGCTTTTTATTGAACCACAACGACAGGAGACAGCATGACATCGAGTTTTGACATCAAGGCATCCCGGCGGGATGTGCTGCGCGCCGCCGCGGCGGGCGCCGCTGCATTTTCAATGGGCAGCTACGCGCAATCGACCTGGCCGGCCAAACCGGTCACCATGATCGTGCCGTTCCCCGCGGGCGGCGGCACCGATGCGTTTGCGCGTCCGATGTCGGCACAGTTTGCGCGCCTGACCGGCAAGCAGCTGATCATCGACAACCGCGGCGGCGCCGGCGGCACGCTGGGTGCCAGCATTGCGGCCAAGGCAGCGCCCGATGGTTACACCCTGTTCATGGGCGCCGTGCACCACACCATTGCGCCCAGCATGTACCCCAAGCTGGACTACGACATTGAAAAAGACCTGATCCCGCTGATCCTGGTGGCCAGCGTGCCGCAGGTCGTTGTGGTCAACCCGCAAAAGCTGCCGGTGGCCAATTTCAAGGAGTTCCTCGAGTTCGCCCGGAAAAACCCGGCCAAACTCAACTACGGCTCGGCCGGTGCCGGTACCTCGCACCACCTCGCCGGCGAGCTGTTCAAGCAGCAGAGCAAAACCTTCATCACCCACATTCCCTACCGCGGCGCCGGCCCGGCGCTGCAGGGCCTGATCGCCGGTGATGTCGAGATGATGTTCGATGGCCTCGGTTCCTCGGCCGCGCATATTGCCGGCGGCCGCATCAAGGCGCTGATGGTGTCCGGCAACAAGCGCAATCCGGCCATCCCCGACGTGCCGAGCGCCGCCGAGCTCGGCATGCCTGATTACAACGTGACCACCTGGTACGGCGTCTGGGGCCCCAAGGGCATGCCGGCCGATGCCCAGGCGCGCGCCATCGAGGAGATCCGCAAGGCCTGCACGACCGACGAGGCCAAGGCGGTCTGGGCGCGCCAGGGTGCGGAGTTCGCCGGCCTGAGCGGCCCGCAGTTCGGCAGCTTCATCAGCGCAGAAGTCAAGAAGTGGACGCAGGTGGTGAAGGCTTCCGGCGCCAAGCTCGACTGAGCAATGGCTCCCACGTTTGTCACTTCGTGTACTGCTCTGCCCGCCGGGGGGGCTGTTCCACCTTGGGGCGGCCCCGCGGTGGAACGTGTCTTTGCCGCTACCGGCGCGCGTGCATGAAGGGACAGGTCAGGCTGACGATCGCGGAGTCGGTCGCGCGCGTCACCCTGTCCCATCCCGGCAAGCTCAACGCCCTGTCACGGGTGATGTGGCAGGAGCTGCGCGAGGTGTTTGAAGGCATACAGCAGAACGCGGCCCTGCGCTGCGTGGTGCTGGCGGGTGAGGATGGCAACTTCTGCGCCGGCGGGGATATTTCCGAATACGCCGATTTCCGGTTCGAGGAAGCCAGCCTGCGCCAGTTTCACGACGAGCTGGTCTGGGGCGGCCTGCAGGCCGTGCTCGACTGCGATGTGCCCATCGTGGCGCAGATCGAAGGCGCCTGCATGGGCGCCGGCCTGGAGATCGCCAGTTGTTGCGACATGCGGCTGGCCGGTGCATCCGCGAAGTTCGGCGCCCCGATTGCGAAGCTGGGCTTCCCGATGGCGCCGCGCGAGCTGGCGCTGCTGATGTCTGCGGCCGGTGAGCTCAGCGCACGCGAGATGCTGCTGTCGGCTGCCGTGCTCGATGCCCAGACGGTGGCGCAACGCGGCTTTCTTCACCGCGTGTTGCCCGACGCGGAAGTGGCGGCTGAAGCCGCGCGGACGGCCGGCCGGGTGACGCGCCTCGCGCCTGAGGCTGCGCGCCTGAACAAACAGACTTTCCGCGCCCTGGGCCCTGCCCGGCGTGAGCTGGCAAGGGCTGAATCGATCACCAACGCCTACGCTTATGCGGCGTCTGCCGAGCACCGCGAAGGGGTCACGGCCTTTGTCGATAAACGTCCGCCCCAATTTTGAAGCCCGTTTTTTTTTCGTGTTTTTTTCCTTTTCCGATGTCGATTGCCTGGTGATGCCCCCATGAACAACAACAACCTGTTTGCCGCCCTGCGCGCGGCTTTTCCCGAGGACCTCGACGCCATAGCGGTGGAAACCGACAACGGGCTGTATTACTCCTGGCGCGATCTCGAACGCGGTACCGCCATGCTGGCGAACCTGCTGAAGTCGCTGCAGCTGCCCGAAGGCGCACGTGTGGCGGTGCAGGTGGAAAAATCGGTCGAGGCCATGATGCTCTACCTGGCCACCCTGCGCGCCGGTTATGTGTTTCTGCCCCTGAACACCGCCTACCAGAGCGCCGAGATGGAATACTTCATCGGCAATGCCGAACCCTCGGTGGTGGTGTGCAGCCGCAAGAATTTCGGCTGGGTCAGCAAGATCGCCTTCCAGCAGGGCAGCTACAACGTCTTCAGCCTCGACGACAACCGCACCGGCTCGCTGCTGGACCGCGCCGCGCAGTGCAGCGACCGCCACGAGGTGGTGCAGCGCAAGGCCGACGAGCTGGCCGCCATCCTTTACACCAGCGGCACCACCGGGCGCAGCAAGGGCGCCATGCTGTCGCACGGCAACATGCTGAGCAACGCGCAGGTGCTCAAGGAGTACTGGGGCTGGAAGACCGGGGATGTACTGATCCACGCGCTGCCGATTTTTCATGTGCACGGCCTGTTCGTCGCCATCCACGGCGCGCT
>CALRTF020000192.1:0-8294 GCA_943370985.1 Paenacidovorax caeni
ACAACAGCAGCGCCGTGCCCAGCGCCAGGCCGGTGCCCAACAACCACATCCCGGCGGATGCGCGACGAATGATGGGCGCCACTTCGGCGCGTGCAGGGTTCTGGCGGGAGGGATGGATAGCCTGTCTGGAAAAAGTCATGCGTGTTCTCGGGCCCCGGGGGGCCGGTGGTCGGACAAGGCCCCATTGGGCACCGCGATGGCCCGGGACGCCAGCCTTTTTGCAGGGTGTTTCGCCGCTTTACATCCGGCGCGGTCCGGGACACATTTCTTTGCGCCCCGGTTTTCTGCCGGATGGCTGGACGGGCTCTGCTGCAGGCCTCAGGAAAAGTATCAAAACTGCCTCCAGCCCCTGACTGGCTTGCATATCCAGCTATAAATTCAGTAGCAAGCGGCGGCTTGCGGCGGAATCCGCAGGTTTTGCCGATACCATCGCTGTGATTCCCGGCCCGATTCCCGTCCAGGCACCGCATCATGAAACTCTCCAGCATCGCCCGCTCATCCGCCCTCGAAAACCGCTTTTTCCTGCTGCTGCTGCTCGCGGTATCGCTGGCCTTTGTCTGGGTGCTCTGGCCGTTTTATGGCGCGGTGTTCTGGGGCGCCATCTTCGCGCTGATGTTCACGCCGCTGTTTGCGCGCCTGCTCAAGGCCATGCCGGGCCGGCGCACGCTGGCCGCGCTGGCCGCGCTGGCCATCATCCTGGTGGCGGTGATCCTGCCGCTGGGCCTGATCGTCGCCTCGCTGGTGCAGGAAGCGTCGGCCCTGTATGGGCGCATGCAGTCGGGCGAGTTCAGTATCGGCAACTACTTCCAGCAGGTGTACGGCGCGCTGCCGGCCTGGGTCACCGGCCTGCTGGACCGCTTCGGCCTGAGCAATACCGGCGTGATCCTGGAGCGCGTGTCGGCCAGCCTGTCCAAGGGCAGCCAGTTCCTGGCCACGCAGGCGCTGAACATCGGCCAGAACGCCTTCGACTTCGTGGTCAGCTTTTTCGTGATGCTTTACATCCTGTTTTTCCTGCTGCGCGACGGCGGCGCACTGGCGCGCCGCATCCGCGATGCGGTGCCGCTGGAGTCGGGCATCAAACACGAGCTGTCGGGCAAGTTCATCACCGTGATACGCGCCACCGTCAAGGGCAATGTGGTGGTGGCCATGCTGCAGGGTGCGCTGGGCGGCCTGATCTTCTGGATGCTGGGCATCCACGCGCCGGTGTTGTGGGGCACGCTGATGGCGTTTCTGTCACTGTTGCCGGCCGTCGGCGCGGCGCTGGTCTGGGGGCCGGTTGCGGTGTATTTCCTGGTCACCGGCGACATCGGCAAGGGCCTGGTGCTGACCGCCTTCGGCGTGCTGGTGATTGGCCTGGTCGACAACATCCTGCGCCCGCTGCTGGTCGGCAAGGACACCAAGATGCCCGACTACGTGGTGCTGATCTCCACCCTGGGCGGCATGGCCATTTTCGGGCTCAACGGCTTCGTGATCGGTCCGGTGGTGGCAGCGATGTTCATGGCCGCCTGGGACCTGTTCGCCAAGGCGCGCGAGGAAGCCGCGCACGCACCGGTGCTGCCGCCGGCGCCGGCCGCTGCGCCCCAGCCCGAAGTTGCGACAGTGCCCCAGCCCGAAGCCGCGACGGCGCCCCAGCCCCCGGCGACATCCGGTCCGCCTGCCAGCTGAATCAGGCCTCAGCCCTTGCCCGGCAAGGGTGAATAGCTATGGATTTCATAGCGCTCGGGCAGCCCTGATGCGCTCCGCGCCTACATGATCAGGCACCGAATGGCTGCGCCGGTCGGGGCGCGCCGCCCCCAGGATGGATGTTTTCCCATTCCGCAACGCCATCCACCCCCATGCGCGAATCACGCTTTCACCCGGCCGCGGGCCGCCCGCCCCGGCCATGAGGTTTCTGGGCATCGGCGAGTACAACGATCTGGCGGCCATGTACCACGGCCTGGCGGCGCGCGGTCATGAGGTGCGGGTGTTTGTCGCCGATCCGGCGTGCCACGATGTGTTCGGCGGCATGCTGGCGCGCGTTGACGACTGGCGCGACCAGCTCGACTGGTTGCGTGCGGCGGGCGAAGGCGGTGTGGCCCTGTTCGAGTCGGCCGTCGACGGGCAGGCGCAGGACGCGCTGCGCCGCGATGGCTTCCAGGTCATAGGCGGCAGCGCGCTTGGCGACCGGCTCGAAGCGGACCGCGAGTTCGGCCAGCAGGTGCTGCGCGCCAGCGGCCTGCACACCGCGCGCAGCCACAGCTTCAGCGCCTATGCCGACGCCATCACGTTTCTCGAGCGTAGCGGCGGACGTTATGTGCTCAAGTTCAACGGCGCCGACAGCCCGCGCACCCGCAACTACATCGGCGAGCTTGACGATGGCGCCGACATGCTGGCGCTGCTGGCGATGTACCGCGACCATGCGCCGCCGGGCGCGCAGCCCGACTTTGTGCTGATGGAGCATCTGCAGGGTGTGGAAGTCGGCGTCGGCGCCTATTTCAACGGCGAGGAATTCCTGGATACCGCCTGCATCGACTTCGAGCACAAGCGTTTTTTTTCCGGCGAACTCGGCGAGCTGACCGGCGAGATGGGCACCATCGTCAGTTACCGCGGCGCGCAGCGCCTGTTCGACGCGGCGCTCGCGCCGCTGGCCGGCCTGCTGCGGGACGGCGCTTACTGCGGCTACATCAATGTCAACCTGATCGCCAACGAAGCCGGGCTCTGGCCGCTGGAGTTCACCAGCCGCTTCGGTTACCCGGGCTTTGCGATCTGCGAGGCCTTGCATGCCGAGCCCTGGGAAAACATCTTCATGCGCATGTTGCGCCGGGACAGCCGGCGCCTGCACACACGCGAGGGTTTTGCCGCCGGCGTGGTGCTGACGGTGCCGCCCTTTCCGTACCGCCAGGGTTATGCGGAGCTGTCCAAAGGCGAACCGATCTGTTTCCGCCCGCAGATGAGCGCCGCGGACCATGAGGCCCTGCATTTTGCCGAGGTGGCGACACTGCGCGGGCAACTGGTGACCAGTGGCGCCAGCGGCTACATCGGTGTGGCCACCGGCACCGGCGCCAGCGTGCGCCAGGCGCGCGACGAAGCGTATCGCGTGGCGCGGCAGGTGGTGATCCCGAATCTGCGTTACCGCACCGACATCGGCGAGCGGGTGATCTCGCGCGACCTGCTGACACTGATGGCGCTCGGCTGGCTGGACCCCGATGCGGCGGTGCAGGGCGGCAGCTAGCCGCCGGCTTGCAGCAGGGGTAGGAGGCCTCCCACCTGCGCTGGGGTGGCCCACCTATACGGCAGGCGCGCGCCCGCACGCATCCTGAACAGCTCTCACCCACTGACTGACCATGTATATCTCTGCGAACGAATGGCTTTCCCGCCCCCCGGCGGCACCTCCCGGCCCCGCCGCCCTGGCTGTGCCCGGCGGGACCTTGGCGGACTTCTACAGCCGGCTGCTGTCGGCCGATGCCACTGGCGCACTGAACAGCGAGGCCGCGCTGTTTCTTGACGGCCAGATCGCCGACAACGCGGCCCTGTCCTGCGACCTGCCGGCGACGCCGCAGGAACTGGAGGCCTGGATGAACACCGGCGCGCAGCGCGCGACCACTGCGTATGGCCACTACCTGGAGCAACGCCAGGCCGGTGCGCCGCGGCGTTATTTCAGCAACCGCGCGCATGCGCTGTATTTTTTGCGGGCGGTGGCGCCGACCAAGCTGGTCGACGGCGCCTGGCTGTATGGCCTGCTCAAGCACTGGCGCAACCCGCGTTTTTCGGACCTGCTGCGCACCTATGTCGAGGAACTCGGCGATGGCGATGCCGATAAAAACCACGTGGTGATTTACCGCGCGCTGATGGCGCGTTACGGCCTGGATTCGCTCGATGGCCTTGACGATGCGCTCTACACCCAGGGCGTGATCCAGCTGTCGCTGGCCTGCAGTGCCGAAGACTATTTGCCGGAGCTCATCGGCTTCAACCTCGGGTATGAACAGCTGCCGCTGCACCTGCTGATCACGGCGTATGAACTCAACGAACTGGGGCTGGACCCGTATTACTTCACGCTGCATGTGACGGTGGACAACCCGGACACTGGCCATGCCAGACGCGCGGTGCAGGCGGTGCTCGACAACCTGCCGCGCCTGGGGGATGCCGATGAATTCTGGCGCCGTGTCCGGTTGGGCTACCAGCTCAGCAATGCCGGTATCGGCAGCAGCGATGTGATCGAGGGTTTCGACATCGCGCAGGAAGTGGTGCGTATCTTTTCTCACAAAAGTGCCGCCGGCCACGGCGCCCACTCCGACTACTGCCGCGTCGCCGGGCGCAACATCAACGACTGGCTGGCGCGCAAGGAAGACATTCCGGAGTTTCTGGCCGCCTTGCAGAAGGCCGGCTGGATCAAGCGCGGCGCGCCGGTGGAAGAAAGCCGCTTCTGGGGCCTGCTGCAAGGGCCGCGCGCCGAGATGTTCGGTGTCTTCAGCCCCTACGAGTTGCAGCTGATCCACGACTGGATACGCGGCGAGGCCAGCCAGGACGGCCGCGCCTACACCGAGGCCCTTGGCGAGACGGCATCGGCACGCCGCCCGAGTTTCCGGGTCGCTGCGCGGCTGGCCGCGACCCGCGGCGTTTCTGCCTTTGACGCTGGCTCTGCGGCCGACACCGGGAGCCTGCTCGATGTCGATCTGCAGGCGCTCACGCAGCAACTTGCCACGCTCGACGAAGCGGGCCAGGGCCGGCTTCTGCTGCAAGCCATGGCGCCCAGCCAGCACTGGACGCCGGCCGGCTTGCAGGCGACGCGGCTGTTCATGCAGCGCATGGGCGGCTGCTGAGGCGCGTACCCAAGCAGCTGCCCCGGCGGCGCCACAGCGCCCTGTAGTCCTCCTCCTACATACGCCACCCGGCGTATAGCCCGTTGGCCCTCCGGTCCCCAGAATCAGCTCATCGCTTCACAAAGGCCGGCAAAGCGGCTTTTGCGGAGCGACCAGTGATCACCACCTACCGGAGAAGCTACACATGCAACGTCGTTTTACCCTCAAGGCGCTCAGCGCCGCCGTCGCCCTGGCGGGCCTCTCTGTCCTGCCAGCCCACGCCCAGTCGGGTGGCACCATCAAGGTGGGCATTCTGCACAGCCTGTCGGGCACCATGGCCATCTCGGAAACCGTGTTGAAAGACACCGTGCTGATGGCGATTGACGAAATCAATGCCAAGGGTGGCGTGATGGGCAAGAAACTCGAGCCCGTGATCGTCGATCCGGCCTCCAACTGGCCGCTGTTTGCCGAGAAAACCAAACAACTGCTGGGCCAGGACAAGGTTTCCGTGATTTTCGGCTGCTGGACCTCGGTGTCGCGCAAGTCGGTGTTGCCGGTGGTCGAGGAAATGAACGGCCTGCTGTTCTACCCCGTGCAGTACGAAGGTGAAGAGCTGTCCAAAAACGTGTTTTACACCGGTGCAGCACCGAACCAGCAAGCCATTCCTGCCGTCGATTACCTGATGAGCAAGGCCGGCGGCGGCGCCAAGCGCTGGGTCCTGCTGGGCACCGACTATGTCTACCCACGCACCACCAACAAGATCCTGCGCGCCTACCTGAAAAGCAAGGGCGTCAAGGACAGCGACATCGACGAGAAATACACACCGTTTGGCCACTCCGACTACCAGACCATCGTGGCCGATGTGAAGAAATTTTCTGCCGGCGGCAAAACCGCGGTGGTGTCCACCATCAACGGCGACTCCAACGTTCCTTTCTACAAGGAACTGGGCAATGCCGGCCTGAAAGCCAAGGACGTGCCGGTGGTTGCCTTCTCCGTCGGTGAGGAAGAACTGCGCGGCGTGGACACGAAACCGCTGGTCGGCCACCTGGCTGCCTGGAACTACTTCCAGTCGATCAAGAGCCCGGCCAACACCGAGTTCATCAAGAAGTGGTCTGATTACGCCAAGGCCAAGGGCATCGCCGGCCACAAGGACAAGCCGCTGACCAACGACCCGATGGAAGCCACTTACATCGGCATCAACATGTGGAAACAGGCTGTCGAGAAAGCCAAGTCCACCGACACCGACAAGGTGATTGCCGCCATGGCCGGTCAGACCTTCAAGGCGCCGTCCGGCATCGTGTCCAAGATGGACGAGAAAAACCACCACCTGCACAAGTCGGTGTTCATCGGCGAGATCAAGGCTGACGGCCAGTTCAACGTGGTCTGGAAAACACCTGGCCCGGTGAAAGCCAAGCCATGGAGCCCTTACATCGAAGGCAACGACAAGAAGCCTGACGAGCCGGCAAAAATGGCCTCCAAATAAGGCCGCCGCGGGGCCTCGCGGCCCTGCGGTGCAAGCCGCACCTGGTTTGCGAAAACAGGTGCGGCTTTTTTTGGTCTGGCCCAGTTCTTGCACTACTCCGGTGCATGAATCAGGTCCCGTTTTCCAAGGAAGTTGCAGTCTGGGCACCGCAGCAAGCCGCATCGGCGGGCTGCTGTGCCCACCCTACAGGTTCTTCAAGATGATGATTCGCACACTCCTTTTATCCGCCGTTTTTCTACTGTCTGCCGGGGCCCACGCCTTGAGCCCGGAAGAGGTCAGGGGCATGGCGCTCGGTGAAACCGAAACCCGGGTCGAGGCGCTGGCCAAAGCCTCGGCCGTGCCCGACGAAAAAACCGCCGCCTTCATCCAGGCGCTGGCCGACGATGCCGTGAAGACCGCCGGCGACAAGGTTTTCGTCATCAAGGACGACAAGGGCTACGACCCCATCACCGGTGCCGAGCTGGCTGTGCCTGCAGACGCCGAGGACGTGATCAACAACAACCTGATGCGCGGCGAACTCGACAACGCGCTGGCGTCCCTCAAGCTGTTTTCCAAAGAGGACAAGGTCCGCGCCGAGGCGATCAAGACGTTGTCCGGCGGCGCCGACGAGTCGCGCCTGCCGCTGATCGAAAAAGCGTATGCGGCGGAAACCGTGCCCGCCCTGAAAACCCAGCTCGAGATGGTGCGCGCCACCATCCTGCTGAGCAGCAGCGACAAGGCCAAACGCCTGGACGCCGCCGCACGTCTGGCGGGCAGCAACAACCCGATCAGCAAGACGGTGCTGATCGCGCGCCTGTCGGAAGAAGAGGATCCCGAGGTCAAGAGCGCGCTGCAGGCCTCGCTGCGCAAGGTCGAGGCCGCGCTGGCCTGGGGCGACAAGCTCGGCGCGGTGTTCAGCGGCATCAGCCTGGGCAGCATCTTGCTGCTGGTGGCGCTGGGCCTGGCCATCACCTACGGGCTGATGGGCGTCATCAACATGGCGCACGGCGAGCTGATGATGATTGGCGCCTACGCCACCTATGTGGTGCAGGGCCTGTTCCAGCAGTATTTTCCCGGCCTGTTTGACTGGTATTTGCTGGCGGCCGTGCCGGTGGCCTTTCTGGCCTCGGCGCTGATGGGCGCGGCGCTGGAGCGCGGCGTGATCCGTTTCCTCTACGGCCGTCCGCTCGAAACCCTGCTGGCGACCTGGGGCATCAGCCTGATGCTGCAGCAACTGGTGCGATCCATCTTCGGCGCGCAAAACGTCGGTGTCGAAAACCCGGTCTGGATGAGCGGCGGCGTGCAGGTGCTGGGCAATTTGTCGCTGCCCTACAACCGCCTGGTCATCATCGGTTTTGCGATTGCGGTCCTGCTGGGCATGGCCTGGCTGATCAGCAAGACCCGACTGGGCCTGTTTGTGCGCGGCGTCACGCAGAACCGTCCGATCGCCTCCTGCATGGGCGTGAACACCGCGCGTGTGGACACCTATGCGTTTGCGCTCGGTTCGGGCGTCGCCGGCCTGGCCGGCTGCGCGCTGAGCCAGGTCGGCAACGTGGGCCCGGACCTCGGACAGGGTTACATCGTCGACGCCTTCATGGTGGTGGTGCTGGGCGGTGTGGGCCAGCTGGCCGGCACCGTGTACGCCGCCCTGGGACTGGGCGTCCTCAACAAATTCCTCGAAGGCTGGACCGGTGCGGTACTGGCCAAGATTGCGGTGCTGGTGCTCATCATCATCTTCATCCAGAAGCGGCCCCAGGGCATTTTCGCGATGAAGGGCCGCTCAGCGGAAGCATGACATGAACACGCCTATTCATACCAACAACGAGTCCCTGCAGGCCGGGCAAGGCATGGACCCCTCCGCTGTGAGTGCAACGCCAGTGGCGCCCAGTGCCAATCCCTACACGGCGGCCATGCGCACCGGTGCGCGCAACGCCTGGGCGTCGGTCACGCTGCCGGCCAAGGGGCCCATGCTGACCGGCGCCGGCTGGAGCACTTTCCTGGTGGCGCTGCTGCTGGTCTGCGCCCTGGCGCCGGTGCTGAACCTGCTGGTGCCG
>CALRTF020000193.1:0-8261 GCA_943370985.1 Paenacidovorax caeni
CGACGGCTTCCAGACCCCGGCTTATGGCGACATCCTGGGCGGCGGTCCCGCCAGCAACGGCCTGCTCAAGGGTTTCGCCGTGCTCAGTTCGGACGCCGGCCACGCCTTCGACCGCAGCTCGCCCACAGGCGGCGCGACCTTCGGCCTGGACCCGCAGGCGCGGCTCGACTATGGCTACAACGCCGTGCTGCAACTCACGCCCATGGGCAAGGCCCTGATCAGGACCTATTACGGCAAGCCGCCCGACACGTCTTACCTGGTGGGCAGCTCCAATGGCGGCCGCCATGGTTTTGTGGCCGCGTCGCGCCTGCCGCAAGCCTATGACGGCATCCTGGTCAGCACGCCGGGCTACCGCCTGCCGCTGGCCGCGGTGGCCCAGGTCTGGGATGCCCAGCAGTTCGCGACCATCGCGCGCCCCAATCCCGCAAGCGGCCGGCCCGACCTGCGCACTGCCTTTTCGCCGGCCGACATGGCGCTGGTCGCGCGCAGCATCCTGGCGCGCTGCGACGCGCTCGACGGCCTGGCCGACGGCATGGTCGCCGACCTGCAAGCCTGCGAGGCGGCATTCCGCGTGGACCGCGACATCCCCGCCTGCGCGGCCGGCGCCGCCTCCGGCACCTGCCTGGGCGCGGCACAAAAGGATGTGCTGGCCAGGGTGCTGGCCGGCCCGAAAGACAAAACCGGCGCTGCGGTGTATGCCGGCCTGCCGGCCGACCCGGGCATCGCGGGCAACGACTGGGCCGCCTGGAAATTCATCAACAGCGTGGGGCCGCGTGACGCGATTGCGCTGGGTTTTGTGTTCGTCACGCCGCCGGCCTCGCCCGCGGTGTTGACCGGGCAGGGCAACACCCTGATCGACTATGCGCTCGGTTTCAGCCTGGACACCGACCTGCCCAAACTGTCCGCCACCAGCGGCCCCTACCGCGAGTCGGCCATGGCCTTCATGACACCCCCCGACGACCGCTTCGGCCGCTTCGTGGCCAACGGCGGCAAGCTGATTGTTTTCCACGGCACGGCCGATCCGGTTTTCTCGGCGCTGGACAGCATGGCCTGGCATGCGCGTTTTCGCAGCGCGCACGGCGCGGCGGCCGACAGCCATGCCCGTCTCTTCCTGGTGCCCGGCATGAACCACAGCCGCGGCGGTCCGGCCACCGACCAGGTGGACATGGTTGATGCCCTGGTCGCCTGGGTCGAGCAGGGCCAGGCGCCGGATGCGGTGGTCGCGCGGGCCCGCGGCCCCGGCAGTGCCGTGCCCAATCCCGAGCTGCCGGCGAGCTGGAGCCCGACCCGCAGCCGTCTGCTCTGCCCCTTCCCGCAGGTGCCGCGCTACCAGGGCGGCGACACCGAAACCGCGGCCAGCTTCCGCTGCCGCTGACAGGCCCGGTCACTGCGCGATGACAGAACAACTGCCCCCCAGCGTCGACACCGTCGACACCTCCTACCTGGAGGGCCTGGTCGGTTACAACGCCAGCCGCGCCGCCATCACGGTGATCGAGCTGTTCCTGCAACGCATGGCGGTTTACGGCATGCGTCAGGTCGATTTTTCGGTGATGTCGCTGATCATCCACAACCCCGGCATCACTTCGCGCCAGCTCTGTGCCGCCCTGAGCATCCAGCCGCCCAACCTGGTGGCCATGATCAATGCGCTGGAGCGGCGCGAACTGATCTCCCGCAAGCCGCACCCGCGCGACGGCCGCGCCGTCGGCCTGCACGCCACGCCGTCCGGACAGAAACTCATGCTTGACGCCGAGCGCACGGCCCAGGAACTCGAGCTGGATGCCACGTCGCGGCTGACGGCGGCCGAACGCAAAAGCCTGATCCGCTTGCTGCAGAAAGTTTATTTGTAAGGAAAGCGGCTTTGCCTGCGCCTGCCCGTCCAGCCGGCAACACCCGCGGGGATGTCCGCGGCCTAACCGATCCGGCCCGACTTTTCAAGCTTTTTGGCTGGGAGGCTACACCCTGCGGGCACGCGCAGCTATAAAACTAGTAGCAGTCCGGAATTTCCGCTATATTCCGGTTCAAGCGCGTGCTTACCGATTAACTGTGACAAAAACGTGACCAGGAGATGTCCCCCATGAGTGCCAAAGAAAATGCTGCTGTCGGCCAGCTGTTTGAACTGCTTGAAGCGCGTTACGCCCTGCGCGTCTTGTGGGCGCTCAGGGATGGCCACCCGCAGACTTTCAGGTTGCTCCAGGACAGCATTGGCAGCATCACGCCGAACACCCTGAACACCCGCATCAAGGAACTGCGCGCTGCCGGCCTGATGGGCCACGGCGCCGAGGGTTACACCGTCACACCCATGGGCACCGACCTGCTCAAGCGCCTCAACGACATGCAGGCCTTCGCCGCCAAATGGGCCACCAGCCAGGTCAAGTCGGCCGGCATCGTCAAGAAAAAATAAGTCCCCTCGGCTGACGGACAGACAGGCCTTGCGCCTGTCTTTTCATTTGTGCCGACCCGCCGGAAGCGCCGTGTTTTGCGGATAAAATCGCGCTCCAGCCCTTGACTGGCCAGCGCAGACAGCTCCTGATTTCATAGCAACCGGGCGCCGCCCGTGCGACCTTCCGAAAACGCGCGGCATTCTGTGCCAGGGCGCATTCCCTTGTCTTGAAAAGGGATTTGCTGCCCTCAGCTAACCCACTTGTCCTTCTGAGAATTGCCACCCGACCATGTCCGACAACACCCCACCCGAACACAAGCAAGACCTCAGCGGCGAAGCCAGCCCGGAAGAGCTGGAAGCCGCCCAGGCGGCCAACGAAGCCGATGCGCTGAGCGCGGCCCAGGCCGAACTGGCCGTGCTGCAGGCCAAAAATACCGAGCTGGCCGACAGCTATTTGCGCGCCAAGGCCGAGGCTGAAAACGCCCGCCGCCGCGCCGATGACGAAGTCGCCAAGGCGCGCAAGTTTGCGGTCGAAAGTTTTGCCGAAAGCCTGCTGCCCGTCACCGACAGCCTGGAAGCCGGCTTGCAGCAGGCCGATGCCACGGCCGCACAGATCCGCGAAGGCACCGAAGCCACGCTCAAGCAGCTCAAGAGCGCGCTGGAGCGCAACAAGGTGGTCGAGATCAAGCCGGAACCCGGCGCGAAATTCGACCCCCACCAGCACCAGGCCATCAGCATGGTGCCGGCGGAGCAGGAGGCCAATACCGTGGTCGGCGTGCTGCAAAAGGGTTACCTGATCGCCGACCGCGTGTTGCGGCCTGCGCTGGTCACCGTGGCAGCCCCCAAATAATTGCAGTGATTTGTCATGGCGCACTTGAAACGCCAGAAGTTATCCACAAGTCATCAACACGGTCCCCGGACCTGCGGCTGAAGTCCTCAGCCAGACGAATACACACACAGTCAACCAAGAAAATCTAGGAGTTCATCATGGGAAGAATCATCGGCATCGATCTGGGCACCACCAACAGCTGCGTCGCAGTGATGGAGGGCAACGTCCCCCGCGTCATCGAAAACTCGGAAGGCGCGCGCACCACCCCTTCGGTCGTGGCCTACCTCGAGAACGGTGAAGTGCTGGTCGGCGCGTCGGCCAAGCGCCAGGCGGTGACCAACCCCAAAAACACGCTGTATGCGGTCAAGCGCCTGATCGGCCGCAAGTTCAGCGAAAAGGAAGTGCAAAAGGACATCGACCTGATGCCCTACAAGATCGTGGCCGCCGACAACGGCGACGCCTGGGTCGAGGTGCACGGCAAGAAAATGTCGCCGCAGCAGGTGTCTGCCGACATCCTGCGCAAGATGAAAAAAACCGCCGAAGACTACCTCGGCGAGCCGGTCACCGAAGCCGTGATCACCGTGCCTGCCTACTTCAACGACGCGCAGCGCCAGGCGACGAAAGACGCCGGCCGCATTGCCGGCCTGGACGTCAAGCGCATCATCAACGAGCCCACCGCCGCAGCGCTGGCTTTCGGCATGGACAAGCAGGAAAAGGGCGACCGCAAGATCTCGGTCTATGACCTGGGCGGCGGTACCTTCGACATCTCCATCATCGAGATCGCCGATGTGGACGGCGAAAAGCAGTTCGAGGTGCTCTCCACCAACGGCGACACCTTTCTGGGCGGCGAGGACTTCGACCAGCGCATCATCGATTACATCATCGACGAGTTCAAGAAAGAGTCCGGCGTCAACCTCAAGAACGACGTGCTGGCCCTGCAGCGCCTGAAGGAAGCCGCCGAGAAAGCCAAGATCGAGCTGTCCTCGAGCGCGCAGACCGACATCAACCTGCCGTATATCACCGCCGATGCCTCGGGTCCGAAACACATGAACATCAAGATGACACGCTCCAAGCTCGAGCAACTGGTTGAAGAACTGGTCGAGCGCACCATCGCCCCGAGCCGCCTGGCGGTGAAGGACGCGGGTGTCTCCAGCGCCGACATCCATGACGTGATCCTGGTCGGCGGCCAGACCCGCATGCCCAAGGTGCAGGACAAGGTCAAGGAATTCTTCGGCCGGGACCCGCGCAAGGACGTGAATCCCGACGAGGCCGTGGCCGTCGGCGCGGCGATCCAGGGCCAGGTGCTGTCGGGCGACCGCTCCGACGTGCTGCTGCTTGACGTCACCCCGCTGTCCCTGGGCATTGAAACCATGGGCGGCGTGATGACCAAGATGATCAAGAAAAACACGACCATCCCGACCAAGTTTGCGCAGACCTTCTCGACCGCCGAGGACAACCAGCCGGCCGTGACCATCAAGGTGTTCCAGGGCGAGCGTGAGATCGCCTCGGGCAACAAGGCACTGGGTGAGTTCAACCTCGAGGGCATTCCGCCGGCCGCACGCGGCACGCCGCAGATCGAGGTGTCCTTCGACATCGACGCCAACGGCATCCTGCATGTGGGCGCCAAGGACAAGGGCACGGGCAAGGAAAACAAGATCACCATCAAGGCCAATTCCGGTCTGTCCGAGACCGAGATCCAGCAGATGGTGAAGGACGCCGAGCTCAATGCCGCGGAAGACAAGAAAAAGGTCGAGTTCGTGACCGCCAAGAACAACGCCGAGGCCATGGTTCACAGCGTGAAGAAATCGCTGGTCGAATACGGCGACAAGCTGGACGCCGGCGAGAAGGAAAAGATCGAAGCGGCCATCAAGGACATGGAAGAAGCCCTGCAGGGCGACAGCAAGGACGCCATCGACGCGAAAAACGCGGCGCTGATGGATGCCAGCCAGAAGCTCGGCGAGAAGATGTATGCCGACATGCAGGCCTCGCAGGCCGGCCAGGGCGCGCCTGCCGGTGCCGGTGCCGAGGAAGCTGCAGCCAAGGCGGCCGCCGACGACAATGTGGTGGACGCTGAAGTCAAGGAAGTCAAGAAGGGCTGATCGACCTGTTGATCAGCCTCGGGGCGGTGAAGCGGAATCGGGGCTGGTCCCCGCGTTCCGCTTTTCCACATCCGGGGCACAGGAAAACTTTCCACTGAACACGCGAATCCCATGGCCATCAAAAAAGACTATTACGACACGCTGGGCGTCCCCAAAAACGCCAGCGATGAAGACATCAAGAAAGCCTATCGCAAGCTGGCGATGAAACACCACCCCGACCGCAACCAGGGGGACAGCAGCAAGGCGGCCGAGGAGAAATTCAAGGAAGCCAAGGAAGCCTACGAGATGCTGTCGGACGCGCAGAAACGCGCGGCCTACGACCAGTACGGCCACGCCGGCGTGGACCCGAACCGCGGCGGCGGGCCCGGCGCGGAAGGTTTCGGCGGTTTTGCCGAAGCCTTCGGTGACATCTTCGGCGACGTGTTCGGCGCACAGCAGGCACGCGGCGGCCAGCGCGGCGGCCGCCAGGTGTATCGCGGCGGCGACCTCAGTTACGCGATGGAGGTCACGCTGGAGGAAGCGGCCACCGGCAAGGACGCGCAGATCCGCATCCCGAGCTGGGACGACTGCAGCATCTGTCGCGGCAGCGGCGCCAAACCCGGCACCAAGGTCGTCACCTGCACCACCTGCCATGGCCACGGCGTGGTGCAGATGAAGCAGGGCTTTTTCAGCGTGCAGCAGACCTGCCCGCAGTGCCGCGGCACCGGCAAGCTGATCCCCGAACCGTGCACCAGCTGCCATGGCGTCGGCAAGACCAAAAGCAACAAGACCCTGGAAGTCAAGATCCCGGCCGGCATCGACGACGGCATGCGCATCCGCTCCACCGGCAACGGCGAGCCGGGCACCAACGGCGGACCGCCGGGCGACCTGTACATCGAGATCCGGCTCAAGAAACACGACATCTTCGAGCGCGAAGGCGACGACCTCCACTGCGTGGTGCCCATCGGCATGGCCACGGCAGCACTGGGCGGCGAGATCGAGGTGCCGACGCTGGCCGGCAAGGCCGCCATCGACATCCCGGACGGCACCCAGACCGGCAAGCAGTTCCGCCTGCGTGGCAAGGGCATCAAGGGTGTGCGCTCGAGCTACCCGGGTGACCTCTACTGCCACATCACGGTGGAGACACCGGTCAAGCTGACCGAGCACCAGCGCAAGCTGTTCAAGGAACTCGACGAGTCCCTCAAAAAAGGCGGCGCCAAACATTCGCCGACCGAGGAAAGCTGGACCGACAAGCTCAAGGGCTTCTTCGCGCCCTGATGCAGCCAGCCGCAGGACGCTATCAAACAGATAGCTGCCTGCGCTTGCCCCGCTTGGGCTGCAAGCCGATTGAATGCATGCCCCGGGGCTGTGGTCCGGGCCGGCGCCGGCGGGTTGCCCAGCGCAAGCAGCCGGGCTCCGATAAAGTCGGGGCTGCCTTTTCCCGTCCAACCGCCCTCTCCCGATGTCCAAGCCCCTTTCCCCCCAGCGCGAGTTATGGCTGCTGATCACGCTGGCCGGCATCCAGTTCACCCACGTCGTGGACTTCATGGTCATGATGCCGCTGGGCCCGCAGTTCACCCGCATCTTCAACATCAGCGACGCGAAGTTCGGACTGTTGGTGTCCGCCTACACCTTCGCCGCCGGCGCGTCCGGCCTGCTCGCCTCGCTGTATGTGGACCGCTTTGGCCGGAAAAACCTGCTGCTGGTGCTGTATGTGCTGTTTGCGCTGGCAACGCTGGCCTGCGGCATCGCGCCCGGATATGACAGCCTGCTGCTGGCGCGTGTAGCGGCCGGCACCTTCGGCGGTGTGTTGGCCGCCCTGTCGCAGACCATCATTGCCGACGTGATTCCCTTCGAGCGACGCGGCCGCGCCATGGGCATCGTGATGTCCTCGTTTTCCGTGGCATCCGTGGCCGGTGTGCCGCTGAGCCTTTTCCTCGCTGCGCAGTTCGGCTGGCACGCGCCGTTTTTTGCCATCGCCGCCACCTGCGGGGTGCTCGCCCTCGGCGCCTGGCTGACCCTGCCGGCGCTGGCGGGCCACCTGGCGCAGCAGCGCATCTCGCCCGTTGCCGGCATCGTGCAGGTGTTGCGGGACCCCAACCACCAGAAGGCTTTTGCATTCACCGCATTGCTGATGTTCGGCGGCTTTGCCATCATTCCCTACATCACGATTTTCATCACGGCCAATGGCGGCTTCACCGACCGGCAGGTGCCCTATCTCTATCTGTGCGGCGGTGCGGCCACGCTGGTCACGGCGCGTGTCATCGGCCGCCTGACGGATTCGGTCGGCAAGGCCAGGATGTTCAGCATCATGGCGGTCATCGCACTCGCTCCCATGCTGCTGCTGAGCCAGAGCGCAGGTTTCGGCATGTGGGGCATTCTGGTGGTCACCACGGCGCTGTTTATCGGCATGAACGGCCGCATGGTGCCGGGCATGGCACTGGTTGCCAGTGCCGCCAACCCGCAGCTGCGCGGCACCTTCATGGCGCTCAATGCATCGGTGCAGTCGGCCGCCATGGGGGCCGCGGCCTTTGTGGGCGGCCTCATCATCAGCCGTGATGCACAGGGCCTGGTGCAGCACTACTGGGGCAATGCCCTGGTGGGCGTGATTGCCACGGCGCTCAGCCTTTTGCTGGTGCAAAAGCTTCATCTCCACGGCGCCACGTCGCCTTCCGCGATAAAGTAAGCGCAATCCCAACCAACCTCCTCCGACCCCCATGAAAACCAAAGCTGCTGTCGCCTGGAAATCCGGCGAACCCCTGACCATTGAAACCGTGGACCTGCAGGGTCCCAAGTTCGGCGAGGTGCTGGTCGAGATCAAGGCCACCGGCATCTGCCACACCGACTACTACACGCTGTCCGGTGCCGACCCCGAAGGCATCTTCCCGGCCATCCTCGGCCATGAAGGCGCGGGCATTGTGGTCGATGTCGGCCCGGGCGTGACCACGTTCAAAAAAGGCGACCATGTCATCCC
>CALRTF020000194.1:0-8244 GCA_943370985.1 Paenacidovorax caeni
GTGATCGCCGGCGTGTTGCCCTGCAACACCTCCAGCGTGAGCTTGCAGGCGCCGCGTTCGCGTGCGATGGCTTCGACCTCGGCCAGCATCAACTCGCCGACGCGCTGGCCGCGGTGGCTGGCCAGCACCACCACGTCGTGCACATTAACCAGCGGACGGCAGGCAAAGGTGGAGAAGCCCTCGAAACAGTTGACCAGCCCGACCGGCATGCTGCCGTCAAAAGCCAGCACACTGAAGGCCTGCGGCCGCGCGGCCAGCTCCGGCACCAGGCGGGCTCTGGCCAGCTCGCCGAGCGGCTGGCCGCCGCCGGCCGGGTCGCGCGCGTAGGCGTCGAGCAGTTGCACCAGCGCCCGGGCGTGGCCGCTGTGGTGGTAGTCGGCGCGCAAGACATGCAGCGCGGGCGCAGCAGGCTGGGTCAAGGTGGTTCCCGTCAGCTTGAATGAGGAAGCGACGATTCTACGGTTGACCCCGGCGCCTGCCGTCCTTTCCACACCAAATCGGCCCTCAGCCCTTGTCCGGCAAGCGTAGGAAGCTATTGAATTGATAGCAAGCCGGCGATGCCGCCTGTGGCTGCATCGCACAGCCGTCCTACAGGCGCCTCTTTACCGGAGGTTTACCCTCGGCTGTCAACCGCTACACCTGCCGCCGAAAGCTTGCAGTGATAATTCCTGACAGGGGATGGCAACAGCTGCGCGCGGCAAGCCGCCGGCACGCAGGGCATCTCCCAGCCACAACCAAAAAATGCTGCGGAGCAGCGGCAACCAGGACAGCTGATGGATCCAGAATTTGACGCGCCGCCCGCGGGCACCCCGGCCCCGCCACGCCCACGCATGAGCCGCCGCGCCCGGCTGGCCGGTAGCCTGATCGCGCTGCTGGCCCTGGCCGGCATGGGCTGGCTGGCCTGGCATTACACACGTCCCGCCACCGAAACAGCCGGTCCCGGCGTCCCGGGCGCAGGCGGGCGCCGCGCGCCGGCGACCACGGTGGGCGTTGCGACGGCCGAGCAGGCAAACATCCCCATCGTGCTGGACGCGCTGGGCACGGTGACACCGCAGGCCAGCGTGCGGGTACGGCCGCAGGTCAGCGGCGTGATGCAAAAGGTGCTGTTCAAGGAAGGCCAGATGGTCAAGGCCGGCGAACTGCTGGCCACCATCGATCCGCGCCAGTTCGAACTGGCGCTGCAACAGGCGGCCGGCCAGCGCCAGCAGGGCGAAGCGCAACTCGACAGCGCGCGCGTGACCCTGCAGCGCTTCCAGACCCTGCTGGGCCAGGATTCGATTGCGCGCCAGGAGGTCGATTCCCAGGCCGCGCTGGTCAAGCAGCTGGAAGGCGCGGTGGTGATCAACCGGGCCAATGAAGGCACGGCGCGCCTGAACCTCGGCTATACCCGCGTGGTCGCACCGGTCAGCGGCCGTGTCGGCCTGCGCGCAGTGGACGTCGGCAACGTGGTCAGCCCCAGCGATGCCAACGGCATTGCGCTGATCACCCAGGTCACGCCCATCGACGTGGTGTTTGCGATCCCGCAGGACCAGGTCGGCGAGCTGCAGCAGACGGCGGCGTCGGGCACCGCCATGAAGGTCACGGCGCTGGACCGTACGCGCGCCACCGTGCTGGACACCGGCGTGTTCGCATCGCTGGACAACCAGGTCGACACCACCACCGGTACCGTCAAGGCCAAGGCGCGTTTTGCCAACAGCAAACTCACGCTGTTTCCCAGCCAGTTCGTCAATGTGCGGGTGGAGGTGCGAACGATTGAAAACGCCGTGGTGGTGCCGGTGACGGCGCTGCGCCTGGGCGCCAGCGGCGACTATGTGTATGTGCTCAACGGCGCCGACCGCACCGTCAGCCTGCGCCTGGTCAAGCGCGGGCCGGCCACAGTGGACAAGGTGGTGATTGCCTCCGGCCTGAAAGCCGGCGAACGCGTGATCACCGAGGGCGCCGACCGCCTGAAGGACGGCGCGCGTGTGGTGTTGCCGGGTGATACGCCGGGCGCAGGCGGCGCAGGCCGCCAGGGCCGCCGTCCGCAGGGCGCAGCCTCGGCGCCGCGCGGCAGTGATGCCGGCGCGCCGGCGCCGCAAGGCCAGGCTTCCGGCGCTGCCCCGGCTTCCACCGCGCCGCCGCCCGGGCCGCCGGTGGCACTGGCCCCGCCAGCCGCTGCGCCGGGCCCCGTCCCTGCCGCTTCGCCCGCCGCGCCCAGCGCCGACCAGCGCCAGCGTTTCCTGGACCAGGTCAAGGATGACCCCGAGGCGCTGACACGCCGCCAGTCGCTGGTGGCCAAGATCAAACAGGGCGATCCGGCGGCGCTAACACGCTGGCAGCAGATCATGGAACGGCGCCGCGACAACAACCGGGCGCCGGCGCAGTGACGGGCGCCAGGCACACACCCGCATGAGCCCGTCCAGCCCCTTTATCCTGCGGCCGGTCGCGACCTCGCTGCTGATGGTGGCGATTGTGCTGGCCGGCCTGGTCGGCTTCAAATTCCTGCCGCTGTCGGCGCTGCCGCAGGTCGACTACCCGACCATCCAGGTCCAGACCCTGTATCCGGGCGCCAGCCCCGAAGTCATGGCGCAGACCGTGACCGCGCCGCTGGAACGCCAGTTCGGCCAGATGGCCGGGCTGCAGCGGCTGAGCTCGACCAGCGCGGCCGGCGTGTCCATCGTCACCCTGCAGTTCGGCCTGGGTCTCGCGCTCGACGTGGCCGAGCAGCAGGTGCAGGCCGCGATCAATGCCGGCGGCTCGCTGCTGCCGGCCGATTTGCCGGCGCCGCCGGTGTACGCCAAGGTGAACCCGGCCGATGCGCCGGTGCTGACGCTGGCCATCACCTCGGACAGCCTGCCGCTGACCGAGGTGCAGAACATCGTCAACACCCGTCTGGCGCTGAAGATCAGCCAGGTCAGCGGCGTCGGCCTGGTCTCGCTGAGCGGCGGCCAGCGCCCGGCCGTGCGCATCCAGGCCGACACCCGTGCGCTGGCCTCTTACGGCCTCGGGCTCGATTCGCTGCGCACCGCCATCAGCGCCGCCAACGCCAATGCCGCCAAGGGCAGCATCGACGGCCCGACACGCTCCTACACCATCAATTCCAACGACCAGCTGCTCGCCGCCAGCGACTACCAGAACCTGATCATTGCCTTTCGCAACGGCGCCGCCGTGCGTGTGAAAGACGTGGCCCAGGTGGTGGACAGCGCCGAGAACATCAAGCTCGGCGCCTGGTCGGGCCTGAAGCCGGCGATCATCCTGAACGTGCAGCGCCAGCCCGGGGCCAACGTGATTGCTACGGTGGACGCCATCAAGGCGCGCCTGCCCGAGTTGCAGGCCGGCCTGCCGACGGCGATGCAGGTCGATATCCTGAGCGACCGCACCACCGGCATACGCGCCTCGGTGCTGCATGTGGAAATCGAGCTGCTGCTGGCCGTGGTGATGGTGGTGCTGGTGATTTTTGCCTTCCTGCGCAACTTCCGCGCCACCGTGATCGCCAGCCTGGCCGTGCCGATTTCGCTGATCGGCACCTGCGGCGCGATGTACCTGCTGGGCTACAGCCTGAACAACCTGAGCCTGATGGCGCTGACGATTGCCACCGGCTTTGTGGTCGACGACGCGATCGTGATGATAGAAAACATTTCGCGTTACATCGAGAAGGGCGAGGCGCCCATGGCTGCCGCGCTCAAGGGCGCGCAGCAGATCGGCTTCACCATCATCTCGCTGACGGTCTCGCTGATTGCGGTGCTGATCCCGCTGCTGTTCATGGGCGACGTGGTGGGCCGACTGTTCCGCGAGTTCGCGATCACGCTGGCCATCACCATCCTGATCTCGGCCGTGGTCTCGCTGACCCTGGTGCCCATGATGTCGGCCAGATGGCTGAAGCCCCACCCTGTTCGCCCTGAGCCTGTCGAAGGGCAGGCTCCGGCTTCGACCCTTCGACGGGCTCAGGACAGGCCAAGCTCAGCTCGAACGGAAAAAGGTTGGGGCGCGCGGCTGGAGAAGTTTTTTGATGACGTGATCACGCGTTACGACCAGTCGCTGACCTGGGTCATGCGCCACCAGGGCGCGACCCTGCTGGTGGCGCTGGCCACGCTGGTGCTGACCGTGCTGCTCTACCTGGTGATTCCCAAAGGCCTGTTCCCGACGCAGGACACCGGCCAGTTGCAGGCGCGCATCGAGACCTCGCAGTCGGTGTCCTATGCGCGCATGGCCGAGCTGCAGCAGGCCACGGCGCGGGCCATCCTGGAAGATCCCGACGTGCAGACGCTGAGCTCCTTCATCGGTGTGGACGCCGCCAACAACACCATGCTGCACACCGGCCGCATGCTGATCAACCTCAAAAACAGCCGCAGCGGCAGCCAGCAGGAAACCATGGACCGGCTGCAACGCCGCGCCGGCGAGGTGGCCGGCGTCACGCTCTACCTGCAGCCGACGCAGGACCTGACCATCGACGCCGAAACCGGGCCGACCCAGTTCCGCGTGTCCGTCGAGGGCTCTGACACCGGCACCGTGTCCTTGTGGGCCAACAAGCTGGCGGTGCGCATGCAGGAGCTGAGCGCGCTGCGCAACATTTCTTCGGACGCCGGTGCCCAGGGCAGCTCGGCCTATATCAAGGTCGACCGCGACACCGCTTCGCGGGTGGGCGTCACCACCTCGGCCATCGACGACGCGCTCTACAGCGCCTTTGGCCAGCGCATCGTCTCGACAATTTTCACCGAGACCAACCAGTACCGCGTGATCCTCGAAGCCATGCCGGACCAGCTCACCACGGCGGCCTCGCTCGGCAACCTGCCGCTGCGCACCGGCTCTGGCACGACCACGCCCCTCAACAGCATCGCCAGCATCATCGAGCAGCCGGCGCCGCTGCAGATCACGCGGGTGGCGCAGTACCCGGCGACGACGCTGGGCTTCGACACCGCGCCGGGCGTGTCGCTCGGCAAGGCGGTGGACCAGGTCAAGCAGGCGGCCAAAGACATCGCCCTGCCGGCCAGCGTGACCATGACTTTCCTCGGCGCGGCCGGCGCCTACCAGTCCTCGCTGTCCAGCCAGCTGTGGCTGATCCTGGCCGCGGTGATCTGCGTCTACATCGTGCTCGGCGTGTTGTATGAAAGTTATATCCACCCTCTGACGATTCTGTCGACCCTGCCCTCGGCCGGTGTCGGCGCGCTGCTGATGCTGATGATCAGCGGCTCCGACCTCGGGGTGATCGGCATCATCGGCATCATCCTGCTGATCGGCATCGTGAAGAAAAACGCCATCATGATGATCGACTTCGCCATCGATGCCGAGAGGAACGAAGGCAAGTCGCCGCAGCAAGCCATCCACCAGGCCGCGCTGCTGCGCTTCCGGCCGATTTTGATGACGACGCTGGCCGCGCTGTTCGCCGCAGTGCCGCTGATGCTGGGCTGGGGCGAAGGCGCAGAGTTGCGCCGGCCGCTGGGCCTGTCCATCTTCGGCGGCCTGATCGTCAGCCAGGTGCTGACCCTGTTCACCACGCCGGTGATTTACCTGGCGTTTGACCGGATGGGCCAGAGGTTCAGGCGGAGGGCTTCGGTGTGAACGCCCTCTTCTCCCAGCTTGTCATCCCGGACTGGATCCGGGATCCATGCTTGAAGACCACGACCGTTCGGGCTGAGCCTGTCGAAGCCGTCTTTGCTTTCTATGTTTGCGGTTTGCCAGAGCCTGTTGGCCGGGGGTTGCCCGGCGGCAACTCACTTTCTTTTGCTTCGCCAAAAGAAAGTAAGCAAAGAAAAGGCGACCCTGCTGTCTGCGACCCCTCTTCGCTCACGCTTCGAGGGGTAACCTGCGGTGCTCGGTCCAGCCGGGGTCGAGCTCGACTCGCTTCGCTCAAAATCGCTCGCCCTGATCCGTCTGGCCCTGCGCTCCTCGGCGCATACAGAAGGGTGGAGGAAAGAAACGAACACGGGAACAAAAATCCGGAGTCCTTGAAGCGCGCAGCGCTTCAAGGACGGGACTCCCAAGCGGCAGTCATGTTTGCACGCGAGCGCAGCGCACGCGGCCAAATAAAGTCCCCCTCCATCGCCCAGCGGGGCGAGGGAGGGGCTAGGGGTGGGAGTGGGGAGTCGAAACTACTGCCGTGGGCAGACAACAGCAGCGGCGTGATGCCCACGACCGCCCTGCCGGCGGCAAAAGGAGCCGACACGTGAATCTGTCGGAGCCTTTTGTCCGCCGCCCGGTCGCCACGGTCCTGCTGACCGTCGGCCTGGCGCTGTCCGGCATCGGGGCTTTTTTCGTGTTGCCGGTCTCGCCGCTGCCGCAGGTCGACTTTCCGGTGATCTCGGTCAGCGCCTCGCTGCCGGGCGCCAGTCCGTCGACCATGGCCAGCAGCGTCGCCACCCCTTTGGAGCGGCGGCTAGGCACGATTGCGGGTGTCAACGAAATGACGTCCAACAGCAGCAACGGCTCGACCCGCGTCAGCCTGCAGTTCGAGCTGAACCGCAACATCGACGCCGCGGCCCGCGAGGTGCAGGCCGCGATCAACGCATCACGCGCCGACCTGCCGGCCACGCTGCGCAGCAACCCGACCTACCGCAAGGCCAATCCGGCGGCGTCTCCGGTCATCATCCTGGCGCTGACCTCCAAGACGCGTTCGCCGGGCCAGATCTACGACGAGGTTTCCAACCTGGTGCAGCAAAAAATCGCCCAGGTGAAAGGCGTCGGCGACGTCGAACTCGGCGGCGGCTCGCTGCCCGCGGTGCGGGTGGACCTGCTGCCGTTTGCGCTGAACCGTTACGGCGTCAGCGCCGAGGACGTGCGTGCCGCGCTGCAGGCCTCCAACGCCAATCGGCCCAAGGGCGCGATCGAGGGCAACGGCCAGCGCCTGCAGATTTATTCGGGCGCCGACACCGCCAGCGGCGGGCGCAAGGCCGCCGACTACCGCGAGCTGATCGTGGCCTGGCGCAACAACGCGGCCATCCGCCTGAGCGATGTGGCCGAGGTGGTGGACGGCGTCGAGAACATCAACACCCTGGGGCTGTTCAACGGCGATGCCGCCGTGATCGTGCTGGTCACGCGCCAGCCCGACGCCAACGTGATCGCCACCGTGGACGGCGTGCGCGCCCTGCTGCCCGAGCTGCAGGCGCAG
Organism: Paenacidovorax caeni; assembly: GCA_943370985.1. Classification (GTDB taxonomy): domain Bacteria; phylum Pseudomonadota; class Gammaproteobacteria; order Burkholderiales; family Burkholderiaceae_C; genus Polaromonas; species Polaromonas caeni_A. The sequence continues at coordinate 7,085 of CALRTF020000194.1, forward strand.
CTGCCGCAGGACGTGTTGCTGCAGGTGGCGTCCGACAGCACCAACTCGATACGCGCCTCGCTGCATGAAATCGAGATCACGCTGCTGATCTCGATTGTGCTGGTGGTGCTGGTGGTCAGTGCCTTTTTGCGCAGCGCGCGCGCCACCATCATCCCCGCCGTGGCCACCGTGGTGTCGCTGCTGGGCACCTTCGGCGTGATGTACTTCCTGGGCTTCAGCCTGAACAACCTGAGCCTGATGGCGCTGACCGTGGCCACCGGTTTTGTGGTCGATGACGCCATTGTGGTGCTGGAAAACACCAGCCGCCACATCGAGGCCGGCATGGACCGTTTCAAGGCCGCGCTGCTGGGTGCGCGCGAGGTCGGCTTCACCGTGCTGTCGATCAGCCTGTCGCTGGTGGCGGTGTTCATCCCGCTGCTGTTCATGGGCGGCCAGGTCGGGCGGCTGTTCCGCGAGTTCGCGGTGACGCTGTCGGCGGCGGTGCTGATCTCGCTGCTGATTTCGCTGACCACCACACCCATGATGTGCGCCTGGCTGCTCAAGCCGCAGACGCAGGACAAGCCGCCGGGCCGTCTTTCGCGCTGGTTCGAAAACGCCTTCAAGCGCGTGCACCGCGGCTACGAACTGAGCCTGGACTGGGCGCTGGCCAGCCGCGGCATCGTGATGCTGAGCCTGGTCGCGGTGGTCGCGCTCAACGCCTGGCTGTTTGTCTCCATTCCCAAGGGTTATTTTCCGCAACAGGACACCGGCCAGATCAGCGGCGGCATACGCGCTGACCGCAGCATTTCCTTCCAGGCCATGCAGACCAAGCTCAAGGCCATCGTGGACATCATCCGCGCCGACCCGGCCGTCGATACCGTGGTCGGCTTCACCGGCGGCTCGCGCGCCGGCGGCGGCTTCATGTTCATCAACCTCAAGCCGGTCGGGCAGCGCAGCGACAAGGGCCAGGCGGTGATCGCGCGGCTGCGGCCGCAGCTGGCGCAGATCACCGGCATCAGCATCTTCCTGAACCCGGTGCAGGACCTGCGCGGCGGCGGGCGCTCGAGCAACTCGACCTACCAGTACACGCTCAAGAGCGACAGTTCCTCGGAACTCAAGCTCTGGGCCACGCGCCTGGCCGAGCAGATGAAGCTGCAGCCTGAACTGACCGACGTGGACAC
>CALRTF020000195.1:0-8194 GCA_943370985.1 Paenacidovorax caeni
AACGGGCTGCCCGGCGCAGTGGTGGGGAGGGCTGCTGGCGCGGCCTGCCAGTCCCGCACTGTAAACCGGCGGGCCCAAGCCTGCTGTCGCCCTTGATGGCCTAGATGGCGCTGAAGCCGCCGTCCAGCACCAGCTCGCTGCCGATGGCAAAACGCGACTCCTCGGACGCCAGGTAGACCGCCGCGAGGGCGACTTCTTCGGCGCTGCCGAAACGCTGCGCCGGCATCTGCGCCAGGATGCTGTCTGCCATCTTCTGCAGCTCTTCGGCCGGCATGCCCAGCTTGCCGTAAATCGGCGTGTTCACGGGCCCCGGGCTCAGCGTATTGACGCGGATGCCGCGCGCTATCAGCTCGCCCGACAGCGTGCGGGCCAGCGAGATCAGGCCCGCCTTGGTCGCCGAGTAAACGCTGGAGGTCGGCATGCCCACATGCGCATTGACCGACGCCGTCAGGATCACCGAGGCCGGATTGGCCAGCACCGGCAGCAGTGCCTGCACCAGGAAAAACGGCCCCTTGAGGTTGACCGCCATGGACCGGTCATAACTGGCCTCGTCCCACTGCGCCAGCGGCTTGAATACGCCGATGCCGGCATTGATGAAAGCCACGTCGAGCTGGCCCAGCGTATCGGCCACCTGTTGCGCCAGCTGCTTTTGCGCCCGCACATCGCCGGCGTCGATCTTGAGCACCGCCACTTCGCTGCCCAGCTCCCGGCGGGCCTGCGCCAGGGTGTCGTCGTTGAAGCCGGTCACTACCAGCCTGGCGCCTTCGGCCAGAAATTGTTTTGCAGCAGCCAGGCCGATGCCTGTGGTGCCGCCGGTGATTAATGCGCGTTTGCCGTCGAGTCTGTCCATGAAAATCCTGTTGCGTGTGTATGGCCTGAAGCCGGAAACACAAGCGTAGGTTTTCACGCGGGCGCCGGCTCGCCGCATCCGGACAAGTCATTGGCTGCGGTCATCAGGGGACCGCCTGCGCCGCTCATCGGGCGGCTCATGATCCTGTTTTAATAGCTGCTCGCCCATGCCAGCCGGGGGCTGGCGGCCAGTTTGATGCTTAGGCCTTAGTGGGCGCGGCCCGTTCCGCGCAGCCGCGCCGGCGACAACATGGCTTCGCTCAGGCCGAAGCCGGCGATACGTTCGGGCAGCGAGAGGCCGCGCGCAAGTGCTGCGCAGGCTTCGCCCATGGCCGCCGAAGTCTGGATGCCGTAGCCGCCTTGCGCCGCGAGCCAGAAGAAACCCGGCGCGTCCGGCGCAAAGCCGCCCACAAGGTCGCCGTCGGCCACAAACGAGCGCAGCCCGGCCCAGGTGCGCGTCGGCCGGCGTATCGTCAGGGTGGTCATCTCCTCGATATGGTGGATCGCCATCGCGATATCGAGTTCTTCGGGCTGGATGTCCTGCGGCGCCACCGGGTCGGCATTGGCCGGCGAGCCCAGCAACATGCCGGCGTCGGGCTTGAAGTACCAGCTTTCGCCGATGCCGGCCGCCAGCGGCCAGCCCGCGCTGTTGATGCCGTCGGGCGGCGCGAAGATAAACGCCGAGCGGCGCCGCGGCTCCAGGCCTAGGGTCTCCACACCGGCCAGCGCCGCCACCACATCGGCCCAGGCACCGGCCGCGTTGATGACGACAGGCGCCGCATAGGTCTGCCCGCCCGCCTGGACCCGCCAGACCTCGCCCTCGCGCGCGAGCGCCGTGACCTCGGCATTGCAGACCACGTTGCTACCGGCGCGCCGCAGCCCGCGCAGAAAACCCTGGTGGATGGCATCGACGTCCATGTCGGCGGCATCGGGCTCCAGCACCGCGCCCAGCACTTTATCGGGCCGCAGCACCGGCACCAGCGCGCAGGCCTCAGCGCTGCTCAGCAAACGCGCATGCGGCGTGACGCTGCGAAACACGTCCCACTGTTCGGCCAGCTGCGCCTCTTCGCCATGGGTGGCCACCATCATTGCGCCGCGCGGCGAGATCAGCGGGTGTTCGCTGAAGCCTTCCGGCGGGCTGGCAAAAAACGCGCGGCTCGCCATGGTCAGCGCCCGCACCTGGGGCGTGCCATAACTTTCCATGAACAGCGCCGCCGAACGCCCGGTCGAGTGGTAACCCGGCTGCGATTCACGCTCGAGCACCGTCACCCGCCCATGCGGCGCCAGCCAGTAGCCGACCGACGCCGCGGCGATACCGCCGCCGATGATGAGGAAGTCGCTCGTTTGTTCAGACATGGTGCTGGGCTTTCACGTTTGGGCAGGCAGACAGCTTCAGATGCTCTGATTTTTATAGCTGCTTGCTCCCGCCGGACGGGGGCTAGAGGGCGATTTGATGCATAAACCGGGCCAGTCCACGCCAGCCATGCCGCTGGGCCGGTCCGCAACGGATGACAAGCATCACTGTAAACCGGCGCGGCACGCAGAGCGCAGCGGGCCCGGCCGTTCAGCGGCACAGCAAGGCGCGTCGCTGACCCCTGCGGCGCCGGGTGTTCAGGACACCTCAGAACTCGCGCCGCGCTCCCCGCCAGGCTGCGTGCCGGGCAGGTAATAGGCATCGGCCACGTAAGCCGGCCCCTTCATGACCCAGATGATCCCGCAAACGATGGCGAGGACGGCGATCAGCCACAGCGCGGTGCCGGCCAGGCCCAGCATCATGAAGTCGAACACCTGCAGCTGCCGGGCCTGCGCCTCGGCGGAGGCATCCCCCGCCCACAGTCGCGCCAGCAACGAGGCGCCGGCAGGCAGCGCAATGGCCGCCAGCAACAACCGCGGGATCTGACGCAGCACCCGGCACTCCAGGCCATACGGCGAGCGCTGAGTGCCGGGAAGTTTGCGAAGCCAGTTCATGCAGCCACCGTAGCCGCCCGGCAAGCGCAGTGTGTCAGCGCACGCCTGCGCCGGCTGTGGGCCGGCTTCATCACATGTGTTTCGCCCCTGACCTGCGCATGGCCGCGGGTGCCCGGAGGCGGGGGCGATGCGCGTTCTTGTGATTTATTTACATCGAACTCCCCCCTCTGGATATCCCGGCTATGAATTTGCGGTGGTGTCCGTCATGATGGTTGTCACAAAGTGTTAACTGCTTTGTAACCGCGGTGATTCACCACCGTGCGCACGCCATCCCTCTTCACTATCCACCAAGACTCATGACCCGTTTGCTTCTCTCGTCCCTTCTCGCTTTTTCTGCCCTGGCCACCGGTTGCGCCACCTCGCAAAACGTCACGCTGGGCCAACTCGAACCGGCCCGGGCCATCACCTCGGCCGCACTGGTGCCCCAGGACGGCAACTCCGCAGCCATGGACGACCACGTGCGCACCGCACTGATGATGCAGGGTGTGACAGCCCGGGAAACCGTCTACCCCGGCACACGCCAGAGCAACCGCGTGGACGCCATCGTCGGCTACACGGACGTCTGGCGCTGGGACCTGACCATGTACCTGCGTTCGCTGACCATCCAGGTGTTCGATGCCCGCACAGGAAACCTGCTGGCCATGGGCCGCTGGGACAACTCGGCGTTTCATGGCTTTCAGGATGCCGGCCAGGTCACCCGAACCCTGATGAACGACGTGTTCGCAAAAATCAGGACTCAAAAGGCGCCTTAAGGTCTGGCGATGGCGACGCTGATTCCTTCCTTCGGCAGTTGCGTCTCGACCAGCGTGACTTCGCCCACCTTCACCGCCGTGACATCCACCGTCGTTACCTTGGTGCCGGGCTCGTTGACAAGGACGATGTCGGGTGTGGTGGCAATCGGGGACATCGCGGCCATGAGGCAATTTTCGGACCAACGTGCAACAGAACTTGTGGGGAGAAGGGCTTGTGAGCAAACTACTTGCCGCGAGCCGCGGTCAGCGATGAGGGTAAGAGTCGCCGCAGGGGTTGCATTGATTAACTTCCGGAGTTTTGCGACGAACCTTATAGATTTTGATGATGCACTTTGAAAGCCCGCCGTGCAGAGAATGGTTCCATGCACTATCGTCCTATACGGCCTCTTGTTAGACTGCTAAAAAGGCAGGGGGAAAGATGGATCAGAAGATTCCATTTACGTCGTACGACTTTTGGGCATACCTATCAGCTGGGTTTCTCCTAATTTTCGCTGTCGACTGCGCTGCCGGTGCAAACTTATTAATGCGCGAGAGTTGGACTGTCGTCCAAGGCGTGATAGCTGTGTCACTCGCCTATACAGTGGGCCAGTTGGTCGCGAGCTTGTCGAGCTTAGTTTTCGAGCGCGGCTTAGTCGGGAAGGTCCTTGGGCATCCACGAACCGTACTGTTCGGTCAATTTAAGGCACCGCGCTGGTTGCGTATATGGCTTAGCGGATACTTTCAGCCATTACCAGAAGAAACGCAAGCTGCTGCTCTCCTAAAGGGTGAGGCTGAGGGAGTGAGGACACCTGGAGAGGCTCTTTTCTGGCTCGCATTCGCTTACGCGCGGAGGACTCCGGCGGTAATGACGCGCCTGGAGAACTTCCTTAATCTATATGGCTTCTGTCGCAACGCTGCCGTTGTCGCCCTCATAGACGCGGCCATTTTTTACTACTCGTACTTGCAAACAAATGGTCCGCACGAGCATTTACTTTGGGCGCGCATTGCCGCCATCCTTGGCATCGGATTGACATTAAGGTATCTGAAGTTCTATCGGCTCTACGCTAACGAAGTCTTTACCGCGTATGCCTGTAGCAAGGACCAAATGCAGGCGGAAGCGTCATGACCATTCAACTGCATGATGGAGCTCTCCAGATATTCGACGTAGACCATGGGCAGTGCGCCCTTCTTACGATGCCAACCCCCGGTGGTATACGGCGTGTGCTTATTGATTGCGGGCACGCCGTCAACTTTCAGGGGGCCCCTTGGTATCCCGGCGCACACCTGACCGCTTTGGGCGTGGATTACGTGGATATGCTGCTATGCACCAACTACGACGAGGACCATGTGTCAGGCTTCCCTGACTTGGATCGTCGAGGTATTACCATCGGCTGCATTGTTGGTAATCCCACAGTAGCAGCAGAAACGATTGTGCACCTTAAGTCCGAAGACGGCATGGGGAACGGGATCAGAGCTATTGCCTCTGCGCTCGCTGCGAGAAGACAAATTGGCTGGACTCAGATACCGCCGGAGATACCCGGACTCCATCTGACACGAACGTGGAATCCTTACCCGTATTTTGATGACGAAAACAATTTGAGCTTGGTTGTAACGCTCAACATCCTTGGTTTTAATTTCATGTTTACCGGAGACATGGAAACCAAGGGGTTTAACAACCTACTAGCTACATGCCCACCGTTTCGGCAAACAGTCGCGGGTGTTCACGTGCTCATAGCCTCCCATCATGGGAGGAAAAGCGGAATCTGCCCTGCGATGTTTGATGAGTACGGCTGCCGCCCGCAAGTAACCGTGATCTCTGACGACTACAAGCAATATGAAACTCAAGAAACCACCAATTACTACGCTAGCAAGACTCGCGGAATTCCGTGGTTTCGAAATCAGAGTTCGAGATACGTGCTGACCACTCGCGACGATGGCCCCATTACGTTTTCCTTCCAGGAAGGCCGCTGCACGGTGTTCTAGGCCATTATTGCCGCCTGTCCTGCTGGGCCCCATGCGCAATGCCTAACGCCCCGAAGAGGCTCATAGGCCAAAATCACCGGGCGAAATCGAACCACCGACCCAAGGACTCGCAATCCTTGTCGTTCGGTCTTCGCTACTTGTTCCGTGGTCGGCTACGGCCTTTAAGTTCTGCGTATTGATTTACGGCAGATCGGTTTGGCGGAAATAGATTGGGAACTGGTTTGTTTAGGGCATTCAACAGTCTGCCGTCGTCGTACTTCAAGGATTGCATCCAGCCACGCTCGTAGTGGTTGAATTCCTCAGAGGCCGGCGGATAAGGATTTTGATATGCGCCCTTATTTGAAAAGTAGTCCGCTTTACCCTTTGCTACGATTTCCGAGTCTTTGGTCAACTGGCACCTCTCGATCTATTGCAACAGGTCTGATGGTTCCCTCGAAGAGGCCATGGCTCTACTTCTCAAGGGCTCCTCTCCGTCTCTCATCAGTATCATCCAAGCTCCATCATTTCTCATCACGGAGACAAAAGCAATGTTCAGTCATGTCATGGTCGGCGTTAACGACCTCGAAGTATCCAAAAAGTTTTACGACGCGGTGCTCAGCACCCTGGGCGTTGCACCCGGCGTTGCCAACAAGAACCGTTACTTCTACCGCAGCAAGACGGGCACATTTGCGATCAGCACCGCCATCAACGGCGAACCGGCCTGCCATGGCAACGGCAGCACCATCGGCTTCAAGATGGAGTCGCCCGAACAGGTCGATGCCTGGCATGCGGCGGGGATTGCGAACGGCGGCACCACGTGTGAAGACCCGCCGGGCATTCGTGACGGTTCGGTCGGCAGGCTCTACCTGGCTTATTTGCGCGATCCGGACGGCAACAAGCTGTGTGGGCTGCACCGGCCCCGCGCCGACTGATTCCGCACTTGCCCTACACACGCCGCAGCCAGCGTTGTGTGCTGTCGCGCCGCGTGGCATGCTGGGGGCCCGCGCAAGCAAACAGAACTGAAAAGCGACAAGCGTGAAATCTGCCAGTGACTCATGGTTCGACGAGGCCTACTACCAGCGTTATTACTTCGACGAGAAGACCGGCGTGGTGGACCCGGCGCATGTGGCGCGTCTGGGCAACTTTGTCTGCAGCTACCTCAAGTACCTGCGCGTGCCGGTGACGCGGGTGCTGGACATGGGCTGCGGCATCGGCGTGTGGCGCGAGATCGTGGCCACGCACTTTCCGGATGCGACGTACCACGGCGTGGAATACAGCGCGTATTTGTGCGAGCGGTATGGGTGGGAGCGTGGCTCGGTGGTGGACTACAGCGCGGCCGAGCCCTTTGACCTGGTGATCTGCCAGGCCGTGTTGTCCTACCTGAACCCGGCGGACCTGAAGCTGGCGCTGCACAACCTGGGCCGCCTGTGCCGGGGCGCGCTGTATGTCGAGGCCGCGACGCGCGAAGACTATGAGCGCGACATCATCGACGACCAACTGGCCGACCCGCGCCTGTACCGCCACCGGGCCGAGCTGTACCGCCGCGGCCTGCGTGAGGGCCTGACTGAAATCGGCGGCGGGGTCTGGCTGAGCCGCCAGCTCGATGTGCCGGTGTTCGAGCTCGAAGGCGCCGGCAGCCGCTGAGCGCCCGAGCGCCGCAGCCGGCGCCTCAAGTAACATGCCCGCTTTCCTTCGCCCTATCCCGGGCACCTCATCATCACGGAGACAACAAACAATGTTCAGCCATGTCATGGTCGGCGTCAGCGACCTGGAAGCCTCGAAAAAGTTTTATGACGCGGTGCTCGGCACACTGGGCATAGGACCCGGCGTCGCCAACAAGAACCGCTACTTCTACCGCAGCCCGGGCGGCACGTTCGGCATCACCACGCCCATCAACGGCGAGCCGGCCTGCCATGGCAACGGCAGCACCATCGGCTTCAACGTGGCCTCGATCGCGCAGGGCGATGCCTGGCATGCGGCCGGCGTGGCCAATGGCGGCACCCCCTGTGAAGACCCGCCGGGCATTCGCGAGGCACACGCCGGCAAGCCTTACCTGGCCTACCTGCGCGACCCCGACGGCAACAAGCTGTGTGTGATTCACCGGCCTGCGGCCTGAGCGGCATGAATGGCGGGTCCGGCCCACCATGACGGGCGGAGGCCCGCCCTAGGCGCGGAACACCAGGGTCAGGAAGATATACGCCGCGGCGAGCAGCGCGCAGATCGAGATGATGCACAGGATCAGTACGAACCTGACGCGGACGTCACTCAGTTCGTTGGCTTCGTAGGCCACCCAGTAATGCCAGCGCAGGGGATTGACCGGCAAATGGAAAAGGTTGGCGCGGGCGACCAGCGCGGCGAGCAGGAAGAACACCCCGGCGATCACCAGGCAGGAGGTGAGCGTGCCTTCAGGGTCTGCGACAGCCAGCACCTGGTGACTTCCCCTTCCCAAAGGCGCAATCAGTTCAATGGCCATGATGGTTAAGCTCTCCGGAAAATCAGGCCGCGCCAGTCAGGGCCCGTCCAGGCGCGTGAGCGTGACCGGGCTCGCAACGGCAGCAAACAGCGGGTACATGGCATACATCGGCTTGCCGGGCGCGTTGGGCGGGCCGACGCGGCAGGCCTCGCCCGCCTTGGCATCCCTGCATTCGGGCAACAGCTTCGACGTCAACCTGCACAAGGCGAAA